>JBKPHA010000118.1:0-30775 GCA_046729615.1 Actinomycetota bacterium
CCGATCGCATCCGCGCGAACCTCGAGCAAGTGCGGGAGCGAGCCGGCCCCGACGTCGAGATCCTCGCCGCGACAAAGTACGTGCCAGTGGAGGAGATGGCCGCGCTCGCTGAGGCCGGCATCGAGCTCGTGGGCGAGAACCGGCTTCAGGACCTCGAGGCCAAGCACGAGCGCTACGGCGACGCGTTCACGTGGGACTTCATCGGCAACCTGCAGAGCCGCAAGGTCAAGCGCATCCTGCCGCTCGTGCGACTTATCCACTCGGTCGCGACCGATTCCGCGCTCGAGCAGCTCGGAAGGCACGGAGACGAGACGACCGAGGTGCTCGTGGAGGTGAACGTGGCCGGCGAGAAGAGCAAGGCGGGCGTCGCGCCGGAGGAGCTCGGCGTGTTCATCGCGCGCTGCCCGGTGCGCGTGGTCGGGCTGATGACGATGCCCCCGTTCAGTACCGATCCGGAGGCTTCGCGGCCGTTCTTCGCGCGGCTCGCCGAGCTCGCCGCGGAGCACGGGCTCTCTCGCCTCTCCATGGGCTCGAGCCAGGACTGGGAGGTCGCGGTGGAGGAGGGGGCCACGATCATCCGCTTGGGGACGGAGCTATACGCGTAGGAGACGGCGGACGTCGACCCGGAACCCGCAATAATTCGTACAGGAATAGCCTCTCCAGAGGCGAACGTACGCTGAGCAATGGCATTCCGCGACACATGGCACCGGGCGCTCGTTTACTTCGGCCTCGCCGAGGACCCCGGTTACGGGGAGGGCGACATGTACGAGCCCGAGACGGGGCAGGACATGTACGAGGCTCCGGCACCCCGTGGAGCGACGGTGAGCGCGCTCCGCGAGCGGCGCCGCGGGCGCGATGAGATCGACGACATCTTCGCCGAGGATGAGCCAGTGGGCCGGCGGGGGCTGCGGCCGGTCGGAGGCAACGGCGCCGACGTCCGGGTTCACCTCGTGACCCCCTACAGCTTCAACGACGCGCAGGAGGTCGCCGACAAGTTCAAAGAGGACACGCCGGTCATCCTCAACCTCCAGACGACCGACTCCGAGCTCGCGAAGCGGCTGATCGACTTCACCTCGGGCCTCACCTACGCGCTCGGCGGCGGGATGCAGAAGATCGCCGACAAGACCTTCCTGCTGACGCCCCGCAACGTCGAGGTCTCGGCCGAGGAGAAGGCCCGCCTCGTCGAGAAGGGCTTCTTCAACCAGTCCTAGGCGACCTCCACCGCCCGCCGGAGGCGGTTGTCGGGTTTGTGCCCGATATGGCAACGAATCCGACAATCCCGGTGCGGCGACTACGCTTCGGCGGCGATGAAGCTCGGGTTCGCCGGAGCCGGGAACATGGCTGGCGCGATGGCGCGCGGCTGGGCCGCCGGACCGGGCGGCCCCGACGCGATGCTGTTCTGCGACATCGATGCGGCGCGCGCGGAGGCGCTCGTCCACCAGGTGGGCGGCGAGACGCGGGCGACCCTTCGGGAGCTCGCCGAGGACAGCGACGTGGTCGTGCTCGCGGTCAAGCCCGCCGCGCTTGACGCGGTCGCCGAGGAGCTGGACGGAAGGGCGCCGGCGCTCCTCTCGATGCTGGCGGCAACACCCGTCGCGCGGATCGCGGAGGCGTTTCCGGGTGTGCCGACCCTTCGCGTGATGCCGAACCAGCCGGTCGAGGTGAGGCGGGGCCTTCTCTGCTACGCGCCGCCGCACCGAATGCCGGACGACCTGCGGGATGAGCTTCTGGGGCTGCTCGCGGTGCTGGGGGACGTGGTCGCGCTGGATGAGGAGAGGATCGATGCAGCGATGGCAATCATGTCGAGCTCCCCGGCATACATCGCCTTGGTTGCCGAGGCGCTGGCCCGGGGTGGTGAGCGTGAAGGGTTGGACCCGACCCTCGCCGCCGAGCTCGTGGCGGGTGCGCTTGCCGGGACCGCGGAGCTCCTTCACAAGCGCGATCCGGCGACGATCCGCAGGGCGGCGGCGTCGCCCAGCGGCGCCACCGAGGCCGGCCTCGCCAAGCTCGAGGGCGTGGAGGACGCCTTCCTCAGCGCGGTCAACGCGTCACTGGAGCGCTTTCGATGATCCCGGTGGCCGATACCCGCGGGGTGATCGCCGACTACGTCGGCGCGTTGTTCCTCGTCTACCTGGTCCTGATCATCATCAGGGTGCTCTTGACCTGGATCCCGCGGTTGCCCTACAACCGCACGCTGCGGGCGGTGGTCGGCTTCATCGAGGAGGTCACCGACCCCTACCTCAACCTCTTCCGGCGCTTCCTGCCGCCGATCGGTGGCGGAGGGTTCGCACTGGACCTGAGCCCGATCCTGGCGATCATCCTCTTGATCATCCTCCAGCGCGTGGTCGTCGCGCTCATCGCGGGGTGAGGCCCTCGCGGCTCAGTGCGGCCGCCATCGCCGGCTGGCGGCGAGCGCTCCTGGTATGCGGCGCCGTCGTGCTCCTCGACCAGGTCTCGAAGGCGATCGTCGTCTCCTCGCTGTCGGTCGGCCAGCATGCGTCGATCGGGCTCGGATTCGGCCTCACCAACACCCCCAATGAGGGGCTCGCGTTCGGCATCGGTCAGGGAGAGGGGTTCGTGCTCGCGGTGACCGTGGTCGCGCTCGTCCTCGTGCTCGTCTGGTTCGCTCTAGACCCGACGCGGCCCGGGCTCTGGCTGGCGGTCGGGCTGCTGGCGGGCGGAGCGCTTGGCAACCTCGCCGATCGGGTGCGCACCGACGCGGTCACCGACTTCATCGACGTGCCGCTCTGGCCAACGTTCAACCTCGCGGACGTCGCAATCACGCTCGGCGCGCTGGGGCTGGTCCTGGTCTCGCTTAGCCCGACGAGGGCCCGCGACGACGCCAAGCCCCAGGAGGCGAAGCCTAAGCCGGGGCCGGGGTGACCCACAAGCCGCGCATCGTGCACGTCGACGAATGGCTGGCGGTGGTCGACAAGCCCGCCGGGTTGGTCGTGCATGCCGCCCCCGGTCACCGAGGGAAGACACTCGTCGAGGCATTGGGAGACCTGCTCGAAGGCGGGGAGCATCCCAATCGGCCGGGGATCGTTCACCGGCTCGATAAGGACACCTCCGGCCTGATGCTCGTCGCCCGAGGCGATGAGGCACACCGGCGCCTCGCGGCGCAGATCAAGGCCCACGGGGTCCGCCGGACGTATGTGGCGCTGATCGAGGGTCGCCCGCGTTCGCGCTCAGGAACGATCGACGCGCCGCTCGGCCGTGACTACCGCGCGCCTGTGCGGCGAGCGGTCGGCGGCCGCGCCCCGCGCGAGGCCCGCACCCACTTCAAGGTCATGGAGACGCTCCCTGCTGACACCCTCGTCGAGGTCCGCCTGGAGACCGGTCGCACCCATCAGATCCGCACCCACTTCGCGGCGATCGGTCACCCGGTGGCGGGTGATCCGCAGTACGGTCACGCGGGACGCCACGGCCTCGCTCGCCAGTTCCTGCATAGCTCGCGGCTTGGGTTGAGGCATCCCTTCACCGTGGAGGACCTGGAGTTCATCTCGCCACTGCCCGCCGATCTAGCCGAGGCGCTGGAGCGGGCGCAGGCGGGATAGAAGGCAACGAGTACAGCGGCGGGTCACTGCAATCCGCATCCACCTGTCGGATGCGGATTGCGTTGACCCCGCGATTACGGTCGGGGCGCTGCTGGTTTCCCTCGCTGCCGATCCCGGCATCTATCGGCGGCGATCCCCGGCCTCCTACAATCCCCCCGACCCGTAACCGACTCCGGCGGAAGGCGCGCGGGACCCTGCCCGGCACACGACAAGCCGGGTCCCCGCGGCCCGTCGGGACGCAGAGCAAATCGACAAAAGGGAGCCTCATGTCCGAACCCGGAATCAAGGAGCTGCTGGAGGCCGGCCTTCACTTCGGTCACCAGACGCGACGCTGGGATCCCCGGATGCGGCCGTACATCTACGGCGAGCGCGACGGGATCCACATCATCGACCTGCTTCAGACCGAGCACCTGCTCGCGGAGGCACGGCGGTTCGCCGCCGACGTGGCGAGCAGAGGCGGCACCCTCCTGTTCGTCGGGACGAAGAAGCAGGCGCGTGATGCGATCAAAGAGTGGGCCGACCGCTGCGAGATGCCGTACGTGAGCCAGCGCTGGCTGGGCGGCCTTTTGACGAACTTCCACACGATGTCGGCGCGTATCGAGCGGCTCCATGAGCTCACCGAGCTGCGCAACGAGGGGCTGCTCGACCTGCTGCCGACCAAGGAGCGAATGGCGCGCGAGGCCGAGCTCGCGAAGCTCGAGTACAACCTCGGCGGCGTTCGCGACATGAAGCGCCTCCCGCAGGCGGTGCTGATCATCGACCTGAAGACCGAGGCGATCGCCGTACGGGAGGCGGAGCGCCTGCGGATCCCAATCATCGGCCTCGTCGACACCAACGTCGACCCCGTGCCGATCGACTACCCGATCCCCGGCAACGACGACTCAATCCGCTCGTGCGAGCTCGTGATCCGCACGGTCGGCGAGGCGGTGTACGAGGCGGCCCAGGCCTGGCGCCATGCGGAGGCCAAGCGCCAGGCCGAGGAGGAGGAGCGGCGGCGGCGCGAGGAGGAGGAGCGCCAGCGGCGCGAGGCCGAGGAAAGGGCTCGCAGGGAGGCCGAGGAGGCCGCAGCGGCCGCTGCCGAGGGCTCCCAACAGACGGCTCGCGCCGAGGCGGGGCAGGAGGCCGGCGGGTGACCTCGGAGAAGACGGTGTCGGCGGGCGACGTGAAGGCCCTGCGCGAGCGCACCGGCGCCGGAATCATGGACTGCAAGGCGGCGCTTGCCGAGGCGCAGGGCGACCTCGATCGGGCGATCGAGATCCTGCGCGTAAAGGGCCAGGCATCGGCAGCGAAGCGAAGCGGCCGCGCGACGACCGAGGGCGTCGTCGCCTCCTACATCCACGCCACCGGCAGGGTCGGCGTGCTGGTCGAGGTGCAATGCGAAACGGACTTCGTGGCTCGAAGCGACGAGTTCAAGGAGTTCGCGAGCGAGGTCGCGATCCACATCGCCGGGGCGCCGTCGCCGCCTGTCTACGTGTCCGCGGACGAGATTCCGGATGAGGTGCGCCAGGCCGAGCACAGGGTGTTCGAGGCGAAGGCCCGCGAGGAGGGGAAGCCCGAGGACATCGTCGAGCGGATCGTCCACGGCCAGCTCGCCAAGTGGACGAAGGAGGTCGCCCTCCTCGATCAGGAGCACGTGCGCTCGGATCGCTACGGGGGGAAGACGATCGAGGACCTGCGCGCCGAGCTCGCATCGAAGACGGGCGAGAACATCCGCATCGCGCGCTTCGCCCGGTTCGTCGTCGGCGAGTAGATGCGCGCTCGCACTACGATTGTCCGCGCCGTGGCAGACGAACCCGCATTCGGCCGCATCCTGCTGAAGCTGTCCGGGGAGGCCCTGATGGGCACCCTGGACTACGGCACGGATCCCGAGCGCGTGGAGGTGATAGCGGCCCAGGTGCACCATGTGGCGGAGCGCGGCGTCGAGATGGCGCTCGTGGTCGGCGCCGGCAACATCTACCGTGGACTTCAGGGCGCGGCGGCCGGGATGGACCGCGCGACCGCCGACTACATGGGGATGCTCGCGACGGTGCTGAACGCGCTGACGCTGCAGGACGCGCTGGAGAAGCGGGGCGCCCACACGCGGGTGCTCTCGGCGATCCAGGTGACCGAGGTCGCCGAGCCGTACATTCGGCGTCGCGCGATCCGGCACCTCGAGAAGGGACGGATCGTGATCTTCGCTGCCGGTACCGGCAACCCGTTCTTCACGACCGACACGGCGGCGGCGCTGCGCGCGCTGGAGATCCACGCGGACGTGATCCTGATGGCGAAGCACGGTGTGGAGGGGGTCTTCGATGCCGACCCCTCCGAGGTGCCGGACGCGAAGTTCATCCCCGAGATCACCCACCGCCAGGCGATCGAGCGCGGCCTTCGTGTGATGGATTCCACCGCGCTCTCGCTGTGCATGGACAACGATCTGCCGATCTGCGTGTTCAACCTCGCGGATGAGCGGAACATCCAGCGGATCGTCTCGGGCGAGCGCGTCGGCACGATCGTGTCTTCGAACGGGCGGCTCGACCGGCCGGCGGTGGCGCGCGAGGAGAAGGTGCCTGGATGAGTGAGCTGATCGACGAGCTTCTGGACGACGCCGAGGAGCGGATGCACAAGTCGGTTGAGGCGTGCCGGCATGAGCTCGCCACCGTCCGAACCGGCCGGGCCTCGCCGCATCTGCTCGACCGCGTGGTCGTCGACTACTACGGCGCCGAGACCCCGTTACGGCAGCTCGCGCAGGTGGCGGCGACCGACGCCCGGCTCCTGACGCTCACGCCGTACGACAAGAACGCGATCAAGCAGATCGAGAAGGCGATCATGGAGTCCGATCTGGGGCTCACCCCCTCCAATGACGGCAACGTCATCCGTCTCCAGATCCCGGAGCTGAACGAGGAGCGACGCCGCGACCTCGTCCGGGTCGTCCACCACGTGGCCGAGGACGGACGGGTCGCCATCCGCAACATCCGCCGCGACGTCATGCACGACCTGCGCGAGCTGAAGAAGGAGGGGGAGGTCGGCGAGGACGACGAGCGCCGCGCCGAGGGGGAGCTCCAGCGGCTGACGGACGAGGCCGTCGGCGAGATCGACTTGCTCTTAAAGGGCAAAGAGGAAGAGATCCTCGAGGTCTAGTGGCGCCTCACGTAAGTACGGTCCAGCTCTGGCGAGCGACTGGGCATGGCTGGCAAACGCGGCGGGCGAAGGCGATGTTGGATACATCGTCGAGCCCGGCGCGTGCCGCCAGGCGCGTCCTGATGCCGCCAGAACGGGCCGTATTTGCGTGAGTCGCCACTAGGCAGGGGCGCGTGGCCTCTGTCCCCACATACGTCGCGATCATCACCGATGGCAACGGCCGCTGGGCGAAGCGGCGGGGGCTGTCTGTGATCGAGGGGCATCGCGCCGGCGCCGACGTCGTTAAGGAGCGGCTCCGCGACGCCGTCGACCTCGGCATCAAGGAGCTCACGGTCTTCTCCTTTTCGACGGAGAACTGGTCGCGACCCAAGGACGAGGTCGACGGACTCATGCGGATGTTCGCTGAGCGCATCGACAATGAGACGCCGGAGCTGAACGAGGAGGGCGTCCGCATGCGGTTCATCGGGCGCCGCGAGGGGATCTCGTCGGAGCTCGTGCGTCGGATGGAGTGGGCGGAGCATCTGACTAGGGAGAACGACGTGATCCGATTCTTCGTTGCCTTCAACTACGGCGGTCGCGCGGAGATCCTCGACGCGGCCGCGTCCTTTCGGGGCTCGACCGAGGAGGAGTTTCGCCGCCACCTGTACGCGCCCGAGATGCACGATCCGGATCTCCTCATCCGAACGAGCGGAGAGCTTCGGATCTCGAACTACCTGCTCTGGCAGTGCGCGTACTCGGAGCTGGTGTTCCGTCCGGAGCTTTGGCCGGACTTCACGCGCGAGGCGTTCGAGGAGTCGTTGGAGGAGTTCGCGGCGCGCAGGCGGCGTTTCGGCGCCCGCGCGTAGCCGCCCGAAAAGTCCCTGCTCCCGTTAAGGTCGCCCGCCATGGAGTGGCCGCCACTGGAGCCTGAGCGGGCTTCGCGGGAAGGAGACCTGGAGCCCGCGCCCTGGGTCCAGAGCCCGCCGCCTCCCGAGGGCCCCGTCCGGCGAGGGCGGCGGCGCGCGGCGCCAGCCGGAGCGGCGCCGTGGAGCCGCGGCGATCGCCAGCGCCGGCCGACGCGGGAGACGATGGCCCGGGTCGGTGTCGCGATCCCGTGGATCGTTTTCGCGATCGTCATCGTGGCTCTGGGCGGCATCCCGTTCGCGGTCGCGATGATCGGCCTCTCCGTCATCGGGATGACGGAGCTCTTCCGGATGACGCGGCGCTACGGCCCCATCGCACCGGTCGCGCTGGCGGCCGCCGTCGCGCTCATCATCGCCGCCTACTACGGCGGCCAGTTCCAGATGCTGATCGTGCTCGTGGCCAGCTTCCCCGTGATGTTCCTGCTGGCCGCTGCACGTGGCGCGCGGCAGGGCGTGACCGCTGCGTTCGGGATCACGCTCCTGGGAGTCATGTGGATCGCCGTTCCGTTCGCGCACGCCGTGCTGCTGCGCAGGCTCCCGCTCCACGGCGGCGCGCTCGTCATCGACGTCCTGGTGGCGACGTTCCTGACCGACACCGCCGCCTACGCGGGCGGGCGGCTGTTCGGCAGGCACCCGCTGGCGCCGCAGCTCTCGCCGAACAAGACGCTCGAGGGGCTCGCCTTCGGTTTCGTCGGCGGCACGCTGGGCTTCTGGTTCGCGGGCCTGTACCAGGACTGGCTGCCCGGGATCGACGCCCTCGTGATGGGCATGTGCATCGCGGTCGTCGGCCCGGTGGGCGACCTCTTCGAATCGATGATCAAGCGCGACCTGAACGTCAAGGACACCGGCCGCGTCTTCGGCCCGCACGGCGGCCTGCTGGACCGCGTGGACGCGCTGCTCTTCACGATCGTGATGGGCTACTACCTGGCGGTGGCGCTGGTCTACTGACAGCCCTCGCTGCGCCGAGCGGTGCATTTCCCGCCCTGAGCGCGGGTTATGTACCTTTCGACGGCTGGGGGACGGATCTAGCGCGCGAGCGCCTCGCGCACGAACGCCAGGTCCGCCCGCATGTCCTCGGCCGCGCCCGGCGTCTCGCAGACGACGGAAGCGCCGGCTGCCCTGATCATCGCGCGCAGGGCGTCGGCGCCCATCGTGCCCTTGCCGAGGTTCGCGTGGCGGTCCGCCCCCGTCCCCGGCGGGTCGCGGGAGTCGTTTGCATGCAGCAGGTCGATCCGGCCGACGATCGTCCGCACCCGCTCGACCGCACCATCGAGCTCCTCGCCTGCCGCGTGGGCGTGGCAGGTGTCGAAGCAGAAGCCGAGCTCGATGTCGCCGTCCTGCTTCGTCACCACCTCCCACAGGCGGGCCAGCGCGTCGAAGCGCCTCGCAACCGCGTTGTCGCCGCCGGCCGTGTTCTCGATGTAGAGGGGAACTTCTGAGTTCAGCATCTCGAGCGTGCGGCCCCAGCGGCCGATGCCGGCGTCGATTCCGTCCTCCGCGTGGCCGGGGTGGACCACCACGGCGGCCGCCCCGACGGCCGCGGCCGCGTCACACGTCTGCTGGAGAATCTTTCGCGAGCCGTAGCGCACGTTGTTGCGCGGCGAGCAGACGTTGATCAGGTATGGCGCATGCACGTAGAGCGGCAGGGGGGAGGTCCGCAGCTCCTCGGCGTCATCGCGAGCCGGCGGCTTCTTCCATCCCTGGGGATCCGACAGGAAGACCTGGACGCAGTCGGCGCCGATCGCCTCGGCCTCCGCGAGCGGATGCTCGGGCGCCACGTGCGCGCCGACGAGCTGCATGTCCTTTCGCCGGGCCACGCGGGCTCAGGTGGCGCTCACAAGTCCGATCACCACGTGTAGGCGAAGCTCCGGCGGCGTCTCTCCCTCCTCGACGAGCGTGGCAACCCTGGCTAGCCACTCGGCGCGCTCCTCGTCGGGTAGGGCCGCAACGAAGCTCATCGAGGCGGTGTAGTCGACGATCCGGTCGGGATCTGCCGGCTGCGAGGTGCTCACGCGAACCTCGCGCGGCTCCGTCCATCCACCCGCTTCGCGCACCGCCTCCTGCCACGACGGCCCATCGAAGTACGGGTGCTCGGGGCGCAAGCGCTGGATCATCGTTCCCAGCTCGTGCGCCCACGACGCTCCGCTCCAATCCGGGATTGTCGTGAGGACCGCGAGACCGCCTCTCGGCCCCAGCACCCTCCGGATCTCGGCGAGCGCCTTCGGCTGATCAAACCAGTGAAAGCCGTCGGCCACCGTGACGGCATCGACGGAACCGTCGGTGAGCGGGATCGCCTCCGCAACGCCCTCGCGCACCCGTTCGGCGCCGACGACCTGGGCGAGTCGCTCCCGCATCGACGCCTGCGGCTCCACCGCGACGATGTCGAACCCCGCGGCGAGGAGCGCGCGCGTGAGCTTGCCCGTGCCCGCCGCGAGGTCGAGGATCCGCGCGCCTGTGGCGAGCCCCAGCTCGGCTCCTAGCGCGCCGACGACGGCGGGTGCGTAATCGGGTCGGCCACGCTCGTACACGTTGGCAACCGAGGAGAATCGCTCAGCCAGAGGATGCAGGGCCACGCAGGGCAGGGTAATCATCCCGCTGGTGCGACTGGCCGAGCGCAACAATCCAAGCGTGGCCACCGGCGAAGGCGAATCGAAGGTCTTCCGCGTGGGCGGAATTTCGTACCTGCGAATACCGACCGACGATCCGCGGGCCACTGCTGCGTTCTACGCCAACGTCTTCGGGTGGAACGTCGACACCGATCGGGATGAGCCGAGCTTCGAAGATGGCAGCGGCCATGTGATCGGTCATTTCGTAAGCCACCTCGCGGTCGCCGGCGAGGGAGGGATCCGGCCATACGTGCACGTCGAGGACGTCGACGCAACGCTCGCTAGAGCAGTGGCCGCGGGCGGCGACGTGGTCGACGGGCGCTACACGGAGGGCGACTTGTGGGTTGCGACGTTTCGTGACCCGCCCGGGAACGTGATCGGGATCTGGCAGTGCGCGGATACCGGCCGCAACGAGACTTAGGCGGCAGAAAGAGCCGCCCGTACACTGGCTCGGGATGAGGAAGCTGGTCATCCTGGGCGCGACCGGCTCGATCGGCGAGCAGGCGCTCGAGGTGGTCGCCGACTCCGAGGAGCTGACCGTTGTCGGGCTCGCGGCCGGTCGCCGGTGGGAGCGCCTGGTCGCCCGTGCGCGCGATTACGGCGTGCCGCAGGTGGCCCTGGCCGACACCGGCGCCGCGGCCGCGGCGCGGTCGGCGTGGAACGGGCGCGTGCTGGACGGCGAGGAGGGCGTCCGCGAACTCGTCGCAACGTCGGGCGCCGACCTCGTGCTGAATGGGATGGTCGGCTCTGCGGGGCTCGGCCCGACGGTCGTCGCGCTGAGCGAGGGGATCGAGCTGGCACTCGCCAACAAGGAGAGCCTCGTGGTCGGCGGGGAGCTCGTGATGGCGCTTGCCGAGGCGACCGACACGCGGATCATCCCGGTCGACTCCGAGCACTCGGCGCTGTTTCAGCTGGTCGGCGCAGAGCCGCCGGGCACGATCGAGCGGATGGTCCTGACCGCTTCCGGGGGCCCGTTCCGAGGTCGCACCGACCTCTCCGGCATCACGCCCACCGAGGCGCTGGCTCACCCCACCTGGGACATGGGCGGGCGCATAACGATCGACTCTGCGACGCTGATGAACAAGGGCTTCGAGATGATCGAGGCGCATCATCTGTTCGGCCTCCCGTATGGGCACATCGACGTCGTGGTGCATCCGCAGTCGATCGTCCACGCCCTCGTGCACCTGAACGACGGGGCGTCGCTCGCGCACCTGGGGTATCCGGACATGAGGGTGCCGATCTCCTACGCATTGCACTATCCGGACCGGGCGGACGTGGAAGTCCCCACGCTCGACCTTGCGCAGGCAGGCGAGCTCACCTTTGCCGAGCCCGACACCGACACGTTCCCGTGCCTGCGTCTCGCTCGCGAGGCGGGCGGGGCGGGTGGCACGGCGCCCTGCGTGCTGAACGCCGCCGACGAGGTGGCTGTCGCCGCCTTCCTGGGCGGCCGGATCCCGTTCACCGGGATCGCCGAGGTGGTCGAGCGGACGCTCGAGGCGATCCCCGTGTCAGCGCCGGGACACTTCGACGACTTCTACGCCGCCGACGCCGAGGCGCGTGAGCGGGCGCGCGAGCTCGTTCAGGCGGTGGGGGTGACGCCGTGAGCGGATTCCTCTCCGGCGCCTTGCCCTGGATCCTGACCGTGGCCGGATTCGCCGTGCTCATCATCATCCACGAGTTCGGGCACTTCATCGCCGCCAAGGCGACCGGCATGCGGGTGGAGCGCTTCTTTTTGTTCTTCCCGCCGAAGGTCGCGAGCATCAAGCGCGGCGAGACGGAGTACGGCATCGGCGCGTTGCCGCTCGGAGGGTTCGTGAAGATCACGGGCATGAACCCCGACGAGGTGGAGCCCGAGCGGCGGAGCGGGGGAGAGGGGGAATCGCGCGAGGGCCTCCTCACGAAGATCGAGGGCGCGGGCCAGGCGCCTCCGCGCGACCGTCTCCCGCCCGAGGTGGCGAAGCGCGCCTACTACCGCCAGCCTGTGTGGAAGCGGATCGTCGTCATTGCCGCCGGACCCGCCATGAACATTCTGCTGGCCTTCGTGATCCTGTTCGCGATCTCATTCAGCCTCGAGCGCGTCGACGGCAGGGTCGGCACGATCGATCCCGGCTCGCCTGCCGCGAAGCATCTGCAGCCCGGTGACAAGATCCTGGCCGTCGACGGCAAGAGCTTCCCGGGTGCTACCACCGACCAGCGCCTGTCGCGCTTCTCGCACCTCGTCGCCGACCACAAGTGCGCAGTCCATCCACTAACCAACGGCTGCAAGGCGACTACGCCCGTACACCTCAAGATCAAGCGCGACGACCGCGTGGAGACGCTCGCGATCACGCCCGCCTACGACTCGGAGCTAAAGCGAACCCGCCTGGGGTTCAGCTATGGGACGAGATCCGTCGACCAATCGGCGCCCGAAGCGGCGAGCAGCGCTGCCAGCGACATGTGGCGCGTCACCACGGGAACGCTCGGGGTGTTCGCGAACATCTTCCAGGCCCAGGAGCGAAAGAAGATCCACGGGATCGTCGGCATTTCGAATGTCACGCAGCAGGCGTTCGAGTTCGGCGCCAGGGAAGCCCTGTCGCTGATCGCGCTGATCAGCCTGTCGCTCGCGATCATCAACCTGTTCCCGTTCCTGCCCCTCGACGGCGGCCACATCTTTTGGAGCCTGGTCGAGAAGGTGCGGGGGCGCCGGGTGCCGTTCAGCGTCATGGAGCGCGCGAGCGCGGTTGGCTTCCTCTTGGTCATGATCCTGTTCGCGATCGGGCTGACGAACGACATTCGCAGCCTCAGCCACGGCGGATTGAACCTGCGTTGACGGTGTCATCTTCGGGGTAGGCTTCCCCTGAGATGGAGGTGAAGACCCCCGAGCGGGGGACGGAGCGTCCGGTCGCGCTGGACGCGACGACCGCCTGCGAGGCGTTTCAGCTCACCGCCGACGCGCACCCCGAACGGGTCGCGATCCGTACGAAGGGTGACGAGTTCAGCTGCACCTGGCGCGAGTACGCCGACCGCGTGCGGCAGGTGGCCGCAGGGCTGGCGGCCCTCGGGGTCGGTAAGGGAGACACCGTCGCGCTGATGCTGGTGAACCGGCCCGAGTTCCACTTCGCCGATGCGGGGGCGATGCACCTGGGCGCGGTTCCGTTCTCGATCTACAACACCTACACGCCCGAGCAGATCCAGCACCTGGTGAAGGACGCGGATTGCGCCGTGGCCATCACCGAGCAGGCCTTCGCGGATCGGCTTCTCGCCGCGCGCGGGGCCTCCGGCGAGCTCAAGCGCGTCGTCGTGGTCGACGGCGAGCCGCCGGACCGCGCCATGTCGCTGGACGAGCTCATGACGAGGGGCGACCCGGACTTCGACTTCGAGGGCGCGTGGCGGGCAGTCGAGCCCAGCGACCTGTTGACGCTGATCTACACCTCGGGCACCACCGGCCCGCCCAAGGGCGTTCAGATCACGCACGCGAACATCTGCGAGACCATCCGCTCCTACGACCGGATCATCCGGTTTCCCGACGTCGGCCGGGGCGTGTCCTACCTGCCGATGGCCCACGTGGCGGAGCGCAACGTCAGCCACTACCTGCCCATGCTCTGCGGCTTTGAGATCACGTGCTGTCCGGATGCCCGCAGGGTCATCGAGTACCTCCCGGAGGTCCGGCCGACCTGGTTCTTCGCGGTGCCCCGGATCTGGGAGAAGCTGAAGGCGGGGCTCGAGCAGATGCTCGCGGCGATGCCGGAGGAGCAGCGAAAGCCCGTGCAGGCGGCACTCGACGCATCGCTCGAGAAGGTGCGGATCGAGCAGCGCTCAGACGAGGTGCCGGAGGAGTTGGCCGAGCGGGTAGCCAGGGCCGACGACGAGATCTTCGCGAACCTGCGCTCACATCTCGGCCTCGACCAGCTCGAGGCGTGCAACGTCGGCGCCGCGCCGACGCCGCCGGAGGTGATCGAGTTCTTCCACTCGTTGGGCATTCCGCTGGCCGAGCTGTGGGGACTGTCAGAGACGACGGGTGCCGGCGCCTGCAACCCTCCCGAGCGGATCAAGATCGCGACCGTTGGCCCGCCGGGGCCCGGGATCGACGTCAAGCTCGCCAGCGACGGCGAGGTCCTGGTGAAAGGCCCGGTGGTGATGAAGGGCTACCGGAACCTGCCGGGGGTGACCGCCGAGGCGTTCACCGAGGACGGCTACCTGAAGACGGGCGACATCGGCGAGTTCGACGAGGACGGCTACCTGAGGATCGTCGACCGCAAGAAGGAGCTGATCATCACCGCGGCCGGCAAGAACCTCTCGCCGGCGAACATCGAGGCGCGGCTGAAGCAGATCCCGCTCACAAGCCAGGTCATTGCGATCGGCGATCGGCGCAAGTACGTGGGCGCTCTGCTTACCCTGGACCCGGAGGCGGCCAAGACCTGGGCATCCGAGCACGGAGTAGGGGGCGACCTCGAGTCCCTGGCGAAGAACGAGGAGCTGATCGCTGAGGTCCAAATGGGGGTCGATCAGGCTAACGAGCAGCTCGCCCGAGTGGAGCAGGTCAAACGCTTCAGGATCCTTCCGGTCGACTGGGAGCCCGGCGGCGACGAGCTGACGCCGACCATGAAGCTCAAGCGCAAGCCCATACTCGAGAAGTACGCCGCGGAGATCGAGTCGCTCTACGAGGATTAAGGCGGTCCGCTCCCTGACCACACGGACGGCCGAGCGGCCCTGCCCGCGTTTGCGCGGCGCCCCCCGATACCCTCTTCAGAACCAAGACGGCACCAGCCAATCGCGGAGCTAAAGCTTCGCGAAAAAAACCATGGCTTCCAAGCGACAGATCTGGGTCAAGGACGTGCCGATCGGCGGCGGGGCGCCGGTGGCCGTTCAGACCATGACCAAGACGGAGACGGCGAATCTCGGCGCCACAATGGAGCAGATCCGCAAGGTCGCTGATGCCGGGGCCGACCTCGTCCGCGTCGCGGTGCCTCGCGACAAGGACGTCGAGGCGCTCAAGACGATCGTCGCCGAGTCGCCGATCCCGGTGATCGCCGACATCCACTTCAACTACACGCTCGCGCTCAAGGCGATCGACGCGGGGGCTCACTGCGTCCGGCTCAACCCCGGGAACATCGGCGGGCCCGACAAGGTCGCCCACGTGGCCGAGAAGGCCACCGTGGCCGGCGTGCCGATGCGGATCGGCGTGAACTCAGGCTCGCTGCCCAAGCACCTCCACGAGCTCGAGCGCGAGAATTCCGTCGAGGCGCTCGTCCAGGCCGCCGTGGAGTTCGTCGAGCTCATGGAGCACCTCGATTTCGAGAACTTCAAGGTCTCGATCAAGTCGACGAATGTCCCTAACACGATCGCCGCCAACCGCCTGCTGGCACAGAAGATCGAGTATCCGATCCACCTGGGGATCACGGAGGCGGGCACGAAATGGTCCGGCTCGCTCAAGTCCGCGGTCGGGCTGGGCACGCTCCTCGCCGACGGTGTCGGCGACACGATCCGCATCAGCCTCTCGACCTTCCATGCCGAGGAGGAGGTGAAGGTCGCGTGGGAGATCCTGAAGGCGCTTCAGCTCCGCGAGCGCGGACCGGTGCTGATCGCGTGCCCCACCTGCGGGCGCCTGCAGTTCGATATGGACACTGTCGTGGCCGAGATCGAGCAGCGCCTCGAGCAGTACACAGAGCCCGTCGAGGTCGCGGTCCTGGGCTGCGCCGTGAACGGGATTGGCGAGGCCTCGCACGCCGACTTCGGGATCACCGGCGCCAAGAACGAGGGCCTCATCTTCGCTCACGGCAAGCCGCTGCGGAAGGTCCCCCAGGGACAGCTCGTCGACGCGCTATTCGAGGAGATCGACAAGTCGCTCGACCGCGGCTCGGTCCAGGTGGACGCGCAGAAGTCCGCGGAGGGCGCGGCGTGGCTCAAGCGCATCGAGGACGAGAACGCCGACGAGTTGACGCCGGAGCGGATCGCACAGATGGAGGCTGCGGCGGCGAAGGAGAACGGCGCGGACGCGGAACCGCTTCCGGCGCTGGCACCCGTACAGGGCGGTAACAAGGCAAGTCGGGCGCGCGCCCGACTGGACGAAGAAGCCTCGCCGACCGCAAGCCGCCGCTTCACGCGCGCCTAGCGGCCGCGTCCCAACAGCTTTTGGCAATCCAGGGCCGCTATAGCGGCCCTCCGTTGCCAAAACCTTCTAGGCTCGCCGGACTCATGTCCCGGCTGTCCACGTACTTCCTGCCCACCCTGCGCGAGGACCCCACCGACGCCGAAGCGGTCTCGCACAAGCTGATGGTGCGCGCCGGGCTGATCCGCCAGCTCGGCGCCGGGATGTGGACATTCCTGCCGGCCGGCTACCGGGTGGTCAAGCGCGTCGAGGCGATCATCCGCGAGGAGCTCGACGCCATCGGCGGCCAGGAGATGCTGATGCCGGTGCTTCAGCCGGCGGAGCTGTGGCGGCGGACCAACCGTTACAACATCGAGGAGCTCTTCAAGCTGAAGGACCGAAAGGACGCCGACCTCGTGCTCGCGATGACGCACGAGGAGGCGGTGACGTTCCACGTCTCGCGCGACATCCGCTCCTACCGCGAGCTGCCGAAGATCCTCTACCACGTCCAGGCGAAGGAGCGCGACGAGCCGCGGCCCCGCGCCGGCGTGCTGCGGACCCGTGAGTTCACGATGAAGGATTCCTACTCGTTCGATCGTGATCTCGAGGGCCTGGAGCGCTCTTATGAGCTCCACATCAAGGCCTATGATCGGATCTTCGAGCGCTGCGGCCTTCGGACCTACCGGGTCGAGGCGGACGTCGGCATGATGGGCGGCTACGGCGCACACGAGTACCTGGCCCCCTGCGCGGCCGGAGAGAACGACGTCGCGCTGGCGCCCGGATACGCAGCGAACATCGAGGTCGCCTCCGCCGAGCCCCAGCCCGTGGACCTGCCGCCGTCGCTCGACGAGCCTCGCGGGGTCCCCACGCCCGGCCTGACCACTGTCGAGGAGGTCTCCGAGGCGCTGGGGGTGCCGGCCGGCGCCCTGCTCAAGGCGATGCCGGTGATCGTGCGCGACGATCGAATGCTGACCGTGCTCGTGCGAGGAGATCATCGCCTGAACGAGATCAAGCTCCGCAACGCGCTGGGAGCGGATTTCCGGCCGGCGCATCCGGATGAGATCGCGGAGCGGCTTGGCCCCGCCGGCTTCGTGGGGCCCGTCGGAACGGACCTGCCGATCATCAAGGACGCCGCGATCACCGGCGAGGGATACGTCTGCGGCGCGAACAAGCCGGACGCCCACCTGATCGGGGTGTCGCCCGGCCGCGATTTCTCCTTCGAGGAGATGGACGTGCGCTCCGTCGAGCCAGGTGATCTGGCGCCCGGTGGCCACACGATCGAGATCGAGCCCGCGATCGAGGTGGGGCAGATCTTCAAACTCGGGACCTACTACTCGGAACCGCTCGGCGCGAACTACCTGGACGAGGGCGGCAACGAGCGGCCGATCGTGATGGGCAGCTACGGCATCGGACCGGCGCGCACGGTAGCGGCGGCGATCGAGCAGAGCGCCGACGAGCGCGGGATCGTGTGGCCCCGATCGATCGCGCCGTGGGACGTGCATCTCGTCGCGCTCGGCAAGGCGGGGGACGACGTGGCTGAGGCCGCGGACCGGGTGTACGCCGAGCTTGCGGACGCCGGCATCGCCACCGTCTACGACGACCGCGACGCCGGACCGGGCGAGAAGCTCACCGATGCCGAGCTGCTGGGCTGCCCGCTGCGGCTCGTCGTCGGGCCGCGCGGCCTGGCCGAGGGCATGGTCGAGGCGCAGGTCCGGCACAGCGGGGTGTCTCAGCGGCTGCCCGTGGCCGAAGCGGCCACGCGCTCCGCGGCGCTCCTCGACGGCGTCGAGTGAGCCGCCCCAGTAGCAAGCGCCGCCTCCTCGGCCTCGACCGCTCGGGGCCGAGGCCGACCGTGACGATGCGCGGCCAGCCGCTGCGTCCCCTGACGATCCCGAACCTGGTCGGGTACGCGCGGCTGGCGGGGATCCCGGTCTTCCTGTACCTGGCGCTTCGCTCGGGCGACGGCCGCACGGCTCCGGCGGCCATCGTCTATCTCGCGATCACGGCGGGTGACTACCTGGATGGCTTCCTCGCTCGGGCCACCGGCCAGTACAGCCGCATGGGAGCCCTGCTGGACCCGTTCGTGGACCGCTTGGCGGTGCTTGCGGGCGTCGTCGTCTGCTGGAAGTTCGAGCTCCTGCCCAGGTGGGCGCTGGCGCTGCTCGCCGCGCGCGAGCTCGCGACGCTCCTCGTGGCACAGCTCGGCCTGCGGCGCGGGCTGGACGTCGAGATCAACTGGGTGGGTCGTTGGTCGGTGTGGCTCGTGATGGGCGGGATCTTCCTCGCGCTCGTCACAGCCGCCTGGATCGGGCCCGCGATGTTCTTCTGCGGGCTGGTCGGATCTCTGCTCGCGAGCGTCCTGTATCTGCGTTCCGGACTGGGCGAGCTTCGGCGCGTCCAGGGAGTTGCGCGGAAGTAATCCTGCACGGGCTCAACCTCAACTTGACCTTTGCCGCACCCGCCTATAATCGCCGTGCCGGCCAACGATCGAAGATGGAGCACCCATTGGAGGAAACCTTCCCGGACGTGAGCTCCATGAGCGACAACGAGCTCAAGGAGCTGATCAACCAGCTCACGGATGAGGAGCGCCAGGTCTCGTATCGGCGCCGGCTTCTGCACGGGAAGATCGACATCCTCCGGGCCGAACTCGTCAATCGCCTACGCGCCAAGCGCGAGGCGGGCGACGCGCTGATCACCGGGAAGGACGTCCAGCAGCTCACCGACATCCTTGCGGGAAAGGTGTCATACCCTGGGGAGGAGGGCGCGTAGCTTGGCGCTGCACTGTCCGGAGTGCGGGTTCGTCAACCCGGAGGGCGCCAACTACTGCCAGAAGTGCGGGGCGTACCTGGCGCGTCCGGAGGACGAGAGCTCGACCATGGCCTACAAGGTCGGCGAGACCGGCGAGTACGAGCCGGTCGACGTAGAGGAGGAGGTCGACCGGGCCGGAGCGGCTTTCGTGATCCGCTCGGGCGGCGGCCGCGCCGGCGAGAGCTTCGCCGTCAACTCGGACCGCATGAGCATCGGCCGCACCCCCGACGCCGAGGTGTTCCTGGACGACGTGACCGTGTCGCGCAACCACGCCCTCGTCGTCAGGCGCAAGGACGGCCTGTACATCGACGACCTGGGGTCGCTGAACGGCACGTACGTCAACCGCCGCCGGATCGAGTCCCACCGCCTGGAGGACGGGGATGAGATCCAGATCGGAAAGTACAAGCTGAGCTATCTGGAGCGCTGAGATGGCGGTCGCCACCGAGGAAGGGGCCAAGCGCCGCAGGCAGGGGGAGCGCCGCCGCTCGGGCGGCGATTCGCCATCGCGCCCGCGCAAGGCGCTCACGATCGGCGCTGTGGCCAAGATCCTGAGCCAGGAGTTCGACGACATCTCGATCTCGAAGATCCGCTACCTCGAGGACCAGAAGCTCCTGGCCCCCCGCCGCACGCCTGGTGGCTACCGCCTGTACAGCCAGGCCGACGTCGAGCGGCTGCGCGCGATCCTGCGCATGCAGCGCGACGAGTTTCTGCCGCTGCGCGTGATCCGCCAGGAGCTCGCGAGCGGGGACTTCAGTGGCCAGCGCCGCGGAAGCGAGGCCGCCGCGACGCGACGGGCCAGCTCGGTCGACGCGGCGGTGTCGACCCTGACGCTCGAGGAGATCCTGGACGAAGCCGGCGTCTCGGAGGACCTGATCCGCGAGCTTCAGGAGTTCGGCATCATCCAGCCGGAGCGGCGCGATGGCCGCCTGGTCTACGACGAGACCGATCTCCAGATCGTTCGCGCCGCCGCGGAGCTCTCCCGCTTCGGCGTAGCCGGCCGCAACCTCCGTGTCTTTCGCAGCTCCGCGGACCGCGAGGCTGCGCTGCTGGAGCAGATCGTGGGGCCGGCGCTGCGCTCGCGCAGCCAGGCCAGGCGCAAGGAGGCGATCGAGAACCTCGAGAGCCTCGCGGCGGTGTGCGGGCAGCTCAAGCATCTGCTCCTCGTCCGCGATTTGCGCAGACTCAAAGGCGACTGAGCCGCTGCCGCGGGTCTCTCGAACACGCGTGATCGACGCGCCGCGCGATCGCGTCTGGGAGCTCGTGGCCGATCCGCATCACCTGCCGCGGTGGTGGCCGCGGACCGTCCGCATCGAGGACGTGCGGCAGGTCGGAAGCGGCAAGCGCTCGCGGTGGACGACCGTGCTCGGGACCGAGCGAGGGCGAGGGGTTCGCGCCGACTATCGCTGCACGACTGCGGCTACCGGCGAGCGCTACTTCTGGGAACAGGAGATCGAGGGGACGCCGTTCGAACGGATCCTGCGTAAAGCGACGCTTGAAATCGGGCTCGCCGACGACGAGGGGACGGCGACCCGCGTGAGGCTGGTTTCCGAGGAGCGCCTGCGCGGGCTCTCGCGTCTCGGCTCGCCGATGATGCGCATAGCCACCAGGCGGCGCCTCGATGAGGCGCTCGACGGGATCGAGCGGGCGGTGGGGGCGCCGTGACGGAAGGTCGCGCGGCCGGGCCGATGAAGTGGTTCGGGTGGGGCGACCCCGAGCGGCGCCTTCCGCTCGGTGACGAGGCGGTCGCGATGCTCCGAGCCGAGGTGGGGGGGGCCAGGCCGGATGGCCGCGCCGCGCTGGAGAGCGTCGTCATCCCGCCGCCCCGGCCGCTCCCCCCGGCGCTGACGGAGACCGTGGGACCTGGGGCGGTCCTTACCGGGCACGAGCATCGCGTGCGGCGTGCCGCCGGCCGCGGCTATCCCGACCTCGTGCGCCTTCGCGCAGGAAGGCTTGACGATGCGCCGGATGCCGTCGTGCTGCCGGGGAGCGCTGCGGAGGTCGAGCGCGTGCTGGACATCTGCGGTCGCGAGGAGATCGCGGTCGTGCCGTTCGGTGGGGGCACGAGCGTCGTCGGCGGCGTCGAGCCCGTGCGAGGCAGGTTCGAGCGCCTGATCACGCTCGACCTGCGCCGTCTGCATGGGCTCGAGGTCGACCGGGCGTCGCTCCTCGCGATCCTCGGCCCCGGCCTGCGCGGCCCCGAGGCGGAGGACGCGCTCGCCGCCGAGGGCATGACGCTGGGCCACTTCCCGCAGTCGTTCGAGTACGCGACGATCGGCGGGTTCGCCGCCGCGCGATCCGCCGGGCAGGCCTCGAGCGGGTATGGCCGCTTCGACGAGCTGGTCACGGCCGTGGATCTCGTCTCCCCGGCCGGGGAGCTGTCGACGCTCGAGACGCCGCACACGGCGGCGGGGCCGGCGCTGCGCGAGCTGGTTCTGGGCTCCGAGGGCGTCCTGGGCGTGATCACGCAGGTGACCGCGAGGGTGCGCCCGGCGCCGGAGCGCCGCCATTACGGCGCGTGGATGGTCCGGGATTTCGGGTCCGGCGCAGACGTGGTGCGTTCGCTGGCGCAGGCCGATGAGCTGCCGGACGTCGTTCGGCTCTCCGACGAGGCCGAGACGCGGACGTCGCTGGCGATGTCGGACGCCGGGGCCAGCAAGCGCGCCCTGCTGGGCGCGTACCTGCGCCTGCGGCGGCGGGATCGCGGCTGCATCCTCATCTGCGGTTGGGAGGGGGAGGCCGAGGCGGTCGAGCGCCGCCGCGCTCTCTGTGCGCGGATCCTGCGCTCGGGCGGCGCGGCCGTGCTGGGCAGCGCGCCGGGCCGCGCTTGGGAGCGGGCACGTTACGACGGGCCTTACCTCCGCGACGAGCTCGTGGACCTCGGCTACATGGTCGACACCCTCGAGACCGCGGACATCTGGACGCGGCTGGGCGAGCTGTACGACGAGGTCAGGGCGGCGATCCACACCGCGCTCGCCGCAGAGGGGACGCCCGGGCTCGTGATGTGCCACCTGTCCCACGCCTACCCCGACGGGGCCTCCCTCTACTTCACGTTCATCGCTCCGCGCCGGCCGCGGGCGGAGCTCGAGCAGTGGCGGGCGGTCAAGGCCGCAGCGAGCGAGACGATCGTCGAGGTCGGCGGAACCATCACCCACCACCACGGCGTCGGGCGCGACCACGCCGCCTACATGAGCGCCGAAGTCGGCGAGCTGGGGATCGGGACGCTGCGCGCGGTCAAGGCGCGCCTCGATCCAGCCGGGATCATGAATCCCGGCAAGCTCCTGCCGTAGGCCCTACCGCCCCTGGTTCGCACCCTAACCGGGGCTGACGACCAGCCAGATTATGTAGCTCTCGCCCTTGGCTGGCTGCTCGAGCCCCTGGAGCCTGACCTGGAAGAACGGCTGCCTGTTCTCGACCCCCAGCGCCGCGGCGCCGGAACCATTCACGTCCTTGCCCTGCTGGAACTTGATCGGGACCACCCTGCCCTGGCGCGCGCCAATCACGCCCCGGAACACGGTCTTCCCCTGTATGGCGAGGATCGCCTGGCGGCTTTGAACGGCCTGCTGGATAGAACGCGCGAGCTCGTTGTTATTTACCAGCGTGATTCTCACCGACTCGACCTGAGGCACGATCGACTGCACGGATGACGGAATTGGGATCGAGTCCTGGAACGAGCCGTCGCTGGTGAGCTTCGCCGCGCCACCGGGGCTGTTGGCGCCGCCGATCGGAACGAGCGGATAGCCCTGATCCTTGCCGCGCGTAGCCGCTGCGTTGGTCGACGTCGTCGCGGTAGCCGAGCTCGCGGTCTCGCTGCTGCCGCTGAAGACCCCGGCTATCGCCAGGGCGCCGACCGCGATCAAGACCGCCGCACAGCCGGCGACGACGATCCACTGAGTCTGGCGCCTAGTGAGCGTCGTGCGCGGCGGTCGCGGCTCGCCTGGCTCCTCGCCGCCGCGGCGCGCGGGCAGGAGCTTGCGTAGCGGAGCGGGGACCTCGCGCGCCTTACGGCGCGGCTGGGGCTGGCGTGGTGAACCGGGAAGCCGCGGAAGCTGTGCCTCCGGCGCGACGAGCCGGAGCTTCTGCGCCAGCTCCGTGGCCGTCGCGAGGTCCTCGGGATCGTCCTTCAGGTGGCGAACCGCGTCGGCGCGGTCAATCGGGTCTGCCTGGCCAAGCATGTAGTCGGTCAGGGCGACGTTGCGGTCAGGATCGACCCCCGCCAGCTCGGTCAGCGCTGCACGGGCACGCGCGCGGACCTCGCCGGGTCCGACGCCCAGAATCGAGGCCAGGTCGTCATAGCTTTGGCCGCGCTCGAGCAGGAGCTGGAGCATGGCCTTCTGGTCCGCCGAGAGAGGCACGGCGGAAAGCCTACGGAGTCGGCTACGCCGGCAATGCAGGGGACGTGCCGAGCGGCACGTCCGGCGGAAGTAATTTTCGCGCCCGTGGTGGCTGGGCTGGTGGATCTCGCCGCACGGCGGCCGTGGGCCCTGCTGGTTGCGAACCTGCTGTTTCTCGCTGGACCAGCTCGTGCTGCGCATCCCGCTCATCGCCGTTCTCGCGGGGCAGCGGCCCGGTTAGGGTGCAGCCGATGGAGACTCGGACGCCGACGTGGCGGGATGGCCTCGGGGAACTGATCGGCCTGCAGTATCAGGAGGTGATGCCCGAGGAGGTTCGGGCTCGCCTCGAGGTGACCGACGACGTCCGCCAGCCGTTCGGGCTCGTCCACGGGGGCGTCTTCGCCTCGATGGCGGAGAGCATGTGCTCAGCGGCCACCTGGCTCGGCGTCAAGGACGACGGGATGGCCGCCATGGGCCAGTCGAACAGCGCAACGTTCCTGCGGCCGATCACGGAAGGTCACGTCCACGCGACCGCCCGCCGCCGCCACCGTGGCAGCACCACCTGGGTATGGGACGTCGAGATCACCGACGACGAGGAGCGTATCTGTGCGCTGGTGCGAATGACGGTGGCTGTTCGGCCGCTGCGCGCGTAGCGCTCAACCGCGAAAGCGGTTGGTGATCGGCAGGCGACGGTCGCGGCCGAACGCCTTCGGGGTGATGCGGATCCCGGGCGGGGCCTGGCGGCGCTTGTACTCGGAGCGATCGACCATCGCGATCACCTCGTCGACCAGCTCGGGATCAAGGCCGTCGTCGACGATCTCGTCGCGCCCCTTGTCCTCCTCGACGTAAGCCGTGAGGATCCTGTCGAGCACCTCGTAGGGCGGCAGTGAGTCCTCGTCGCGCTGGCCCGGGCGAAGCTCCGCCGAGGGGGCGCGCTCGAGGACCGACCGGGGCACCAGGTCCCGTCTCGCGACCGAGTTGCGGTAGCGCACGAGCTTGTAGACCAGCGTCTTCGGTACGTCCTTGATCACGGCGAAACCGCCAGCCATGTCGCCGTAGAGGGTTGCGTAGCCGACCGACATCTCGCTCTTGTTGCCGGTCGTCAGAACAAGCCAGCCTGATTGGTTGGACAGCGCCATCATCAGGTTTCCGCGAATTCGCGCCTGGATGTTCTCCGCCGCGAGCTCGGTGCCGGGTCCTCCGGTCTCCAGCTCCCGCGCCGACTCCGCGCCGGGATGGGCTTCCCCGCCGCCGCCGTCGGCGGCGGCGGCCCCGACCCCGAGGACGCGCTCGTACGCGCGCATCGCCTGCTCGATCGGGAGCTCGACCAGCTCGGCGCCGATGTTGCGGATGATGGCGCGGGCGTCCTCCTGCGTCTCGGGGCTGGAATGGGGGGACGGCATGATCACCCCGGTCACGTTCTCGGGTCCGAGCGCGTCGGCGGCGATCAACGTGACGAGCGCGGAGTCGATGCCGCCCGACACGGCCACCAGCACGCGCTCGAAACCGTTCTTTCGTACGTAGTCGCGCAAGCCGAGCGTCAGCGCCGTGTAGATCTCGCCCTCGGGCTCCAGCAGAGTGGCCACCTGCGGCTCGACGGCGCCCAGCGGCCCTGAGACCTCGAGCGACGCGATGACGGGCACGCTTACCGATCCGCTCTGGGCGGCCCGATTCGGCGGCACCTCGACGTCGCAGACGACGAGCTCCTGCTCGAACTGGCGCGCCCGCGCAATGGTCTCGCCCTCGTGGGAGACGACGACGCTATGGCCGTCGAAGACCAGCTCGTCCTGGCCGCCCACGAGGTTGCACACGGCAAAGGCGGCGCCGGTCTCCCGCGCCCTGTCGTGAATCATTCGCTCGCGGGCGATGCCCTTGCCGCGGTGGTAGGGCGAGGCGGACGGATTGACGATCAAGCTCGCTCCGGCGAGCGCCTCGACCGACGCCGGAGGCCCCGGATACCAGATGTCCTCGCAGATCGTGAGTCCGACCTTGACGCCGTTCACCTCGATCAGCGCTGGGCCGTCACCCGGCTCGAAGTAGCGGCGCTCGTCGAAGACGCTGTAGTTGGGCAGAAGAGCCTTTCGATAGCCGCCTCGGACGGCGCGATCAGCGATCACCGCGGCCGAGTTGTACGTCTCGCTGTCGCTCTCCGGGTAGCCCACCAGCGCGATGATGCCCTCGACCTGGCTCGCCAGTTCCTCGAGGGCCCGCCGGGCCGCGTCGAGGAAGTGCCGCTTCAGCCACAGGTCCTCGGCGGGATAGCCGGCGATCGTCTGCTCGGGAAGGATGACGAGCTGGGCGCCGGCGTCGCGCGCCCTGGCGATCCACTCGGCGGCCAGGCGCGCATTCCCCTCGATGTCGCCCACCGTCGTGTTGACCTGGGCGAGCGCTATGCGCAGCTTGCGGGGCTCACAGGTCACGCATTCAGTATTGCCGGACGCGCTCAGGACCGGCGGCGCCCGCCCAGCCCCCCGACGATCGTCGCGACCACGGTCACGAGGTAGATCTGTCCGGTGAGGGCCTCCGCGATCGCCAGCGAGCGCCCGAGGTTGCTCGCGGCGGTCAGATCACCGTAGCCCACGGTGGTGATCGTCACGAAGCTGAAGTAGAGGAAGTTCGTCGTGCTGTCCGTGTCGCCGCCCTGGGCGAAGAACGCCTCCGACCCGATGCTCGCGATCGCTCCGTAGACGAAGGCGAACAGCGACCCGATCAACAGGTAGATGCACAGGACCCCGAACATCGTGTTGAGCGAGACGCCGCGCGCGCGGAAGTCCGCGATCACGCCGCGGACGATGGAGACCGGCGCCAAGGCGACGATCAGCGCGGTGATCAGGCGCGCCCCCGTCGGTCCTAGCGTGCCGAATCCGACCAGCGCAGCCGTCGACGCCGCCACCGCCGCGATGACGGCCGCCGTCGCCAGCCGCAACACCCACGGATGGACTCTCGACACGACCAGCGCGGAGAGCAAGGTGAGGCCCTGGATCACGATCGTCGCCAGGCGCGCCCAGTCGGCCTCGGGCGCCGCGAGCTGAAAAACGAGCGAGGCCAGGATCATCATCAGCACGACGCCGTAGCGATAATCGGCCATTCCCAGCCGTCCGAGGAGTGGCTCGTAGCGCAGCTCGCTGCCCGCGTCGCCCACCACGCCGCAAGGATTCCGGCACGGTCGGACGGGAGCCGGGCCTGCGCCGCCGTGCGACGGCCTCGCGCTCGAGTCGAAGGTTGGGTAACCGATAGCGTTCGCAGACCTCCACTCGATGGCCCGAGATCGCCGCGCGCTCATCATCACCGCAGACGACTATGGGTACGGGCCCCGGTATGACGAGGGCATCGTCGAGGCCGCGGCGGCGGGTGCGATCGACGCCGTGAGCGGGATGGTGACGCGTGGTTCGTTTGATCCCGAGCCGCTCCTCGAAACCGGCGTTGAGATCGGACTCCATCTCGAGCTGCCGCGCGAGCTCACGGAGGCGAGAAGGCCGACCCGGGCGCAACGCGGGTCAGCACTAGCCGAGCTTCGCGCCCAGATCGAGGCCTTCGAGGCGGCGTTCGGCCGGCCGGCGGCCTACCTCGACGGGCACCACCACTGCCACGCGCGACCCGGGCTCGCCGCAGGAATGGCTCGGGAGGCGCGGCGGCACGGGCTGCCGGTCAGGTCGATCGACGCTCGGCACCGGCGGATCCTGCGGCGCTACGGGGTCGCCA
Source organism: Actinomycetota bacterium (assembly GCA_046729615.1). Classification (GTDB taxonomy): domain Bacteria; phylum Actinomycetota; class Thermoleophilia; order Solirubrobacterales; family 70-9; genus AC-56. The sequence goes on from JBKPHA010000118.1 coordinate 27,091, forward strand.
CACCCGACCGGCTGATCGGCCGCTATTCGGAGGAGCCGGAGGGCGCCCTGCCGGCCGAGCTTCAGCCGGTGGTGGAGGGGGAGAGGAGGCTGCCGCCCGGCATCACCGAGTGGATGGTGCATCCCGGGCACCCCGACCCCAACTCCGGCTCCGGATACGACCAGGCGCGGCAGGAGGACCTAGACCTGCTGCTCAGCCTGTGCTTGCTTCCCGCGCTTAGAAGGGCGCGCCTGACGCACGCGGCCGCGTTCGGCTGAGCCGGCGGCCTCGACCAGCTCGCCGACGGAAGCCTCGAGGTCATCGGCCAGGGCAAGGTGGTCGGGCATCGAGTCATAGTCAGCGGTGATTCCGAAGTCGACCCCGCCGTTGTAGCTCATGATTCCGAAGCAGACCGCCTGGTTCGCCGCGAGGGGGACCATCGGGAAGATGTCCAGGAGCTCGCGGCCCAGCAGATAAAGCGGGAACTGCGGCCCGGGGACGTTGGTGACAACGGTGTTGAAGAAGCGCTGGTACGACTGAAGACGGGCGGCCTGTGCCGCGATCGTCGGCGGCGTGAAGTTGGTGACATCGGTCAGCAGGCTCGCGCCGACCGCCTGACCGGATGACTTCAGGTGGCGCATCGTCTCCGTCACTGCGTGCAGGCGGTCGATCGGATCGGTGCGACCGACCGGCAGCGGCGCCATCATCGCGGAGACGCGGTTGCCGAGCGCGCCGCGCTCGTCGGCCGTACGGACGCTGATCGGCACCATCGCCCTCAGCTCGAGTGACCCGGTGGAATGCCCGCGGCCTCGCAGGAAGCGCCCGATAGCGCCGGCGACGGCGGCGATGACGACGTCGTTCACGGTGCCGCCCGCGACGTTCTTCACCCGCTTCAGGTCGTCGAGGTCCGTGCGCACCCAGACGAAGCGGCGGTAGGGGCCGATCGAGCGGTTGATCGGCGAGCGCGGCGCGGCGAATCCGGTGCGGAGAAAGGCCCCTGCGGCACCGACCTCGTTGAGCATCGCCTCGGCCGCCCTGCGTGGGGTGCTCGCGAGCTGGCGCGCTCCGCGCACCACCTCCGCCGGGCTCGTGGCCCGCTCCAGAAGGGCCTCAGCGAGGAGCTGCGCATCGGAGGGTTCCGGCTCGGGCAGCCACGAGCGCGACGGTGACGTATGCGTCGGCTCACGGTCCAGGTCGAAGAGGACGGTGGTTATGTCAACCCCGGACACGCCGTCGACGAGGCAGTGGTGGGTCTTGCCGACGATTGCGAAGCGGCCGCCCCGGACGCCGTCGACGAGCCACATCTCCCAGACCGGCTTGGTGCGATCGAGCCGCTGCGAGAAGATTCGCGCCGCGAGGGTCCGCAGCTGCTCCTCGCCGCCCGGGGGCGGGAGCGCGGTGTGGCGGACGTGGTAGGCGAGGTTGAAGCGAGGATCGTCCACCCACACCGGGCGCCCCAGCCCGAAGGGGACGAAGCGAAGCTTCTGGCGAAAGCGGGGGACGAGGTGAAGCCGCGAGGCGATGTGGTCGCGGAACTCCTCGTAGCTTGGTGGCGGTCCCTCGAACAGCGTCGTCGAGGCGACGTGCATGTGGACCGGGCCGGTCTCGAGGTTTAGGAACGACGTGTCGAGGCCGCTCAGCCTGTCCCCGTGGGCCACACGCGGATCATCTCAGAACCCGCGCGGCGGGCGGCGGAAGGGACCTTAGACGTCCAGCGTGAGCATCTCGGCGGGAGCGGCGCCGGAACCGTACTCGCGGTGAACGAGATTGGCGACTCCCAAGCCCAGCAGCCGCACCGGCGCGTCGAGCTCGAACTCCGCAAGCAGCCGGCGCGCGACGGCCCGGATGGCGCGGGGGTCTTGAGTGGGAGCGCCGATGGTGCGCGAGCGGGTGTGGGTGCGAAACGGCCGCAAGCGGATCTTCAGCGTGATCGTCCTGCCTGCGTGCCCGCCTTCGACGAGTCCGCGGGCGACATCCTCGGAAAGCTCCTCGAGCGTCGCCTCCAGGACCGCCCGCTCCGACACGTCCTCGGGGAAGGTCGTCTCCCGGCTCTCGGATTTCTGCTCCCGCTCCGTGACGACGGGGCGATCGTCGCGCCCCCGCGCACGCTCTCGCAGCTCGCGTCCCAGTCGCTGCCCCAACGCCCCATCGAGGGCGGCATCCGGTGCCGACGCGAGCTCCGCCACAGTGCGGATCCCGATTCGCTCCAGGCGCGCCGCCATGCGTGGGCCGACTCCGGGAATCAGCTTCGCGGGGCGATCCCCGACCGCCTCCCGCATCCGGCCCGGCTCCAGCACGCAGAGGCCGTCCGGCTTGTCGAGGTCGGAGGCGATCTTCGCGCAGAGCTTGTTCGGGCCCAGGCCGACGGAGTAGACGAGCCGCGTCGTGGCGAGCATCTCCCGCTTGAGCTGGCGCGCCTGCGCCTTCGGCGCCGGGCAACCCGAGAGGTCCAGATACGCCTCGTCCAATCCTGCGACCTCCACTCGATCCGAGAACCGGCGCAGCACCTGCATGACCTTCGCCGACGCTCGCCGGTAGAACGCCATGTCGCGCGGGACGAGAATCGCCTGCGGGCAGCGACGATGGGCGATCGCCAGCGGGAGCGCCGAGCGGACGCCGCATTCCCGCGCTTCGTAGGAGGCCGCCATCACGACCCCGCGGGACGCGATGCCGCCGGTCGCGACCAGCACCGGCTTGCCGCGGAGCTCTGGGCGGCGCAGGAGCTCCACCGACACGAAGAACGCGTCCATGTCGACGTGCGCGTAGACCTGGGGCCAATCCTGCACCGGTTCAGCCTACGCGCCGACGCCGCTGGAGTCAGAGAGGTGCGAATCTGAACCGCTGGCGGTGCCGCTACCCCGCAAAGCTGACCGCACCTACATGCGCCAAGTCGGTCGCGGTCACGACACCTGACTTATGAACAACCGCGGCGATGCGGAACGTCGAGCCTCGGGATCCTGCGGGCCAGAACGGGAGGCGTGGCTACAGCCGCACCGGATTAGCCCACCCGCCCCTGAGCCGGGCCGCCTTCCGCAGCTGCCCGTCCGACCCGAGGAGCCCGCGGGTAAGCACCGCGTCCCGGTCCGACTCGCGGCAGCCACTCGAGCCATTTCGGCAGGTACCAGTTCCAGTCGCCCAGGAGCTTCATCGTCGCCGGCAGCAGCACGCCGCGGATGATCGTTGCGTCGATCAGCACCGCCACGGCGAGGCCGACGCCCAGCTGCTTGAAGATCAGCAGCGAGAGGGTGGCGAAGATCGCGAACACCGCGATCATCACCACGGCGGCGCTGGTCACGACGCCGGCGGTCGTCTTGATCCCGTGAGATACCGCCTCCTCGGTCCGGCTGCCGCGGTCGAAGGCCTCGCGGATTCGGGTGAGGATGAACACGTGGTAGTCCATCGAGAGCCCGAACAGAACGACGAACAAGAACAGCGGCATCCAGGAGACGATCGCGCCGTTCGACTGAAAGCTGAGCACCGACTCCAGGTGACCCTCCTGAAAGATCCAGACAAGCACCCCGTCGGCGGCTCCAACCGAGAGCAGGTTGAGCACGATCGCCTTGATCGGGATCACGAGCGAGCGGAACGTGACCAGGAGCAGGACGAACGCCAGGAACAGGACGAAGCCGAACACCAGCGGCGCGTGCGACTTCATCACGTCGTTGAAGTCCTTGGACTGCGCCGTCTGTCCGGTCACGTACGCCTT
>JBKPHA010000119.1:0-14307 GCA_046729615.1 Actinomycetota bacterium
ATGCATCCCTCCCCCGGGCCGAGCGCGCGATGCTCCACGAGCGGGCCGCCGACGGGATCCTCGGGCGCGCCGGCGAGCGTTATCCCGAGCTCGCCGAGCTCGTCGCGTACCACAGGACTCAGGCCGCCGAGCTGGCGCCCATGCCCGAACACACGGAAGCCGCTCGCCTCGCAAGCCTTGAGGCGGCGTCTATTGCGGCGCGCCGCGGCGCATCGGCTCGAGCCCAAGAGCTGTTCGAGCAGGCGGCGAAGCTTGCGACTGAGCCGGAGGATCGGGCCGACGCGCTCCGATTCGCGGCGGAGCTCGCCCTCCACCGGTGGCGCGGCGATGAAACCCTGCGACTACTACGAGAATCAGCCGCAGTTTCCGAGGAGGCCGGCGCGACGCGTCAGGCCGCGAGCACGTACGCGCGCGTGGTCGAAGTGGTCGCACGGATGGGTGGGTTGACAGGATTGCTTCCGAGGGAGGAGATCGAGGCGATGCTGGAGCGGGGTCGCGAGCTGGTGGCTGAGGACGATCTGGTCACCCGAGCCCGGCTCACCCTGAACGAAGGGTGGATTGCGTGGCGCTACGGCGAGGACGAGCGGATGGCGGATCCGGCGCGTGCCGGTCTCGAGCTCGCACGCCAGACCGACGACGTCGCGCTGCTTTCCAGCGCGCTCGACGCAGCGACCGCCGTAGCTTGGGGAGAGGGACGCTATCGCGACGCGATTCGCAGCACTGAGGAGCGGATCGGGTTGCTCGCTGGGGCCCGCGGAGGAGGCCTCCAGCTCGGACCGGAGCGGAGCGATTCCCTTCACATGATGATCGAGTCCCTAGTAGCCATCGGCGAGTTTCGGAAGGCGGCCGAGTATGCGGCGCAGGCGCGGGATCTCGATCTATCCGTGGGTGCCGTCTATTCCGCATGGTCCCGGGGTCTGTTACCGGCGTTCTTCCTCGGTGACTGGGATAGCGCCATCAATATGGCCCACGAGCTGCGCGAGGCATGGACGGCGGCGAATCGCCCCACGATCGCGGCGTTGGCCGCCGCGCTCGCCTGCGCGGGGGCGATCTTCGGATATCGCGGGAACGAGGCCGCGGCTCAGGATTGGTTCCAATTCGCTGAGAGCGTTGCGCCGTCGATCAGCGGGCAGATTTCCGGGGTTCTTCTGCTCGAATCCGACGTCGACATTCACGCGGGTCGGCTACAACGGGCGGCCGAACGGATGATCCGGGTGCCCAAGACGAACTTCTGGTGGCGAGCGGCTTTCATGGCGACGCGGGCGGAGGCGCTGGTTCGTGTCGGCGACGACCGGGGGGCAGAGGCGATCGCCGCGGCGGAGGAGATGATCGGAGAGCACAGCTACGCCAGCGGGCTCCTACTCCGCGCCCGCGGCCTGAGGGATGCCGATGAGGCGTCGCTGCGCGAATCGCTCGCGCTGTTCAAGCGGATCGAGTGCCCCTACCAGGCGGCGCGAACCGGATGGCTCCTGGGTGGACCCGACCGAGCCGAGGCGGAGTGGAGCCTCGCCTCGCTCGGGGCGACGCTCCCCGCGACCGAGGCGACGCTCGCTGCTCGCTAGCGGCGCCTACTGATCCCGGGCGGCGCGACGCTCGGCATCCCGTAGGCGCGAGGTCAGCGTCTGGAGCAACGGCCAGGCCACCTCTGGATGCTCCTGGACGAACGACCGGGACTCCCACGCCGCCATCCCGCGACAGCGCAGGTCCGTCGACGCGGTCACGCTCGCCGACCGCGGCCCCTCGTCGATCAGTGCGATCTCGCCGAAGTGGTCGCCGGGCCCGAGTGTGCCGACGATCTCTCCTGCCACGGCCACCGACGCCTCACCGTCCTCGATCAGGAAGAAGCCGATGCCGCTTCTTCCCTCGATAGTGATCGCCTCCCCCTCCTTGAAGCGGCTCTCGCGCAGCACCCTCGCCAGGCGCCTGAGCTCCCGATCCCTGACGCCGGCAAACAGCGGGACCGACTTGAGGCTCTGGACGATGTCGGCCATGGTGGGGGATTCTAGGCGGCGACCCTCGTCGCCGCAGATGCAGGTCAGGCGGCGTAGCCGCCGCAATTGTTCATATCCCGAGGAGCGATGCGCTCAAGCGGCCCGGGCCGTAGCCTCGTCCGGCGCCTGGCGCAGGAGCAGCGCGGGCTGCCGCGGCGGCACGAGGCCGTCGTTGGTGTTGGGGCGAAACGTCGAGCACGGCTCGTCGAGGTCCAGGGCGCAAAGCATCTGGCAGTGGAAGAAGCAGTCGACGCAGCTCGGTCGGCCTTTGCGCCGCTTGACCTGCCGCCGCCGTCCCAGGCCGATCGCCTCTGCCATCTCCATCGCCGGTCCTTGTGTCCCGCTTGCTCCCATCAGCTCTCCGTGATCGTCGTCTTCGCCAACGGGGCCGATCATGCCACCGGCCCGCCGGCCCCGCGGGGCGCGTTTGCGCAAATCGGCGCCTTTTCCGGAGGCGCTTGATTTCAGGATTCCCGGCCTTTGCGGAAACGTCGTCGCTGCAGGGAGCGCCGATAAAATCGCTCGGCGATGGCACACGAGCGGACAGCCGGACTGAGCGCGTCGCCGCCCCTCTTCGGCAATCGCTTCCTGGACTTCTTCTCGCGAATCCACCCGTCGGTCCCGGCGATCATCTTCATCCCGGTCGCGGGAGCGGCGATCTGGCTCGGTGCCGATCGGGGCTACGGGCCGCTCGAGCTGATCGGCTTCGTCCTGCTCGGCCTCCTCATCTGGACGCTCACCGAGTACTGGCTCCACCGACTGGTCTTCCACTGGGAGCCGGATCACCCCATCGGCAGCCGGCTTCACTTCGTCATTCACGGAGTGCATCACGACCACCCCAACGACCGCCTTCGGCTCGTGATGCCTCCGGCGGTGAGCGTCCCGCTCGCGGCCTTCTTCCTCTTCCTCTACACGCTGATCTTCGGGACGCCGGCCGCATATCCCATCTTCGCGGGATTCATTCTCGGCTATCTCTTCTACGACTACACGCACTACCACGTGCACCATCACACGCCGAAGACCAAGCTCGGCAAGCGTCTGCGCGAGCAGCACATGCGTCACCACTTCCAGGATCACAGGTACGGCTTCGGCGTCTCCTCGCCTCTGTGGGACGTGGTGTTCGGTACGCTTCCACGCAAGCGGCGTTACTGACACCGTTACTAAGCAGGGAGCAGGGAGACATGCCTCTATCTGCTGCCTGTTCCTTGCTAGCCGTCACGCGCGGCTGTGAACTGTCACACTCCAATCGACCCCGGCTCACCCTTAGTCGAAAGGATTTCTGATGGCACCAGCCTCCAGCGCAGTCGATCAGGCGGCAGAGCTGCTCAAGAAACGCATCGATGAGCTCGAGGGTGAGCTCGCGAAGCTCCAGCGAGCGCTGGCAAACCTCACCGACGGTCGCCAGGGCCGCCGCGGGCCTGGCCGTCCACGCGGCTCGACGACCCGGCGGCGCCGCCGGCGCGGTGGAACGCGCGCCAATCAGGCCGTCAAGCTCATCCGGGAGAACCCGGGCATCACGGCCTCCGAGATCGCCCGCAGGATGAACATCCAGCCGAACTACCTGTACCGGGTGCTCGGCGACCTCCAGAAGGACGGGAAGGTCAAGAAGTCGGGGCGCGCCTATACGGGCGCGTAGCCGTCGTTCGTCGTTTGTCCTTCGAAGGACGAACGACGCTGGGCGAACTACCTGAGTAGCCCGAGGTCCCCTACCGCGTCGCGCTCACCCTTGAGCTCGTCCACGGACGCGTCGATGCGCTCCCGCGAGAACTCGTCGATGTCGAGGCCGTCGACGATCTTCCACTCCCCGCCGGAGCACGCGCATGGAAAGCTCGAGATCAGCCCCTCCTCGACGCCATAGGAGCCGTCCGAGCAGACCGACATCGACACCCAGTCGCCCTCCACCGTGCCGAGCACCCAGTCGCGCACGTGATCGATTGCGGCGTTGGCGGCGGAGGCGGCGCTCGAGGCGCCGCGCGTCTCGATGACCTCCGCCCCGCGCTTCTGGACTCGCGGGATGAACTCGTCCCTGATCCAGGCCTCGTCGTCGATCGCATCCCACGCGCTTTGGCCTGAGACCTTCGCGTGAACGAGGTCGGGGTACTGGGTGGTCGAGTGGTTGCCCCACACGGTCATGTTGGTGATGTCGGTCACGGGAGCAGCCAGCTTGTTCGCCACCTGCGCGATCGCGCGGTTGTGGTCGAGCCGGGTCATCGAGCTGAATCTCTCCGTCGGCACGTCCGGCGCGTTCGACATCGCGATCAGGCAGTTGGTGTTCGCTGGGTTGCCGACGACGAGCACCTTCACGTCGTCGGCGGCGTAGTCGTTGATGGCCTGGCCCTGAGGCCTGAAGATCCCGCCGTTCGCCTCCAGGAGGTCGGAGCGCTCCATGCCCTTGGTGCGCGGGCGCGCGCCGATGAGCAGGGCGACGTTGGTGCCGTCGAAGGCGTCCTCCGGACGGTCGTGGATGCTGAGGCCGGCCAGCCGGCGGAACGCACAGTCCTCGAGCTCCATCGCCGTCCCCTCCGCCGCCTGCATCGCGTCGGGGATCTCGAGCAGGCTCAGATTGACGGGCGTGTCGGACCCGAGCATCTGGCCGCTCGCGACCCGGAACAGGATCGCGTACCCGATCTGGCCCGCGGCCCCGGTGACGGTGACTTTGACGGTGTTCTCGCTCAACCGCTGCTCCTCAAGGTTCGTCTTTCGTCCTTCGTCTTTCGACGCTCGTCTGCAGTCTCTCGAACGACGAACGACGGAATGACCATCGACTACTCATCAGCCATCGCCTTCCGCAGGTTCTCAACGATCGCGTCGAGGAAGTCCTCAGTGGTGAGGAAGTCCTGGTCGCCCCCGACGAGGAGCGCCAGGTCCTTCGTCATCTTGCCACTCTCGACCGTCTCGATGCAGACCCGCTCGAGCGTCTCGGCGAACTCGATCACGTCCGGCGCTGCGTCCATGCGGCCCCGCGCCGCCAGGGCGCGCGTCCAGGCGAAGATGGAGGCGATCGGGTTGGTCGACGTCGGCTTTCCCTGCTGGCGCTGCCGGAAGTGGCGGGTCACGGTGCCGTGGGCGGCCTCGGCCTCGACCGTCTTGCCGTCGGCGGTCATGAGAACGCTCGTCATCAGGCCCAGCGACCCGAAACCCTGGGCGACCGTGTCGGATTGCACGTCGCCGTCGTAGTTCTTGCACGCCCACACGTAGCCGCCCTCCCACTTCAGCGCCGCCGCGACCATGTCGTCGATCAGGCGGTGCTCATAGGTGAGGCCCCGCGAGCCGAACTCGTCGGCGAATTCCGAGTCGAACACCTCCTGGAACAGATCCTTGAACCGCCCGTCGTACGTCTTCAGGATCGTGTTCTTGGTCGACATGTAGACGGGGTATCCGCGGTCCAGCCCGTACCGGAACGAGGCCCGCGCGAAGTCCCGGATCGACTCGTCCAGGTTGTACATGGCCATCGCCACGCCGCCGCCTTCCGGGAACTCGAACACGTCGAGCTCCATCGAATCGGTGCCGTCCTTCGGCTGGAAGTTGAGCGTCAGCTTCCCCCTCCCTGGGATCTTGGTGTCGGTCGCCCGGGACTGGTCGCCGAACGCGTGGCGGCCGATCACGATCGGCTTCTTCCATCCCGGCACCAAGCGTGGGATGTTGGAGATCACGATCGGCTCACGGAAGATGACGCCGCCGAGGATGTTGCGGATCGTCCCGTTCGGTGAGCGGTACATGCGTTTTAAGCCGAACTCCCTGACCCGCGCCTCGTCGGGGGTGATCGTCGCGCACTTGACGCCCACCCCGTGCTCCTTGATCGCGTGCGCCGCGTCGACGGTGACCTGATCGTCGGTGGCGTCGCGCCTCGAGATCCCGAGGTCGAAGTAGACGAGGTCGACGTCGAGGTAGGGCAGGATGAGCTGCTCCTTGATGAAGGCCCAGATGATCCGGGTCATCTCGTCTCCGTCGAGCTCGACGATCGGGTTTTGGACCTTGATCTTCGCCATGCGACCGCCCCGTACCCGGCGCGCGGCGATGCTATCGGGGGGCCCTCACCCACGCCGGCTCGAACTAGAGGTAGGGTCACCTCATCGTTCCGCAGCCATCCACGGGAGGAGATCCAATGAAGCTGTACATGATCCGGCGGCGCACGGCATGGAAGTCGCCCGCCGAGCTCGAGGAGACGGCAAAGCGTTCCAAGGACGTAGCCGAAGACGAGTTCCCCGACGACATCCGCTGGATCCGCAGCTACGTGACCGAGGAGGGCAACGGCCAGCTGGGGACCGTATGCATCTATCAGGCGACGAACCAGGAGGCCGTCCTGGCGCACGCCGACAAGGTCGGAATGCCGGCTGACGAGATCCTGCCGATCGCCGACACCGTGATCGTGCGGCCCGACCCGCAGGAGGCAGCCGCGGCCTAGTCCGGCCGACGTTTCGGGGTTCCGGGCTGGGGCGGCGGCTGTCGCTGCTGGGGGGACTTTGCCACGCCATGGCGTGGCAAAGTCCCCCATGCCGCGGAAGGGGATAGCAGGTGGGAGTCAGCCTTGCGCGAAGAAGTGAACTGTGATTCACTTCTTCCGTGCCGTACCGCCCGACCGCACGCACCGAGGCGCGCCGAGCCGAGGTGCGGGAGCGCATCGTCCGCTCCGCCCGTGACCTGATCGCCCGCGGCGGGTACGCCGAGGCGCGCATGTCGGCCGTCGCCAACGCAGCCGGCGTCGCGACGGGGACCGTCTACCGCCACTTCCCCTCGAAGGCCGAGCTCTTCACGGAGGTCTTCCGGCGCGCCTCCCAGCGCGAGGTCGACGCGATGGCCGAGGCCGCGCGAGCCGGGGGCCGACCGGCAACCGAGCGTGCCCTCGCCGCCGCGGCGGCGTGGGCTCGGCGCGCGCTTCGCGGCCGCCGTCTCGCTTACGCGCTGCTGGCCGAGCCGGTCGACCCCCTTGTCGAGGCGGAGCGGCTCGCATTCCGCCGCGCATACCGGGACGTCATCGCCTTGCTCATCGAGGACGGCATCGCCACGGGCGAGCTGCCGGAGCAGGATCCGGAGGTCACCGCCGCGGCGCTCGTCGGCGCACTTGGCGAGGCGCTCGTCGGGCCGCTCTCGCCCACCGCCGGCGATGCCGACGCCGACGCGCTGATCGCTCAGATCGCGTTGTTCTGGCAGCGGGCGCTCGGCGCCGCCCCACCGACATCCGCGCCAACTCGAGATCGTCGCAAGGAGCCCATCGGTGTCAACGCTTGAGAAGCCGTATGCGACCGGCGCGACTCACGACGTGACGAACCAGCCCCCGCTGCTCGAGAACTACAGCACGTTCGAGACCGACCGGGTCCTGGTCGAGGCGTTGGAGCGCGAGGCCGGCGACTGGGCCACCGGACGCGTGCGGGAGATGGGCGCCGCGGCCGGGCGTGCGAAGACGATCCGCTGGGCCTTCGAGGCGAACGACAACCCGCCTCGCCTGCGCACCCACGACCGCTACGGCAACCGCGTCGACGAGGTCAGCTTCCACCCCGCCTGGCACTCGCTCATGCGCCTCGCCGTCTCCTGGGGCCTTCACTCGCTTCCATGGAGCGAGCCGCGTCCCGGTGCGCACGCCGCCCGCGCCGCCGGGTTCATCCTCCTTCCGGAGGCGGGCATCGGCTGCCCGCTCTCGATGACCTACTCGGTCGTGCCGGCACTGCGCAAGCAGCCGGAGCTGGCGGCCGAGTGGGAGCCGCGCTTCGCGTCCCTCTCCTACGACGGCGAGCGGCTGGTCCCGGCGCCCGACAAGAAGGGCGCGCTCTGCGGGATGGGGATGACCGAGAAGCAGGGCGGGTCGGACGTCCGCGCGAACACCACGACCGCCGTGCCGACGGGTGGCGGCGGATCGGGAGCCGAGTACGAGATCACCGGGCACAAGTGGTTCTTCTCGGCGCCGATGTGCGACGCGTTCCTAGTCCTGGCGCAGGCCCCCGGCGGGCTCTCATGCTTCCTCATGCCCCGTTTCACACCGGATGGCGAGCGGAACCGGATCCACCTCCAGCGCCTGAAGGACAAGCTCGGCAACCGCTCCAACGCCTCCTCGGAGGTGGAGTTCCGAGCGGCTTGGGCCCGCCTCGTCGGCGAGGAGGGCCGCGGCATCCCGACGATCATCGAGATGGTCAACCACACGCGCCTCGACTGCTCGCTGGGCGGCGCCGCCGGCATGCGCCACGGCACCGTGCAGGCGATCCATCACTGCACCTATCGCTCGGCCTTCGGAAAGCTCCTGATCGACCAGCCGCTGATGCAGAACGTCCTCGCCGACCTGGCGATCGAGTCCGAGGCGGCGTCGATCAGCGCTATGCGCCTGGCCCGCGCCTACGACGAGGCGATCGCCGGCGACGATACCGCCCGCGAGCTGAAGCGGCTCGCGACGCCGGTGCTCAAGTACTGGATCTGCAAGCGGGCTCCGATGCACGCGGCCGAGGCGTTGGAGTGCCTGGGCGGCAACGGCTACGTCGAGGAGTCCGGCATGCCCCGCCTGTACCGGGAGACGCCGCTCAACTCGATCTGGGAGGGCTCGGGGAACGTGCAGTGCCTCGACGTCCTGCGGGCGATGGCGCGCAACCCGGCGGCGGTCGAGGCGTTCGCCGCCGAGGTGGGCGAGGGCGCGGTGGCCGAACCCCGGCTCGACGCGTTTGGCCGCCGGCTGCGCGACGACCTCACGTACGACCCGAAAACGCTCGAGGCCCGTGCCCGCAACCTGGTCGAGCGGATGGCGCTGGCGCTTCAGGCCTCGCTGCTGGTCCGCTACGGCGACCCGGCCGTCGCCGACGCGTTCTGCGCGTCCCGGCTTGAAGGCAACGGCGGTCTCGCGTTCGGAACGCTGCCCATCGGCACCGACTTCCGCCGCATAATCGAGCGCCACTCGGTGCACCTGCACGGGTGAGCGGCAGGGCCGCTCGGCAGCTAGGTGCTACTGCGGTGCCGCGATGCGATACGCGACCTGAGGCTCGTCGAACCCCTTCACCTCCAGCACCTCGCGCTCGGCGACGATGGCGCGCTTGGCCAGCCACCCCTGCACCCGCCGGTGCGCCTCTTCGCTTAACAGGATCTCACCGGCTCCGGCCTTCACCTGAAGCCTGGCCGCAAGGTTGGTCGAGACGCCCATGACGCTCAGGTTGTCATCTGCGAACCCGCGAGCGAGGATCGCCGGGCCGACGGCGATGCCGATCCCGACCCCGAGTCCCACCGCCTTGGCGCGGTCACGGAGGACCAGCGCCACCTGAAGGGAGGAGACGGGGTGGTCGAGGCGGGCGCCCGTGGCGTTGAACGTCGCCATCACGGCATCCCCCGCGAACTTGTCGACGATTCCCCCGTGTTGCTCGACGGCGGTTCGCGCCAAACGAAACAGCGCGGTCATGCGATCTCTCATCTCGTCCGGCGGCTGGGATGACATGAGCTCGGAGTAACCCCGCACATCCGCGAACAGCGACGTGACGAGCCGCTCGCCCGCCGGAACGACCTCCGAGCCGTGCAGCCGCAGCTCCGCCGAAATGCTCGGCCCAAGCTGAACCCCGAGGGTCTCCGCTGCCGATTCGGCATCGCTTCGGATCAGCTCGGCGCCGGCTTTCACCGCGCGTTCGCCCACCTCCCGAAGCTCCCGCTCGGCCGCGTCGCGATCGCCCGACCCCCCCAACGCGCGCGCGAGCGCGACCCGGCCGCGCAGCTCGGCCAGGACAAAGCCGGCTTCGACCGCGGTATCAACGAACCGCCTGAGCGGCTCCACGGCTCCCGCCGCATCTCCACGCGCCAGCCGGATCCGCCCCCCCATCTCGTCCAGGTAGGGGGCGCCGGCCTTCGTCGGATGCCGCCGCGCGCGTTCGAGCAGCTTCGACGCGGCATCCATGTCCCCCGCAACGAGGAATACCTCGATCCCCAAAGCAATCGTCTCCCGATACGTCACGAGCGCATCGGCGTTCGCCCGGATGTCGCGCGCGAGCTCGAGCGCGCCGTCGGTCTCTCCGAGGGCGAGCCGGAGTCGAACCCGCGCCGGGGCGTCGTACACGATGTCCTGGAGCTCCGTTCTTGTCGATACCGGCGGCAATGCGGCGCGCGCCTCCTCGAGGCGTCCGAGTTCGGTCAGCGCAACTGCGGCCTGGACCTTCCCGCGCCAAGCCATCTTCGAGCTGCCAAGCCGTTCGTACGTCTCGCTCGAGTCGGCCGCCGCCTCCTGCGCCTCGCGCAGCCGGCCCTGCACAGTCCGCACGTAGCTCGCCGCCAGGTTGTAGCTGCCCCGGCTGAGCATGCTGTTTGGCTCGCGCTCGAGCCGCACCAACCGTTGCTCGAGGCCGCCCGTCATCGTGTGGGTCCTCGTCCAGATGTCGTTCCAGGCGACGTTGCCGAAGATCTGCCAGAAGCCGGCCTCCCAAGCCTGGCGGTAGCAGTCGTCCATCACCTCGAAGCCTCGCTCGGTGTCGCCGGAATCGATGAGGCCCAGGCCCACGAAGCTGAGCGCCCAGATCCGCTCGAACTCAGCCCCCGCCCGCTCCGCGATCTCGGTCGCCTTGCGAGCCTCCGCCAGGCATCCCGGGTAATCGAGCTGGAACGCATTGAGGCCGGCGAGGCGCATGTGGGCGAGCGCGAGCTCAGCCGAGGGACCCGCGGCCTGAAGCACGTCGCGCGCGGCCTCGAACTCCCGCCGTGCCAGGTCCGGGCGCGAGTGCTCCCACTCGCAGCGACCGAGCACCACCCGGAATCGAGCGGCGTCGAGCCGCTCGCCGAGCGACTCCAGCTCGTCGATCCCCTCGCGCAGGTAGCGCGCCGCGGTCGAGGCGGCCCCGTTCAGCCAGTGGTCGCGGCCGATCCTGGAGACGGTCAGCGCCCGCTCCAGCGGGTCGGTCATGTGCGGCAGGATCCGCTCGAGCAGCGCGATCGCCTCGCCGAATGCCGCGGTACGCTCGGCGTCCCCGGCGCTCTCGAGACAGACCGGCACCGCCTCTTCGAGCCGGCCCGCGCCAAGCAGGTGATGTGCGAGCTCAAACGGGGCGGTTCCGTCTCGCTGCGCGAGGACGTCCGCCGCGCGCGCGTGGATCGCCTGCCGGCGCGGGGAGACGGTGTCGGTGTAGATCGCTTCCTGCGTCAAGGCATGACGCCAGCGGTAAAGGCCGGGCCGCTCCGGATGCTCTTCGATGAGCTGCTGCGCGACGGCCTCGCCCAGGGCCGACTCAACGGTGTGCTCATCCGCGCGGACGACCGCGACCAGCGTCGGGTAGTCGAACGTCCGCCCGAGTGCCGCGGCTGCCTCGAGCGTGCTGACGTGCTGGGGCGCCAGCCGCGCCACCCGAAGCAGGATCGTGTCGCGAACCGTCGCCGGGACGGTCGCGCGGTCGACCGCGAGCTGCACAGACCCGCCCGAGTGAATCGTCCGGCCACCCGCGGTGGCCTCCTTCAGCATCTCCTCGAGGACGAACGGGTTTCCCTCGGTGCGCTCCAGCATGAGCTCCCGCAGCTCACGGTCCACGCGATCGGCGCCGAGGATCGCCTGGAGCATCTCGGCGACGCCCCGCTCCGGCAGCGGGCGGAGTTCGACGAGGTGGGCGAGTCCGGAACGTCGCCATCCCTGCAGGATGGGCACGATCGGATGGCGCCGATGCAGCTCGTCGCTTCGGTAGGTGATCAGCACAAGAGCGCGCAGCCCGGAAATCCGGCGCGCGAGGTGGTCGAGGAGCTCACGCGTCGAGTCGTCAGCCCAATGAACGTCCTCGATCACCAGCAGCAGTCCGTGGTCGTTGGCGGGAATCGCGAGCAGGCACACGATCGCCTCGAACAGGCGCAGCTTCGCCTGCTCCGAATCCCCTAGCGATTCCTCCCGCCCGCCGTCAGCGAGCTGCGGAAAGAGCTGCGAGAGCTCGCGGCGCATGGGGCCTAGACGCTCTCCTACGGCGGTCGAGCTCTGGTCGTCGAGGTAATTCCCAAGCGCCTCGACGAATGGCAGGTACGGCAACGACAGCTCGGCCTCGCTGCAGGTCCCCCACAGGACCTCGCTGCCAAGCTGCCGCGCCAGGCGAGCGACCTCGTTCGCGAGGCGCGTCTTGCCGATCCCGGCCTCACCCGAGAGGACGGCCAGGCCGCCCTCGCCGCCATGCGCGGCCATGAGCGCGGCCTCGATGGCCGCGAGCTCATCGTCCCGCTGGACGAGAACCGGACAGAGAGAACTCGGCATCGCAACCACCAGGGTAAGCGGCGGGGCGGCTCACCGATAGAGGAGTTTTAGAGCCAGCGCTCGTCCAACCGGCGAACCAGCGCCTCCGTCAGCCTGACCGCGTCGGCGACGGTTCGATAGTCGACGTTCTCGGGCACATCGGTCGGCCAGTGGTAGTTGGCCGGCCACTTGATGTCGGTGCACGAGCAGACCGCCGCGCACTGGTATCCAGCGGCCAGCGGCACGACGGCATCGGTCGCCGCACGCAGCCGCATGTTCGGAAACAGGCTGATCCCGAGCTCCTCCGCCAGGCGATCCAGCAGCTCGAGCGCCTCGGCCGGATACTCGCGGATCCCCATCATCCCCTCGCCTCGCAGCACGAGCAGGTTCGGTGAGCCGACGGTGTCGATCGCGCAGAAGAAGCTCCGGTGCGGGTCCAGCTCGCCGAAGTGGCGATCCGCGAACGCCAGCATCCCCTCGCACAGGGCCTCCTCCGAGGTGGACACGAGCATCACTCGCGTGCGCTGCGCGGGTCGCTCCGCGAGCGCGCGGGCGATGGCGACCAGCACGGCGACGCCCGAGGCGTTGTCGTTGGCGCCGGGAACCGCGTCCCGGCGGCCGATGTCGGCAAGGGCTGCGGTGACCGCCGCCGACAGCACGCCGCCGGCCAGCGACAGCCTGCGGCTGCCGGTGACCGACCCGAGCGCGACGAGCACCGGACCGCCGACGACAGCCGCCATCAGCGGCGGGCTCGTGTCGGTGGGGCCGATCCCGGCCCGATGGGCGAGCTCCGGCAGCGCCGGATGGAAGAGCAGGCCGGGATGGGCGGAATCATGGTGCGCGAGGAGCACGACGGTGCGGTCCGCATCCGATGGACCGACCTCGCCGACGACGTGGAAGGCGCGGCCCCGGGGCAGCAGCCTGCGGAGCCGCTGGCGCCGCGGCGGCACGTCGTCCGCGATCGCGGCCGCCGCGGCGGCCGCCAGCCCGGCCCCGAGCGTCCGCAGGCCGCGCAGCGATGCACTCGCGGCGATCACGCCGGCGGCGGTGGCGATCCCGAGCGGCCACCAGTACGTGCCGTGCGCGTCCTCGACTTCGATCCGGGCATCGACGCCCTCGGCCTGGAGCCGGCCTCGCAGCCATTCCGCCGCCCGGCGCTCACCCTGAGAGGCGCTCGGTCGATGGATCGATGACAGCGCCTCGACGAGCTCCCGCAGCCAGCGCTGATCGGTGTGGGCGCCGGTCGCCGACGAGTGGGTGGTGCCCATCGCCATAGAGCCGGGGAAGCTACCGGCTAGGCGGCTCCCGCCGCTTGGCAGGGACGTGCCCAGCCTAAGATGGCTTCATGCCTGCACGTGGCGCGGTAACGCTCTTCCACGTCCGGGGCATCCGGATCGGGATCGACTACTCCTGGTTCTTCGTCCTCTTCCTCGTCATCTTCATGCTCTCCGGCTCCTACCGAGACGTGCTCGACACCTCCAGCGGCGACGTCCTTCCTTACGCGCTGGCCCTGATCAGCGCGCTCGCCTTCTTCGGCTCGATCCTGCTCCATGAGCTCGGCCACGCCTTCGTCGCGGTGCACCGAGGGATCGGTATCTCCGACATCACGCTCTGGTTGTTCGGCGGTGTGGCGAGCATGACCAAGGACTCCGATTCCCCCGGCACCGAGTTCAAGGTGGCGGTGGCCGGTCCGCTGGTGACGCTCGCGATCGGCGTCGCGTGCACGGCGATCGGCGTCGCGGCGGCGGGATGGCACGAGTTCTCGAAGGCGATGCTCATCGAGGGCTCCGCCCACACCTCGGCGGTGGTCGCCGTTGTCGCCTGGCTCGCGTCCATCAACGCGCTGATCCTCGTCTTCAACCTGATCCCGGCGTTTCCGCTTGACGGGGGGCGGATCGCGCGGGCGATCGCATGGAAGCTCACCGGCGACCGCAACCGCGCCACGCGCGGGGCGGCGCGGCTCGGCCAGGGCTTCTCCTACCTCTTCATCGCGGTTGGGATCCTCATGTTCTTCCGCGGCGACGTGATCGGTGGCATCTGGCTCGCCCTGATCGGTTTCATCCTGCTGCAGTCGGCGCGCGGCGCTGTGATCCAGACCGACTTTGCCAGCCGCATCGAGGGCATCCGCGTGGCCGACGTGATGGACTCGGAGCCGGTGGCGATCCC
>JBKPHA010000120.1:0-24141 GCA_046729615.1 Actinomycetota bacterium
CCGTGGCGATGTCGCGATCGCAAACGTCGCCGGAACGATCGTCCACTTCGCGGCGTTCAACGCCGGCGTGATCGCGCTCGTGCGGCCGCTTCACTTCGACTCCGCCTCGCTTCATCTGCACCTGCCGGTGGCCGTGGGGGCGACGCTCGTCCTGTGCGCGGCGCTTCTCCTCGGCCGGGGGATCAGCCGCCGCACCGGCGCCGCCCTGGTGGCGCTCTACGCCGGCTACATCGCGGCCGCGATCGCGATCAGCTGACGCGGCCCCACACGACCAGGCTGACTGGGTTAAGGGGCTCTAGCACCGCTAAGCCCGTCATGCGAAAAACGTGGCTACAGGGCGCCGCCGGCTGCAGGCGGAGCGGTCGGGTCGGAATCCTCCTCGCCCAGTCCCTCGCGCGCGAGGTACTCCTCGACCAGCAGCGGGTTGTCGGCGGAGCGGTCCACGACGGTCAGGAGGTCGGTCATCGTCGCGACCTCCTCGACCTGCTCCTTGACGAACCAGTGCATGAACTGCTCGGCCTGGAAGTCGTCAGCGTCTCGGGCGAGCTTGAACAGGGAGTTGATCTCGTCGGTGACCCGCTTCTCCTGGTCGAGCGCCATCCGGACCGGGGCGACGACGTCGTCGAACCGCGTCGCCTTGGACTCGATGTCGGGGATCCGCACCTCCTCGTTCGCGTCGAGCAGGTACTGCACCATCATCATCCCGTGGTTTCGCTCCTCGATCGCCTGGCGGTAGAAGAAGTGGGCGAGCCTGGGAAGGGTCTCGGAGTCGTAGTAGACGGCTGCGCCTATGTACTGCTGATGGGCGCTGAATTCGTTGGCGATCTGCTCGTTCAGGGCGTCGGCGAAGGACTGGTCTGCCATCGGGCCTCCTGTCGATCTCTCGGTCGTGCGACGTAACGGAACCTACTCGGCCCAGCGGAAGCCCGCCTCCGCAGGCGCCGGGTCCAGCGGGCTGGTGGGAAGACCGTCGGGCACGCTCGGGTCGTTGTAGCCGGACGGAGCGATGTCGTTGGGGGTGTCGGGATGGAACAGCGACGCCAGGTACTGAATCTGCTCCCGCCCCACCTCGAGTTCGCCCTGGCCGCCGCCGTAGATGGCGATGCCCTCGCGGCCGCAGTACTCATACACGGACATCAGCTCCTGCAGCGAGCCGAATCGCGACGGTTTTGAGTTGATCGCCGACGGCTTGCGCTCCAGGTTCTCGATGTCGGCGACCGAATGGAGCGGGGCGTCCCAGGTCATGCGGCTCATGTGCGGCTCGAGCACTGGGCGCGTCTCGTCGTTCAGGTCTGGGTCCTCCAGGAATGCGTCTGGAAACGCCTCGGCGACCATGCGGTAGAGCTCCGGGTCCGTCTCGACGTCCACCGGCGTGCCGCGGTAGAGGCCCTTCAGGTCGAGGACGTCGACGGGCGCCAGCCCCTTGAGCTCGGCTACCAGCGCCTCGTCCCAGTCGTTCTCGGGATCGAGCTTGAACCGCAGCGTCGGGTACTTCTGGAGCCGGCGGCGGACCGGGTCGGTGTTGGAGCGCCGCGGCTCCTCCCCGAAGACGGTGAGACGAGTCGAGCACACAAACTGCACGGGCTGGGGCTCACCGCCTACCACCTCCCCCAGCGGCTTTCCGGCCTGGCGCAGCGCGAGATCGAGCGCCGCGCTTTCATACGCCCAGCGGCGGTAGAGCCGCGAGGTGTCGCGCACGGGCGGTGCTCCGGGGAAGAGGTCGAGCTCGCCCAGCAGCTCGCACATCTCGCCCAGCGTTTTCGGCCCGCTCAGATCCTGCACCGGCCCGGCGTCGCGGTGGGCGATGTGATCGAGAACGTCGTACACGACGTCTTCGCCGATGCCCTCCTCACCGCCGCCGCGAAGGTGGATGATCGTCGAGCCGCGGGTGAATTCCGGTGAGTACTCGCGGTCGTTCGCCTCGAGCTCATAGGACTCGACGGTGATCGGGAGCTCGGCGATGGGGTCGTAGGCGTTCACGTTGGGCGGGAGGCTATTGACCGCCCCCGCCGTGGCGGGGTCTCAAGCCCTTGACACGCGATGAATCGGGTGTAGCGTCGCCCATCAACTCATAGTTAGGCGGGCGCCAACAGCTGACTGGACGCAACCTCTGCTTCCCATCCGCTTTCCTCCGCCTAACCTGGATGCCGGGAGGAACCAATGCCGGGCCCGGTTTGGCCCTCGTATTGCGCCAGACGTTCGAAGGGTACGAATGCGCGACGCGTAGAGCGCCGTACTCGAACGTTTCGGCCCAGCTCGATCGGGATCGGCCTTGCGACCGTCGTGGCCACCGGAATCCTCGCCGGTTGTGGAGGAGGAAGCGGAGAGAGCACGTCGACTACCGCGGCTCTTGCGGGCGTCCCGCGCGACACCTGCGGGCCGGTGGAGTACGGCGGCAGCGGTGCCCCAAAGGCGTTGATCGTCTCCGACCTCCCGATGCGCGGGGACTCTGCCGAGCGGTCAAAGCAGCAGGTGGATGCGATTCGGCTCGAGCTGGATCAGCGCGGGTGGAAGGCGGGATCGGTGTCCGTCGCCCTCCAGGCCTGCGACGACTCGATCGCAAGGACAGGCCTGTGGGATCCGGCCACCTGCCGGGCGAACGCCGACGCCTATGCGCAGGACCGTCGGGTGCTGGGCGTGATCGGCACCTACAACTCGGGTTGCGCCGCGCTCGAGATCCCGATCCTCAACAAGGCTGGCCTCGCGATGATCTCGCCGGGCAATACCGCCGTCTGCCTGACGGAGCGCATGTCGAACTGCGAAGCCGGGCAGCCGGGGAGCCTGTACCCCACCGGGCATCGCAACTACATCAGGGTCGTTCCGAACGATGCCTTCCAAGGCGCCGCGCTGGCCGATTTCGCTCAAGAGGAAGGAAGCGCCCGCCCGTACGTCCTGTACGCCGCCAACGATCCCACCAGCACGGGGCAGGCAACCAACTTCCGGGACGCCGCGCAAGCGCTCGGGCTCCACGTCACGGGATTCGACACCTGGGATCCGAAGGCAGGTGACTACACCGCGCTCTTCAAGAGGGTGAAGGCAAGCGGCGCCGACGGCGTGGTGTTGGCCGGCCTGATCGAGGAGAACGGGGCGCAGGTCATCCAGGACAAGGTGAAGGTCCTGGGCGCAAACGAGAAAGTCCCGCTGATCGCGTTCGATGGCTTCGCGCAGCAGTCGACAATCGACAAGGCCGGTGGAGCATCCACCGGCATGTTCGCGAGCGTGCCGGGCAAGGCGCCCGACAGTCTCACCGGCGACGGGGCCAGGCTCGTCGATGAGCTCAGGGATGAACTGAACGGCCAGCCCGTAGAGCAGTTCGCCCCCTACGCGGGGGAGGCGGCCGCCGTGATGGCGGATGCGATCGCAACGGCCGGCTCCGATCGGGCGGGCGTGACGAAAGCGATCTTCGCGACGAGGGGCGGTGGCATCCTCGGCGCCTACACGATCACCGCGAGCGGCGATCCCAGCGTGGGCCCGATCACGGTGTTGAAGGCAGGCTCGCAGTTCACGCCGTTCCGCCAGATCACCCCCGAGGCCTCCCTGGTCGCGGCGGCTCGCGGCTAGAGGCATGGCCCTCCCCTTCGGCGCTGGGCGGCGCCGACCAGTTCGGGGGTGTGTAATGAGCGGCGATGGTGGAGATCGGCAATCGCGGGCTCGGCGTGCGCGAGGTCGTGGCCGTCGCCCGCAAGGACGCCGAGCTCAGCCTTACCTCCGAGGCGGTCGACGCAATGGCCGCGAGCGCCGCGATCGTCGAGCGCCTCGCGAGCTCCGATGAGCCGGTGTACGGCGTCTCGACCGGCTTCGGTTCGCTCGCCACGACATCCATCGCGGCGGACCGCCGAGCCGATCTCCAGCGGTCGCTGATCCGCTCACACGCCGCCGGGATGGGTCCCCCGGTGGAGCCGGAGGTCGTCCGGGCGATGATGGCGCTTCGGGCCCGCTCGCTGGCGATGGGCTATTCGGGCGCGCGCCCCGAGATCGCCGAGGCGATGGTCGCGATGCTGAACGCACGCGTAACGCCCGTCGTGCCCGAGCATGGGTCGCTCGGCGCGAGCGGCGATCTCGCGCCCCTCGCCCACTGCGCGCTCGCGCTGATGGGCGAGGGCGAGGCCTTCGGGCCCGACGGCGCCAGGCAGCCGGCGGCGGATGCCCTGCGAGGCGCCGGCCTCGATCCGATCGTCCTACGGGCCAAGGAGGGGCTCGCGCTGATCAATGGAACCGACGGGATCCTGGCGATGCTCGTCCTCGCTATCTGTGACCTCGAGCGGCTGCTGCGAGTCGCGGACGTCACCGCCGCGATGTCGGTTGAGGCGCTCCTTGGCACCGACCGGGCATTCGCCGCGGACCTCATCGCCCTACGCCCCCACCCCGGCCAGGCGGCGAGCGCAGCCAACATGCATCGCCTGCTCGAGGGCTCGGCAGTGGTCGCCTCCCACCGCTACGACGATCCCCGAGTGCAGGATGCCTACTCGCTGCGATGCGCGCCGCAGGTGAACGGCGCCGCGCGCGATGTCCTGGAGGACGCGCGGCGCGCCGCGCACGCGGAGCTCGCGGCCGCGATCGACAACCCGATGATCCTCCCCGACGGGCGGGTGGAATCATGCGGCAACTTCCACGGGGCGCCGGTTGGCCTCGCCTGCGATTCCTTGGCGATCGCCGCCGCCGACGTCGGCGCCATCGCCGAGCGGCGCACGGATCGCCTCCTCGACGCGAGCCGCTCGCAGGGGCTGCCGCCGTTTCTGGCCGACGATCCAGGCGTCGGGTCAGGCCTCATGATCGCCCAGTACACGCAGGCGGCGATGGTGGCCGAGAACCGCCGGCTGGCCGTACCCGCCTCGGTCGACTCGGTGCCGACGAGCGCGATGCAGGAGGATCACGTCTCGATGGGCTGGTCGGCAGCCCGCAAGCTGCGATCGGCGCTCGACAACCTCACCGGGATCCTCGCCGTCGAGCTCGTGGCGGCAGCGCGCGGACTGGAGCTGCGCGAGCCGCTCGAGCCCGCCGCCGCAACCGCGGCGGCGCTCGGCGCGGTGCGCGAGGAGGTTCCCGGCTTTGGCGCGGATCGCTCGCTCGCGCCCGAGCTGGAGGCGGCGAGGGAGCTCGTCCGCTCGGGAGCGATCGTCGAGGCCGTCGAGGCGGCCGCGGGAGCGCTGCGATGATAAGCAGGGAGCAGGGAGCAGGGAGAGAATGCCGCTCTGCGCCAGGCCTCTACCTGCTACCTGCCGCCTGCTTCGTACCCGGACCCGAGATGGGCACATGAGCTCCCGTGTGGTGCGCTCGCCGCGGGGCGCTGAGCTCTTCTGCCGCGGCTGGCAGCAGGAGGCCGCGATGCGGATGCTGATGAACAACCTCGACCCCGACGTGGCCGAGCGGCCCGAGGACCTGGTTGTCTACGGCGGGACCGGACGAGCGGCGCGGTCGTGGGAGGCCTTTGACGCGATCGTCCGGGCGCTCCAGACGCTGGGCGACGACGAGACCCTGCTGGTGCAGTCCGGCAAGCCGGTGGGGGTGTTCCGGACGCACGAATGGGCGCCGCGCGTGCTGATCGCCAACTCCAACCTGGTCCCCGACTGGGCGACGTGGGAGGAGTTCCGCCGGCTGGAGGACCTCGGGTTGACGATGTACGGCCAGATGACGGCCGGATCCTGGATCTACATCGGCAGCCAGGGCATCGTCCAGGGGACGTATGAGTGCTTCGCCGAGATCGCCCGCCGCCGCTTCGACGGCTCGCTCGCCGGCACCATCACCGTGACGGCCGGCCTCGGCGGGCTGGGGGGCGCGCAGCCGCTTGCGATCACGATGAACGGCGGCGTCGCGCTGTGCGTGGAGATCGATCCCGAGCGGATCAAGCGCCGCCTGGAGACCCGCTACCTGGACGAGCAGGCCGAGAGTCTTGACCAGGCGATGGGTCGATGCCAGGCGGCCAAGGACGAGCGACGACCGCTGAGCGTAGGTTTGTGCGCCAACGCCGCCGACGTGCTGCCCGAGCTGCGCCGGATCGGATTCGAGGCCGACATCGTCACGGACCAGACGAGCGCCCACGATCCGCTGAACGGCTACGTACCGAACCTGATGACGCTCGATGGTGCGAACGAGCTTCGCCAGAGCGACCCGGGCGAGTACGTGCGCCGCGCCCGCGCCGCGTGCGCCGCGCACTGCGCTGCGATGGTCGGCTTCATGGACGCCGGCGCCGAGGTGTTCGACTACGGCAACAGCCTCCGCGCGGAGGCCCAGCTCGGCGGCTTCGAGCGCGCCTTCGCGTATCCCGGCTTCGTCCCCGCGTACATCAGGCCGCTCTTCTGCGACGGCAAGGGGCCGTTCCGGTGGGTGGCGCTATCCGGTGACCCGGCCGACATCGCGGCCACCGACGAGGCCGTGGTCGAGGAGATCCCGGACGACCCGGCGCTCGCGCGATGGATCCGCTTGGCGGGTGAGCGGATCGCCTACCAAGGCCTCCCCGCCCGGATCTGCTGGGCGGGATACGGGGAGCGCGCGCAGCTTGGCCTTCGCTTCAACGAGATGGTGCGCTCGGGCGAGCTCAAGGCGCCGATCGTGATCGGGCGCGACCATCTTGACTCTGGCTCGGTGGCATCCCCCTACAGGGAGACCGAGGAGATGGAGGACGGCTCCGACGCGATCGCCGACTGGCCGCTCCTGAACGCGCTGATCAACACCGCAGCCGGCGCCTCCTGGGTCGCCGTCCACCACGGCGGCGGAGTCGGGATCGGCCGCTCGATCCACGCCGGCATGGTGGTGGTGGCCGACGGCACCGATCTCGCTGCGCGGAAGCTCGAGCGGGTCTTGACGACCGACCCCGGTACCGGCGTTGCGCGCCACGCCGACGCGGGCTACGACCGCGCGATCGCGGTGGCGAAGCGGCGGGGCGTGCGGATCCCGATGCGCGAGGGTTAGTCGCGCCGGCTGGCCCCGTGAGCGTCCGCGAGATCGTGACCCTCGGTGATCCGGTGCTCCGCACGCGAGCGCGAGAGGTGACGCCCGAGGAGCTTCGCTCGCCGGAGGTCCAGCGCGTGATCGACGACCTCATCGAGACGAAGCGGGCTGCGAACGGTGCCGGCCTCGCCGCCAACCAGGTGGGCGAGGCACTGCGGATCGCGGTGGCCGAAGTGCAGGGCACAAACCCGCGCTATCCGTATAAGCCGCCAATCCCCCTTTGCGTGATGGTGAACCCGGCGATTGAGCCTCTGGGCGAGGAGACGATCGAGATCAACGAGGGCTGCCTGTCGGCGCCGGGTCTCCGGGGCTACCTCAAGCGGCACGCCGCCGTCCGGGTCCGCTACCTGGACCGCGAGGGGAACGAGCACACCGACGTGAGGCGCGGGCTAACCGCCGGGACGTTCCAGCACGAGGTCGACCACCTGGATGGGATCCTGTTCACAGAGCGCGCCGACCCGCGGACCTTCGCGACCTGGGGCCAGTACGAGCGCCACCAGCGCGCCGAGTTCGAGGAGCGGGCGTGGGCGATCGTCGCGCGCTACGGATCGTGAGGTCCTATTGGTGCGAGCTTGGGTGGCTGGGCGGCGAGGCGGCCGCCGAGGGCGTCGTCGTCGAAGTGGACGGCGAGCGCATCTTGAGCGTGGATGCCGAGGTCACGGCGCCACCGGCGGGCGCGACCCGCCTCGACGGCATCACGATCCCGGGGCTCGCCAACGCCCACTCCCACGCTTTCCAGCGCGCCCTGCGCGGCCGCACCCACTCGGGGCGCGGCGAGGTTTGGGCCTGGCGCCAGGCGATGTATGAGCTGGCTTCGCGGCTCGACCCACACATGTACCTTGCCCTGGCCCGCGCGACCTACGCGGAGATGGCGCTCGCCGGCATCGCGTGCGTCGGCGAGTTCCACTACCTGCATCGCGGGCCGGACGGCGTGCCGTACGCGAACCCAAACGAGATGGGCGAGGCGATGATCGTCGCCGCGCGCGACGCCGGCATCCGGATCACCCTGCTCGACGCCTGCTACCTGCACGGCGGCATCGGCGACGAGCTCGCCGGCCCGCAAAGGCGGTTCGGCGACGGTGACGCCGACGGTTGGGCAGAGCGCGCCTCCGCGCTCGAAGCCGGCGACGGCGCGCGAATCGGCGCGGCTATCCACAGCATCCGCGCCGTTGACCCCGCCTCGGCGGGGACAGTGGCCGCCTGGGCAAACGAGCGCGGTGCGCCCCTCCACGCCCACGTGTCCGAGCAGCCGGCCGAGAACGAGGCGGCGCTCGAGGCATATGACTCGACCCCGGCGGCGATGCTTGGCGACGCCGGTGCGCTCACAGATCTATTCACCGCGATCCACGGAACGCACCTCGCCGACAGCGACTTCCGCCTCCTGGGCGAGGCGAACACGACCTGCTGCCTGTGCCCGACCACAGAGCGCGACCTCGCCGACGGGATCGCCAAGGCCGAGCGGCTGCGATCCGCCGGCGTCAAGCTGGCGCTCGGCTCCGACTCCCATGCCGTAATCGACCTCCTCGCGGAGGCACGGGCGGTGGAGCTGGACGAGCGGCTCGCGAGCGGGGAGCGCGGGCGCAACCCGGCCGCGGACCTCCTTCGCGCCGCCACCGAGGCCGGGCACCGATGTCTGGGCTGGCCGGACGCAGGCCGCATCGCGCCCGGCGCCGTCGCCGACCTCGTCACGCTCGACCTCGACTCGCCGCGGCTCGCCGGCACAGACCCGGCCGTCGCTGCTCCGTCCGTGGTCTTCGCCGCGACCGCAGCCGACGTGCGCCACGTGATGGTCTCGGGCCGCGAGCTCGTTCGCGACGGCGCCCACCTGGAGCTGGACGTTTCGGCAGAGCTGGATTCAGCAATTCGGGCGGTGTGGGCTGGCCGGTGAGCTCGCTCATCCTCGACAACATCGGGTTGCTCGTCACCAACGCCCCGGAGCTCGGAGAGGGGCCGCTGGGGATCGTCCGCGACGCGGGGCTGGTCCTCGAAGGCGAGCGCGTGGTCGCGGTGGAGGCAGCCGGTGCGACGGGCGATGAGCGGGTCGACGCAGCCGGACGCTGTGTCCTTCCCGGCTTCGTCGACAGCCACACGCACCTCGTGTTCGCGGGTGATCGCGCCGACGAGTTCGCGGCCCGCATGTCGGGCCGGCCGTACGACGCCGGAGGGATCCGCGTCACGACCGAGGCCACGCGCCGGGCCACGGACCGGCAGCTCCGCGATCTGACCGCCCGCCGCCGAGCCGAGGCTCTGCGCGCCGGGATCACGCACCTCGAGATCAAATCCGGTTATGGGCTCGACACGGACAGCGAGCGCCGCCTGTGCGAGATCGCGTCGGAATTCACCGACGACGTGACCTTCTTGGGCGCGCACGTCGTCCCCGCCGAGTACGAGGAACGCCCGAACGACTACGTCGAGCTCGTCTGCGGCGAGATGCTCGCCGCCTGCGCGCCGCACGCGCGCTGGGTCGACGTCTTCTGCGAGCAGGGAGCGTTCTGTGCCGAGCAGTCTCGGGCCGTGCTCGAGGCCGGCCGCGGCGCCGGGCTGGGCCTCCGCGTGCACGGCAATCAGCTCGGCCCGGGTCCCGGCGCCCAGCTCGCCGTCGAGATGGGCGCGGCATCGGTGGACCACTGCACCCACCTCGACGACGCCGACATCGAAGCGCTGGCGGGGAGTGACACGGTCGCGACGTTCCTGCCGGCCACGGACTTCTCGACCCGCCAGCCCTATCCGGACGCGCGCCGGGCGATCGACGCGGGCGTGAGCTTCGCCATCGCCACCAACACGAACCCGGGATCGAGCAACACGACCTCAATGAGCTTCTGCATCGCCCTGGCGGTCCGTGACCTCCGGATGACGATCGAGGAGGCGGTTGCCGCGGCGACGATCGGCGGGGCAAGGGCGCTTTGCCGCGGCGACGTCGGCACGCTGGCGCCGGGGTCCCGGGCGGACGCCATCATGCTGGACGCGGCGACGTACGCCGACATCGTCTACCGCCCGGGGGTGCCGCTCGTCGCGGCGACGATCATCCGCGGTCAGGTCGCTGCGTGACCTCCTCGCGCGACTCCCTCAGGACCCGCGACCAGAACCGCACGTACTCGCGCTCATGGCCGATCCCGGATTCCAGCGCGAGCCTCATCCCGGCGGGCAGGTCGCCGTCGCCGCGCATGCCCTCGTACGAGGCGAGGCGGCGCTCGTGCCGCGCGAGCTGCGCCTCGGCCAGCGCCTCGGGATCGGCGCCGCAGAAGAGCTTGAGCAGGCCCGGATCGCGCAGCTCATAGAGGTGCGTCTCGGGATCGGCCCTCCACTCGTTGAGCGCCCTGCGGCCGGAGGCTGACAGCTCGAAGATCCGCCGCCGCCGCCCGCCCTCCTCGCGTCTCTCGGTCAGCAGACGCGCCTCGGCGAGCCTTGCGCACTCCGTGTAGATCTGGGTGTGGGGAATGGACCAGAAGTGGAAGACGCTCACCTGGGCGATCTGCTTGAGCTGGTACGGCGTCGCCGGGCCCCACTGGTCGAGAAGCCCAAGCACGGCGTAGGAGGTGTCGGTCAGACGTCGTTCTGCCACCCGATCCATGATACAGTTCGGGCAGAACGGTTTGATCCGAACGATTCAGGAGGCACCATGGCCACCCTCGGCGAGACGACGACGACCGACACCAGCCCGCGGCAGGGATTCGATTCGCTGGAGGATGAGACCCGAATCGACCGGCTCCCGGTCGCCGGCGAGCTCCCCGGCTGGCTCGAGGGCTCGCTGATCCGTACCGGCCCGGCGAAGTGGGAGGTGGGCTCGCGCAGCTTGCACCACTGGTTCGACGGCCTGGCGATGCTCCACCGCTTCTCGTTCGCCGGCGGCCACGTTTCCTACGCCAACCGGTTCCTCGAAACCAGGGCCTACCGCGCCGTGACCCAGACCGGCGCGCTCGGCTACTCCGAGTTCGCGACCGATCCCTGCCGCTCGCTGTACCAGCGGGTGATGTCGATGTTCTCGCCGAAGATCAGCGACAACGCGAACGTAAACCTGACGAAGCTCGGCGAGCGCTTCATCGCGATGACCGAGACGCCGATCCCCGTCGAGTTCGACTCCGACACGCTCGCCGCCGCCGGGGTCGCCTACGAGGTCCCGGGCATGCTGACCACGGCTCATCCGCACCTGGACCGCGGGTCGAAGGGGATACTGAACTACGCGGCGCAGTTGGGTCCGCGGTCGAGCTACCGATTCTTCCTCCTGCGGCCGGATGCGTCGAGGCCCGAGGTGATCGGGTCGAAGCCGGTCCGGCGCCCGGCGTACATGCACTCGTTCGGGCTCACGGAGCGCTGGCTCGTGCTCGCGGAGTACCCGTTCGTGGTCAACCCGCCTGCGCTTGTGCTGAGCGGGCGCCCGTATATCGAGAACTACCGCTGGCAGCCGGAGCTCGGGACCCGGTTTTGGCTCTTCGACCGCACGAGCGGCGAGGTCGCCGGGCCGTTCGAGGCCGACGCCCGATTCGGATTCCACTTCGTCAACGCCTACGAGGACGGCGACGAGGTCGTCGCGGACATCTGCACGTTCGACGACGCCGGCATCGTCCAGGACCTCTACCTCGATCGCCTGCGTGAGGGCAAGGGCATCGCGCGGCCGAGCCTCGAGCGCTTCCGGATCCGGCCGCGCGCCCACAGCGTCGCGATCGAGCGTCTCATCGATGAGTCCCTGGAGCTCCCGCGCATCAACTATGGCCGGTCCAACGAGCAGCCGTATCGCTACACCTGGGGTGTGGGCACCGACGGTGCCTGGCTCGACCGGATCGTCAAGGCAGACGTTGCGGAGCGGAGCGCAACGGTATGGCGCGAGGACGGCAGCTACCCGGGCGAGCCCGTGTTCGTCGCCGCGCCTGACGCCGGGGCCGAGGACGAGGGCGTGCTGCTGTCGGTCGTCCTCGACGCGCGCAAGGGCAACTCGTTCCTGCTCGTGCTGGACGCGGCGTCACTCGGCGAGCTCGCGCGAGCCGAGGTCGTGCACCACATCCCGTTCGGATTCCACGGCCAGTTCGCCCGCTGACCCACCTCGATTGTCGGGTTTGTAGCCGTATAGGCAATTAATCCGACAATCGTGCGGCGTTAGAAGCCCACGACGCGGTTCGCCAAGAGGCCGAAGCCTTCGATCGCGGCGGCGAGGTCGGCCTCGGCCGTGTCCTCCTCCTTGGCGTGGCTGATGCCGGCGATCGACGGGGAGAAGATCATCGCTGCCGGCGCGACGCGAGCCACCTCCGCCGCGTCGTGGAGCGCTCCGCTGGCCAGTACGCGGTCTGAACCCGTGGCCTTGCGGCAGGCCTCGCGTGCCATCGCGACGAGCTCGGAGTCGAACGGGATCGGCTCGATCGACCAGACGTGGTCGGAGTCGAAGTCGCAGCCGCGCCGTGACGCCGCCCCCTTGGCCGCGGAGCGGGCCTCCGAGAGCATCGCCGTCAGCTCGTCGGCTTCGGGGTGACGCAGGTCGACGAGGAGCTCGGCCTCGCCGGCCACCGCGGTCGGGATGCCGGGGCGCAGAGCGATCGATCCCGTGGTGGCGACGCCACCGTGCTCCCGGCCGATCCCCTCGACGCGCAGGGCGAGCTCGGCCGCCGCGAGCCCGGCGTCCCGGCGCCGGTCCATCGGTGTCGTGCCGGCGTGCGATGCCTGGCCGCGGAAGCGAAATCGATGCCGCTCGACCCCCGTGCAGCCGCTGACGGCGGCGGCCTGAATGCCCTCAGCCTCCAGCACAGGTCCCTGCTCGATGTGAAGCTCCAGGTAGGCGGCGATGCGACGCTGACCGGCGCTCGCGTCGAGAGCCCGATCCAGCCTGATCCCGTTCTCGTCCAGCACCTCGACGATCGAAAGGCCCTCCGCGTCGTACAGCTCGCGGACCTCCGCAGGGTCGAGCGTCCCGGAGAACGCCGAGCTCCCGAAGAGGCTACGGCCGAATCGCGCTCCCTCCTCGTCGGCCCAGTCGACCAGGGCCAGCGATCGCGGTGGTCGCTCGCCCAGGGTCGCCCAAGCGCGGAGGATGCCGACTCCCGCCATCACCCCGAGCGCCCCGTCGAGCCAGCCCCCGTTCGGGACCGAGTCCACGTGCGATCCGACGGCCAGCGCCGGATCCCGCTCGCCCGCAATGAATGTCCACGAGTTTCCGGCGGCGTCCCGCTCGGACTCGAGCCCGATCTCATCGAGCAGCTCGCCTAGGAAGCGGCGCGCCTCGCGCCACGTCTCGGTCCAGCAGAGCCGCCGCGCCCCCTCGGGGCCACCTGTCCGGCGATCGAGCTCGTGCAGGTCCGCGATGACGCGGCCGGCGTCGATCGCCGGTCTGTGGGTCACGCCACCTCGCGCCGGATCGCCTGCCCCAGGCAGTGGGCGCCGCCGCCCCCCAGGGTGAACATCTCGAGGTCGGGGGCGAACAGCTCCAGACCGTGAGCGCGCATCTGCTCGTTCAGCGAGCGCGCGGCGGCGCCGGTCAGGACCCGGTCGTCGCCGAGCGAGATCGCGTTCACGCCGAGCGTGAGGGCGTCCTCCGGAGGCACTTCGAGGATCTCGAAGCCCTTTGTCTTCAGCCAGCGCACCAGCCCACCCGAGACGAGATCGACGCAGACGGCTGCGAGCTTTGGCGCCAGCACCGCCATCAGGACGTCTAGGTGGACGAAGACGCCCGGGATCGGCTCGACGCGCGCCTCCCAACCCTCGGATTCGAGCCACGCCGCGAGCTGGCGCGCGGCGGTGACCTCCGTTCGCTCCTCGCCGTTTCCGATCACGACGCTGCCCGGCTCTGTGACCATCACGTCGCCGCCCTCGATCGCGCCGGCCGTAGCCATGCGCCAGATCGGGATCCCGCGCCCCTGGTAGAAGGCGATCGCGGGCGCGTACTCGCCGCGCCGCCACCACTGCTTGAGCTGGGTGATGAAGGCGCCCCACCGCGTCATCACGCTCGAGTCGCGCGCGAAGACCTGGTATGGCAGCGCCGGGTCCGGCTCGAGGCGGTGAACCGTGACCCCGGCCCGCTCGTAAGCGTCGATCAGCTCGGCATGTTGAGCGCGCGCGGCCTGCGGCTCGAAGCGGCGACCGCTCTCCAGGGTGGCGCGGCTGATAGCGCTGGTCGGCAGCCACCTGAAGTGGTCGGGTGGGCAGACGAGGACGTCCGTGAGACGGCCGTATTCGGAGTCGACGCCCCACGAGGCGCTTGCACCGCCGGCGGTCACTGGCGCTCCGAGTAGGCAGTGGGCAGGAAGCAGTAAGCAGGGGCTGGTGTACGGAACTGCCTGCTGCTTACCGCGAACTGCTTACTCACTCGACCACGACCCGAATCGTCCTCAAGCTCCTATCCACCGCGCCTCGCACCCAGCCGCCATGCTCCACGACCTCGCTGATGTAGTCGACGGTCTCGCGGGTGAGCCGCTCGCCGGGCAGGACGTTCGGGATGCCGGGCGGATACGCGGCGAGCGACTCCGCGGCGATCCTCCCGACGGCCGCGGGGAATGGGATCGCCTCCTGGGGGCCGAAAAACGCCTCGCGCGGCGGCAGCTCCAATGAGCCCCATGGGGGCGGGGGTGTGAATGGGCGCTGGGTCGGATCGTCCTCCGCGCCGAGCTTCTCAACTGCGCGGCGCAGCGCGTTGACCAGGCGGGTCGCGCTCTCCACCGCGTCCTCGCCCGCCCCGAAGACCGCGACGATCACGTTCTCGGACTCGAGCTCCAGGTTCACGTCGTTGAGCTCCCGCATGATCTTTGCGATGTGGGTTCCCGTGCTCGCGGTGCCGCGGACATCCACCGCGAGGCGAAGCGGGTCCCAGTCGTGGACGCCCGGCCGCCCGATCAGCCGCTCATCCAGGACGTCGAGCCCCGGGATGCCCCTGATGGCCTCGCGCGCCCGCTCGACCCCGGCGACGGTTTCGGCCAGGAGCTTCGCGCCCCGGACGACCGCCTGACGGCGAGCCGCATCGAGTGAGGCGGTCAGCAGCGCGCTCGGGCTGGTCGACTCGGTCAGCGTGATGCAGCGATCGACCACGTCGGCGTCGATCAACTCGTCACGTCCCAGATGCAGGATCGCCGACTGGGTGAGGCTGCCGAACAGCTTGTGGACCGAGGAGAGGACGAGGTCGGCGCCGCACTCCAGCGCGCTCTCGGGCAGTTCGGGCGAGAAGCGCAGATGGGCTCCCCACGCCTCGTCCACGATCAGCGGCACGCCGCGGTCGTGCGCCACCCTGGCCAGCCCACGCACGTCCGCCACGGCGCCGAAGTAGGTCGGCGAGACCGTCAACGCCGCCACCGCGTCGGGGGCGCGATCAAGCGCCCGCGCCAGCGCCTCGGGCGTCAGGCAGTGCGCGATGCCGAGCTCGGCGTCGAGCTCCGGGGCGACGAATGCCGGCTCGAGCCCCGCCAGCACGATCCCGTCCACGGTGCTGGAGTGAACGTTTCGCTGCGCGACCACCTTGCGCCCGGCATGTCGGAGGGCCAGGCATGCGGCATGGTTTCCCTGCGACGCGCCGCTGATCAGGAACCAGCTGCGCCTCGCGCCCCAGGCGGCTGCCGCGAGATGCTGCGAGCGTTGAAACGGCGAGTCGGGCCCCACGTCGACGCCCTCGATCCCGGCTGGGATGTCGTGCTCGAACGCGGCCTCGCCCAGCGCGGCCACGAGCTCAGGATCCGCCCCCTCGCCCCCCTTGTGCCCGGGGACGTGGAAGCGGCCGGGATCCCGCTTCGCGTAGGCGACGACGGCGTCCAGATACGGCGCCTCGCGCTGATCCAACCCCTCGTGGCGCTGGATCTCCTGGGGCGATTGAAGTGCCTCGCCGGACATGACCCCAAGACACTAGCCAGCGAGGGGACCCTTGCTAGCCTTCGCGGCGCCGGGCCCGATGAGCGACGACGACCAACCTCCGAGTACGCGGCTGCATAGGGCTATACGCTGCCTGGTGAGGGCGCTGATCGGGCCATGAGCGTCCTCCTCCTAGTGCTGCTCGCCGTCCTCGTGCTCCTCAACGGCCTGTTCGTGGCCGCGGAGTTCGCGCTCGTGCGCGCGCGCCGCTCCCGGATCGAAACGCTGGCCCAGAACGGGCTCGGCGGGGCGGAGGCCGCATTGGACGAGCTCGACCAGCTCGACGAGTACCTCTCCGCCTGCCAGGTCGGGATCACGATGGCCTCGATCGGGATCGGGTTCCTCGGCGAGCCGTCGCTGGCGCACCTCCTGGAGCCGATCTTCGGTGGGCTCTCGCACGGCGCCGCGGTCGCCATCTCGGTCGCGATCGCCTACGCGCTCGTCACGTCGATCCACATCTCGATCGGCGAGCAGGTCCCCAAGATGCTCGCGATCACGCGGGCCGAGGGGACGCTGCGGGCGCTGGCCAGACCGCTAGCCCTGTTCCGCGCGCTGAGCGCGCCCTTCACCGTCGCGCTTACGAACCTCTCCAACGCGATCGTGAGGCTCTTCGGGGTCAGCCCCGAGCGTCTGGAGGAGCAGCACACCGAGGACGACGTCAAGGCGATCATCCGCCAGTCCGCGACGGGCGGCGGCCTGGACCCCGAGGAGGCCGGGCATCTTGCCGGGGTCTTCCACCTGCACGAGCAGCAGGCGCGTGAGGTCATGACCCCCATTCCCGCCGTGGTCACCGTCAACGACGACGAATCGGTCGAGGACGCCCTGCAGCGCTGCGTCACGTCCGGCCATACGCGCCTCGTCGTGATCGAGGACGACAACCCCGATCGGGTGCGGGGAGTCGCCCACAACAACAGCCTCGTTCGCCTCTACATGAACGCTGGCCCGGACGCGTCCATCGAGCCGGCGATCCGCGAGGTCCCAATCTTCCCCGAGACCAAGCCACTCGACGACCTGCTCGCCGAGCTCCAGCGCCAGCGCACCTCGATCGCGGTGGTCTCCGACGAGTACGGCCGCACGGTCGGGATCGTCACCGTCGAGGATATCCTCGAGGAGGTCGTGGGGGAGATCGAGGACGAGACCGATCCTCGCGCCGCGTCGGTCCGCAAGCTCACGGACGGCGACTGGTACGTCCGCGGCCACGTGTCGCTTGGCGACCTCGAGGACGTCGGCATCCGGCTGCCGGTTTCCTCCGACGCGTTCAACTCGATCGGCGGCTACGTCTTCTCGGAGCTTGGCCGGCTCCCGAAGCGCGGCGACCGGATCACCGCCAACGGGTACGAGATACGCGTCGAGTCGGTGCGCGAGAACCGCATCGTCGCGGTCCGGATCCACGGATCCGCGGAGCAATCGGGCGCCGCGCGCGCGGACGAACGCTCGGCGCCCGCCTGAACGCCGCGGAGCGCCGCTATCACCCCTGGCGGCGCGTCCCGAGCTCCCACTCGGGGGCGCAGGATCGACATCACGACGAGTGACTCGAACCGGCCGTTCTTCAACAGCACGTCGCGGAGGGTTCCCTCGCGTACGAACCCGGCCGCCGCGTACGCGCGGCGGGCGCGCTCGTTCCAGGGGAACGTGTCGAGCCACACCCGATGTGCCGCGTGACGACGGAAGGAACGATCGACGATCAGGCGGAGCGCTCGGCGTCCGATGGCGCCGCGGGGGCCGACCACGATCCGGCGGATCTCGATCGACCGGTTCGGATCGCCCACCCCCTGCAGCAGCGCGTAGCCGACCCGGTTCTCGCCAGCGAGGATCAGGAGGTGCTCTTCGTCCGCCCGGCCGATCGCCTCCCGGTGCCGGTCTCGCGTCCACTGGCCCACGAGCCTGGCTGCCTCCGGCTCGGTCTCCAGTGCGAGCACGAAGTCGAGATCGCCCTCGGTCGTCTCCCTGACCGCGACGTCCACCACTGCTGCCTCCACAAGGCGCGATGCTAGGAAATGCCGTCGATAGCCCAATCTCCGGCGATTCCGACTTCCCCTTCCGTCCGCGAGCGGCTCTAGCTTGCGGATCGTCCGGCTCACCTAGACGAAGGGGCAGCCATGTGGGTCATAAAGCTCACGGATAAGCAACTGGAGGTCCTCAGGGCGGTGCTTCGCGCCGAGGAGCATCTGGGGCCGGCCCTCCGCGGGGCGCTGGAGGCGCTCGACCTCGCGCGCTGGGACGACCTTCCCGACGCTCAGCTTCCCTGGGAGGACGTGACCGAGGCGGCTCGTCGCCAGGGGATCTCCGAGGCCGACGTGATCTGGGACCTCGCGGGCAAGCGCAAGCGCACCGCCGCCTGAGCGCTCAGCCGTAGTCATAGAATCCGGCGCCGCTCTTGCGGCCGAGCTTTCCCTCGCCGATCAGCTCCTCGATGAAGCCGGGCGCGCGGTAGCGATCCTCGCCGGTGTCGTCGAAGAGGCTCTGGCCGATCGCGGCCGCCACGTCCAGCCCGATGAAGTCGAGCAGGCGCAGCGGCCCCATCGGGTGGCTGGCGCCGAGCTGCATGCACGCATCGATGTCGGCGGCTTGCATGCCGGTTCGCTCGAGCAATCGCACGGCATCGAACAGGTACGGAAACAAAAGGCGGTTGACGACGAATCCCGGCTGATCCGGAACCTCGACCGGCGTCTTGGAAAGCGCCTCGCACCAGGCGCGGGCCCGTTCGGCGACGCCCGGTCGCAGCTGATCCGGAAAGCACATCTCGACGAGCTCCATCCGCTGGACCGGGTTGAACACGTGGAGCCCGAAGACCCGGTCGGTGTGGTCGCTTCGCTCAGCGAGCTCGCGAACGGAGAGCGACGAGGTGGTGGTCGCCAGATCGGCGTCGCCGGCCTCGCCGAGGGCGCGCAACAGTTCCACCTTGACGTTGGGAGCCTCCTTCACCGACTCGACGATGAGGTCGCAGTCCACGAGATCCTCGATCCTGGTCGTCACCCGGATCCGGCCCGGCGCCGCGCCCTCGACCTTTCGGCACTCCGCCTCGGCTCGCTCCTCGGCGCGCCACGCCGATTGGTCGCTGCGCGCCCAAAGGCGTACCTCGCCGAGCGCGCTGGCGACCACGGCGACGCCGCAGGCGATCGTGCCGCTCCCGGCAATTCCGGGACGTTCGTATCCCCGTGACTCATTCACCCCGCCGGCTTAGTATCACGCTCGGCTTTGCGACGCTGCGCCAGTAAAGGGAGCCGTAGGGCGATCGATGGACGCGGATTCGTACCCTGGGGGGATGGAGCAGCGCGCCCAGAGGCTGCGTCGCCCCGCGTTCGGAGCGGCGGCGGGGATCGTCGTCGCGGCGATGGTCCTAGGCGCGTTCTCGATGTGGACCGTGATCCCGTACGGCTGGATCTGGATCGGGTCGAAGGTCTCGGACACGCAGGAGCCGTCGGGCGGGCCTTACATGGTCGTCTTCGCCGGCATCGTCGTCTCGATCTGCGCGATGGCCTGGATCCTCTCGCGGCTGAACCGTGTTTACGTCCGCATGACGGGATCGACGCGACTGCCGAGGCGCTACCTGCCGGCGTGGAGGAAAAGCCTCAGCGACGAGCGATCGAGCCCCTACGGCATGTCGGTGCTGGAGGCGGTGATCCTGTCTTCCGTGCTGCTCGCCGGACTCGCGATGGCGATCTGGTTCTTCGTCCTCGCCGGCTCGCCGCTGCCCAGCCAGTAGCGGCCGGCCTGCTGG
This sequence comes from Actinomycetota bacterium, assembly GCA_046729615.1. Lineage (GTDB taxonomy): Bacteria > Actinomycetota > Thermoleophilia > Solirubrobacterales > 70-9 > AC-56. The sequence continues at coordinate 19,484 of JBKPHA010000120.1, forward strand.
CCTTGGTTGACTCGCCAGTCAATCGATCGAGTAGGCTCAGTTACGCAAGGATTCGACCGAATGGGAGGCTGATCCGAAAATGGCGAGCAACGGCAACTTCCAGGGTCGCGAGGTAGTCATCGTCGAGGCGGCCAGGACGCCGATTGGCCGTGGGCACGAAGAGAAGGGCTACTACCGGGACGTTCATCCCTCGACCCTGCTCGCCACCACCTACAGGTCACTGATCGACCGCGCCGCGATCGAGGCCTCCGAGGTCGAGGACGTGATCACCGGCTGCGTGCAGCAGTTCGGCGAGCAGGGCATGAATATCGGCCGCAACGCATGGCTCGAGGCGGGCCTTCCGATCGAGACTCCCGCGACGACGATCGACCGGCAGTGCGGATCGGCCCAGCAGGCGGTGAACTTCGCGGCCGCCCTCGTCGCCTCCGGCGTCCACGATGTCGTGGTCGGAAGCGGGGTCGAGCACATGGGCCACATCTCGTTCGCAGACAGCGTGTCGGTCCAGCAGGAGCATGGCTTCGCGTTCTCACCGCAGCTCCTGGAGCGCTACCAGATCGTGCCGCAGGGGATCTCGGCCGAGATGATCGCCGACAAGTGGGAGATCCCGCGCTCGGAGCTCGATGAGATCGGGCTTCGTTCCCACCAGCTCGCCGCCAAGGCCACCGAGGAGGGCCGCTTCGAGCGGGAGATCATCCCGTTCTCGGTGAACGGCGACACGTACGTCACCGATCAGGGCATCCGGCCCGACACTTCGCTCGAAAAGCTCGCGCAGCTCAAGCCGGCGTTCCAGGAGGACGGCAAGATCACCGCGGGCAACTCCTCGCAGATCTCCGACGGGGCGGCCGCGGTCCTGCTCATGACGCGCGAGAAGGCCGACAAGCTGGGGCTGGAGCCGCGAGCGAGGATCGCGGACCAGACAACCGTCGGCGTCGACCCCGTGATCATGCTGACCGGGCCGATCCCGGCGACCCGGAAGCTGCTCGATCGCAACGGCATGAAGATCTCGGACGTCGACCTGATCGAGATCAACGAGGCGTTCGCCTCGGTCGTGGCGGCGTGGCGGCGCGAGATCGAGCCCGACATGGGCCGCGTCAACGTGAACGGCGGCGCGATCGCACTCGGGCACCCGCTCGGCTCGACCGGCGCGCGGCTCATCACGACCCTCCTCCACGAGATGGAGCGCTCCGATGTGGAGTGGGGCCTCGTCACGATGTGCTGCGGCGGCGGCCTTGGCACCGGCACGCTGATCCAGCGGGTGTGAGAGACGCGGGTATGTGTGGCGGCGACTTTGTCGCCGCACATGCAGGTCAGGCGGCGAAGCCGCCGCACGGTGAGCGCGCGGCCGATGCAGGTCAGGCGGCGAAGCCGCCGCAGTGGATTCTGGCCCGGACGTCACAAAACGACCGCCTGCCGCGTTTGCGTTACGGATGACTTCCAGGCCGGCCGGCGCACACGCCCGACGGGACGCTGACACCCTCAGCGGGGCGGACGAGTACCTGCGCTCGGTCGACCACGTGATGCGGCGGTTGATCGACGAGCGCGGGCCGATCGATCCCAACAGCGACCGTCGAGGAAGCCGGCCCGACCCCTACGAGGCCCTCGCCCGCGCGATCGTCGGACAGCAGCTCTCCACGAAGGCTGCGCGCTCCATCTGGGACCGCCTCGTCGAGATCCTCGGTGGGACCTTCCCGTCGCCGGCGGCCCTGGTGGCCGCGGACCCGGAGACGATCCGCGGCGCGGGCCTCTCCCGGTCGAAGGTGAGCTTCCTGCGCGACCTCGCCCAGCGCGTGGAGGACGGGCGGCTCGACCTCGGCCGGCTGGTCGAGCTCGCGGACGAGGACATCGTCGCTGCCTTGACCGAGATCAAGGGCATCGGGCGCTGGACCGCGGAGATGTTCCTGATCTTCCATCTCGGTCGCCCGGACGTGATCTCGACCGGCGACCTGGGGATCAGGCGGGCCGTCCGGATCGCGTATGGGCTGGATGACCTGCCCGGGCCGACGGACCTGGAGCGGATCGCCGAGCCGTGGCGCCCGCATCGCACGCTCGCATCTCTTTACCTGTGGCGGTCGCTCGATAACGCTCCCGTCTGACCCGCTCGATCGATTCCCCGCCGCGAGCGCCTGAGGGCTATCCCTCCGGGAGCCTGCCGCCGACGAACTGCACGACTCCAGCGAGCCGCTGGCGGAGGTCGGCGAAGCCGCGGTCCTGCAGGGCGCGGACGATCTCGTCGCCCTCGAACATCCGCATGCCGCTCACGCGCTCGACGATCGGCACCAGCGGCGGCAGCGTGACCTTGCGACGAACCGAAGTCATCAGCGCAATGCGTCCCCCGGGGCGCAACACGCGTCGCATCTCGTCGAGGCCGGCAAAGGGATCCGCGAACAGGTGGAGCGCGGCGAAGCAGCAGACGGCGTCGAAGGTTCCGTCGCAGAACGGGAGCTCGGTCGCGTTGCCGCGGATCAGCGCGAGGTTCTCGAACTCCGACTCTGCGAGCTCCGCCGCGCCCCGCTCGAGCATGGTCCGCGAGGCGTCGACCCCGACCACGAGCCCTTCGTCGCCGACCGCCCGGGCGAACTCGCGGGAGAAGTTTCCGGGGCCGCAGGCGACGTCGAGAACTACGTCGCCGGGCCCGAGGCCGAGCAGGAGCCGGGCGATCCGGATCTCCTCCGCCATGCCCGGGCCGGTGAGGCCCTTGGCCACGCGGGCGAGCGCCGGCCGCCAGTAGCGCTCGTAGATCGCCGGCACCAGGCTCGTCGTCATCAGGTCTTGGGTGGCGCCCGTGGACTCGAGGTCCTCGGGAAGCAGGTCGAGGTAGCCACGTTCCGCCGCGCGGGGACGATCGGCGACGGCTCTTGCCTCGGGCACGAGCAGGTCCCGCGCTCGCTGAAGCCCCAACGGCTCCGCAGGCCAGATGGTCGTCATCAGTGCGCGGCCGACGTGCCCGGCCCGGCCCCGCGCGGCTCGCCCGAGTGCTGCGCCAGCTCCTCAAGCCGCGCGATGTGGCGCTCGCCCTCGATCCGCACGGGATCTTCGGCCGGAAGATCGGCAATCAATCTCCGGATCCGGTTGCGGATCTGAAGTGCGAAGTGGGGGGTGGCAGGCCCGGCTAGCGCGCGGATGTCCTCGATCGTGACGCGGTGCCCAGGCGCCAGGCGATCGGGCCGTTCCGCCTCGCTCATCTAGTGGTGCCTCTCATGACGTCGTGCCGTAAATGGCGAGGCGCAGGCGCCGCCAGGTGCGGTGGAGCGTTGTGAGCGGTACCACTACCGCGCCTCCGCCGGCTGTCACCTCTTCGCGATTCCCTTCTTCTTGCTGGGCCCCGAGGGCGGGGGCTTGACGTTCGTTCCGGTGCCCGACCTTACCGGCGCGACCTCGGCGACATCGTCCACCTGCGCCTGGAATCCGACCGAGATCGTCGACTGGTCGCCGATGATCCAGACGTGGTTGTAGACGGCGCGGGTGGGGTCGCTGATGTAGCCCGGCTTGATGTCGAGCAGGTATCCGCGCAGCGCCTCGGGCACCTGGTGCGGGTCGTCGGTCACGAGTAGCGGCCCCCAGTCCCCGCTGGCCGATAGCGGTGCCGCGGCCGCGGCATCGAGTGGCTCGGCGTCGGAGGCGATCACGAGCCCGTGACCGGGATCGGTGATGTTCCAGCCGAAGCTGCCGGCGTCGTAGCGGGCGAAGTCGATCGCGTTCTGGACCGGGTCCGAATCCCCGATCCGTACCGGCTCCTTGGCGGCCTCCTCCACCTGGGTGAGCGCCTTGTCCGAGATGGCCGAGGGTGGTCCCAGCGCGTACACATCGGCGCCCTTGTCGCGCTTGAGCGCGTCCAGCGTGGGTTTGGGCACGGCATCCTTGTTCGTGAACAGCACGGGCTCGCCCGAGCGGGCAGCCCAGGAGGCCGCCGGCATCGCGTAGCGTGGCTGCGCCGAGCTCACCAGCAGCACGTTCTTCGGCTTGTCTCGTGTGAGCTTCTGTCGCAGTGCGTCGACCTCCGCCGCGATTGCCGCGGGGCTTTTGCCGCTCACGCGCTCGGTATCGAGCCCCGTAGGCGCCTCCGTATTGCCGATGCGAAAGAGCTGGGCCCCCCGGGTCGCGGCCGACCCGCTTGGGCCAAGCGCCTTCAGCGCATCGGCGGTGAGGCTTGGCACCTCATGCCGGCCTGTCACCAGGATCGGCGCGCCGATCGGCGGCCCGGCCAGGCTTGCGGCGGCGATCCCGGATTGCCAGTCCTTCTCGTCCACGAGCGAAACGCCGTCAGGCCCCTGCACCCCTCCGGTCGAGGGGAACACCGCCAGTGCGATCCCGGCGGCGTCGGCGACGGGATCGGCGCCCGAGACGCGGGTCGTGTTCTTGGTGGCGAATTCGGGGAAGCCGAGCTCGTGCGCGGCCTTGGGCTGGGGATGCTTCGTATGAATGACGATCCTCGGGGCGGGTGGAGGGGGCGCATTTGCTGACTCCTCCTTTAGGGCGTCGACCAGGAAGTAGACGCCGACGCCGATGCCCGCCAGGCCGACCAGGGCTCCCGCCCCGATCGCCACCCTGCGCCTCCAGGTGAGCCACACGGCGGAGAACCGTATTCAACGGAGTCCGCGGGCGACCGCGGCTCCGTCGCCGAGCGGTGGGGAACCCCCGCGGGGGGCGGGGGGTGGGGC
>JBKPHA010000121.1:0-24687 GCA_046729615.1 Actinomycetota bacterium
TGTCTTGCCGTCCTCCACCCGCACGGTCGTGGCTGTCTGGGGATCCTCCAGCTGGAGGCCGGGGCTGACCCCCGCGGTCTCGCTGACCGCCCTGTAGTCGCTGTAGACCGCCTTCTGCTCTTCCTCCGACAGGCGTCCCCACGCGTCCGGGTCCCGTGGCGTCGGGGTGTCGCCCTGGTGAATCAGCAGCATGTATTTCATCGCTTCCTCCTTCTTCGGAGCTTGGTCGCCTCTAAGACGAACGACGGACGAGGAAATGGACAACTCGCGCCCGATGCGCCCGCCGTGGCGGCGGTCCCCGCCCTGGGATCGACCGCCTCACCCCCCGTCGAGCGGCGGACTGGCGAGCACCACCGAGGTCTCGATCTGGCGGTCAGGAATGGTCCAGTAGCTCTTGAGTAGCGCGGCCTTTCGCTCGGGTGAGACCAGCTCGAAGCCGTGACGCCGATAGAAGCGGATCGCCCAGTCGGCAGCCGCCCACGTACCGACGAGCATGCGCCGCGTGGTCGAGCGCGAGAGGTGCTCGAGCAGCGCGCCGCCGACGCCGTGCCGCTGGCTGCCGGGTGAGACGTAGGCGTGGCGGATCAGATCCATGTCGCGCACCCGCTGAACGCCCATGACGCCGACCAGCGCGTCGTGGGCCTCGTAGCCCCAGAACACGACGCCGGCGGCGATCTCGCTGCCGAGCTCATGCGAGGGCATGTACGGCTCGTGCCAGCAATCGGCTGGGATCACGCCGCGATATGCCTCGGCGGCATCGTTGACGATCGCGAGGATCGCCGAGCGCTCGTCATTCCGGCAAGGGCGGATGCGGTTCTCCGAGCCGAGCAGGACGGTCATCCGACGATCACCTCGCCGCCACGGTGCGGAGTGAGGACGAGCGCGCTTCGCCGCGCGCGCTCGGGTTCCGGGCGGACCGGCCGGATCGTCAGGTCTGCGGCGGCGCATAGCGCCTCCCGCATCTCCATCTCAGCGAAGGGCGCTCCGGCGCAGCGCCGCACGCCTCCGCCGAACGGGATCCACGACATGGGGTTCGGCGGCGGGCCCTCGAGCCACCGCTCCGGCCGGAACTCGCCAGCTCGGGGCCAGAGGTCCCCCCGCCGCATCGCGAGCCACAGGCAGGCGGCGACGTGGACGCCGGGAGGCAGCATCCACCCGGCGATCCGCACCGGCTCGAGCAGCCGGCGCGGGGCGATGGTCAGGGCCGGGCGCACACGCAGGACCTCCTTGACGACCGCGTCGAGGTAGGCGGGGTCGCCCTCGCCCAAGCGCGCGTGAATCGCGGGGTGGCGCGCAAGCCGCTCGAAGGCCCACGCCATCGAGGCCGCCGAGGTGTCGTGGCCGGCCACGAGCAGTGCGACGAGCTGGTCGCGCAGGTGCCGGTCGGTTGGCGGCTTGCCGTCCTCGTCGCGCTGCTCGAGCAGCAGTGCGAGCATCGAGTCGCCGCCCGGGTCCGCTCGGCGGCGGGCCACGATGTCGAGCAACAGGGCGTCGAAGCGCTCGACCGCTATCCGAAAGCGACCCCATGGGCTGCGTGGCCCGAGGTCACGCTGCACAAGCGCCATCGCCAGCATTCGCGGCATCGAGCGGACGCTGTCGAGCGCGCTATGCACGGCGTCGCGCAGCGGCGCGGCCTCCTGCTCGCCACGGGCCCCGAAGATGACGCGCAGGATGGTCTCGAGCGTCAGGTGCTTCATCCGCTCGAGCGTGACGACCCGGCCGCTCCACGTGCTCAGCTCCCGCTGCGCAAGCTCCGCGACCGTGGGGCCGAAGCCGCGCATGCGCTCGCCGTGGAACGGCGCCTGAATGAGCCGTCGCTCGCGCATATGCTGCTCACCGTCAAGCACGAGAATCGAGTGCGGCCCGGCGAAGGGACGCAGGAATTCCCAGCTCTGCCCGGCGGGCGCGATCGCGGGGTCGAGCCGGAAGACCTCGCGGACCGCATCAGGGTGCGAGAACAGCACCATCGGCTCGTCGGTCCAGTAGGTGCGGATGGTGGCCGGGTCGCCGAAGCGGGCATGGACGCGCTGCAGGAAGGCCGCGGGCCGCATCGTCCACGCGACGGTCTGCCAGGCTGCAGGGGCGCGCGGCCCGGGCGGCAGCTCCATGGTCCCGAGCCTACGCCCCCGAACCGTGCAGCCGACGCCGACGCTCGGACGGCGGCCAGGCTCGTACCTGCTGTGCATCTCTGCGGCGGCCCGTGCGCCGCGGCGCGGACCTGGGCTCTCTCAGGCCCGATATACGGGCCTCAAAAGAGCCCACCTCGCCAGCCCGACGCGTAACAGCAGCCAGCCCCTTTCAGGAATCCCGCGCCAGCGCTGCGATCAGCACACGCTGCACGATCTGCGGCGGCGAGAGAAAAACGGTCTCGTCGCGATACCGCTTCAGAAACCCGGCGGCCCAGCCGGCTCCCCTCAGGCCGCGAGGGAGCCCACGGGGGGTGAAAAGTCCCTCACGGGCGGCCGCGGCGCTCTCCTCCAGGAAGGCCTGTAGGCGGAGGGGAGGGGTGACGACGGCCTGAAGAGGGGCCTCGCGATCACTCACGCTCGAGAGGCCGTGCGCCACCCCGGCCGCCACCACCAGCTCGCCGTCCGCGGGTCTGATCACCTGCTTCAGCTCGCCGAGCTTGAATCGGGCCTCGCCCTCGAGCACCGACCAGCGCTCCTCCTGACGAGGATGGAAGTGCGGAAGCAGAGCCCCGCCGGGCTCGAGCCATGTGTAGACGATCAGGCTCTCGCCCCGCGGCTCGAACCCGTAACGGGTGCGACTGACGGGGTCCCGAATCTCTTCGGTCATCGACCCTTACTATCGTCCCTGGACGAGGCCGATGACGTGGCCCTCGGGGTCGCTGAACTGCCCGAGCGTCAGGTCGATGCCCGGAACCTGATCCGGTCCGAAGATGGGGCTGCCCCCGAGCTCTTCCGCCTTCGCCAGCGCCGCCCCCACGTCCGGGACCTGAACGTAGAAGGTGACGTGACCGTCGTAGCCGTCGGGGCCCTTGGCGACCCCCCCGCCGATCCCGACGCCCTCGGGGGTGGTGTTGCCCTCGCGCTGAACCGTCCCGTAGGCCATCGGGTTGCTCGCGTCGATTTCCCAGCCGAAGAGCTGGGAGTAGTAGCTCTGCAGCTTCTCGCCGTCCTTACCTATTACCTCGAAATGAACGACCGGCTGTCCCATGTCGTCTCCTCTCCGTTGTGGTGGCCCGCGATGCGCTGCTGCTCAATGATTGGGTGGGTGCACCCGAGTGCACGTCCCGCAGTCTCGATGGCCCGCCACGGTCGGCCAATGGGGCTTCCCGCCCAGTAGGAGTACGGCTAGCCCCACTGTCGGGACGCGCTCGGAGAGGAACACTTGATGCGATGGGCACGACGGTCCTGATCGTCGACCACCACATGTTTCGGGCAGCCCCGCGGCGGACGCTGGAGGGTGGCGCTTTCGTGTGATCGGCCGGCTGGGATTGCCGAGGTTTCGTGCCGCGCGCTGGCGCTGCTGACCCTCATGCGCCCCCAATGACGATTCACCAGCGCTCTCAGGCACAGCTCGAACTGCTCCTCGCCGAGCAAGCGGCGCTGCGTCGCGTCGCGACACTAGTGGCCGGCGACCCCGACCCGGGACGGTTGTTCGCGGGCGTCTGCGAAGAGGTCGGCTCCGTCCTGGGCGTCGAGAGCGCCAACATACTCCGCTTCGAGAACGACGGCACCCAGACGGTCGTAGGTGCCTGGGCGGCCAGCGGCGCTCCCTGGTTCCCGGCGGGCGAGAGGGTCCCGCTCGACGGCGATACGGTGGCGGCCAAGCTGAGCCGCAGCGGTAGACCCCAACGAGTGGACGACTACGCGGGTCTTCGCGGCGAGCTCGCGAAGAGGGTGCGCGCCGTGGGCATCAGGTCCGCGGTCGGAGCGCCGGTTAAGGTCGCCGGCAGGACCTGGGGCGGCATCGTGGCGTCGAGCGGCCGCTCTCACGCATTCGCCGAAGGGACTGAGGACCGGCTCGCCGAGTTCGCCGAGCTGGTCACTGCGGCCCTCGCCAACGTGGACGCGCGCGAGCAGCTTGCCGCCTCCCGCGCTCGAATTGTCGAGGCCGGCGATGAGGAGCGCCGCCGGCTCGGCCGCGATCTGCACGACGGCGCCCAACAAGAGCTCGTCGCCGCGGTGATGAGCCTGAAGCTGGCGCAGCGGAGATGGGCGCAGGCCCCGGACGAGGCGCGAGAGCTCGTGGGTGAGGCGCTCGAGCAGATGGAGTCAGGGATTCGGGACCTCCGTGAGCTCGCCGCCGGCATCCACCCGAGCGTCCTCAGCGACCGGGGGCTCGCCGTCGCGCTGGAGGGGCTCGCCAACCGCTCGCCGATACCGGTGGAGATCGGGCATGTGCCCCCACAGCGGCTGCCGGCTCCGGTCGAGACGTCGGCGTACTTCGTGGTGGCCGAGGCGCTCACGAACGCCGCCAAGCACGCACGCTGCAGCCAAGTGCACGTGAGCGTGGGAGTCGAGCTCGGCGCCACGACCGTCGAGGTTCGCGACGACGGTGTCGGCGGCGCAGACGCCTCCGCCGGCTCCGGGCTGCGCGGGTTGGCCGATCGCGTCAATGCGCTGGGTGGCAGGCTCGAGATCGAGAGCCCGGCGGGTGAGGGCACCACAATCAGGGCGCGAATCGCATCCGGCGCAGCGGAGACTCGCGAGACGGTGGGCTGACCGCGGGTGGGGACGCTGCCGCCCACGGGTTGCGGCACCGTAGGTCCTGCAGCTTCCCGTCCAGACCGGTCCCGATCTAAGTTGGTCGTTCGCCGCCGTCCGGAGCTCGGGCGCTGACGGTCCAGGTCGACATCTGTCCGCGCACTCCGTCGGCGCGTTCGAATGGCGCCAGGGCGCCGCGCACGGCCTCGACCAGCTTGGGCCCGATTCGCTCCGCGTCGTCACCTGCCAGGCGGATGATCTCGGCCGCCGGGCCGAGCGCCATCGTGTAGTCGATTGCCTCTTGGAGGTCCCGGCCGATCAGCATCTGCGTGTCGCAGCGGGCAAGCCGAATGTCCTCATAGCCGGCGCTGAGCAGGATGCCGCTCGTCGTGTCGGCATTGGCCATCGAGAACGGCCCCGGACCGCAGGTCGGCTCGTCGGAGTCCTCGCGGCGCTCGAGGAACTGCTCGACCGCACGCTCGGTCTCATAAAGCCAGGGGTTGTCCGGCTTCTGCCGCCAGACGACCATGCACAGCTCCCCGCCTGGCACGAGCGACTCGCGTACGTTGCGCAGCGCCCTTACGGGGTTGGCGAAGAACATCGTCCCGAAGCGAGAGAAGGCGCGGTCGAACTCGCCCTCGAGCCCGCCGGCCTCGACGTCGGCGACCGCGAAGCGGACGCCCGCGACGCCAGCCTCGTCGGCCTCGGCCCTGGCGGCGTCGATGAAGCGGGGCGAGGCGTCTACACCGACGACTTCGCCCCCCGGTTGGACCATCTCGGCGATCTGCCGGGCCGTGTCGCCAAAGCCGCATCCGATGTCTAGTACGCGCTCGCCTGGCTGCGGCGGATGAAGCTCGAGCGCGCGGTCGCCATGGGCGCCCAGGCCCGGCAGGATGATGTGGCGGAACCTGGCGAAACGCTCGAATAGGACACCGTTCCAGGCCTCGACCGCCTCTCGGTTGGCCGCCGTTACCGCCGATTCCACGGACTCGATCCTATACATGCACTTCCTGCGCCTGGCCGCCCCAGTGCACCGAATTGATCCACGCCCGCAGGAACTGCGAGTACCGTGCCGCACGGCGGACCGATGGGGCCGCTATCCCCAACGAGATCAGCGACTTCTCGCCCGCGTTGTCGAGAGAACCCGAGGAGGCCCTTTGAGGATTGATCACATCGGACTCGACGTAAGCGACTACGAGCGAAGCAAGACCTTCTACGAGAGAGCACTCGCGCCACTCGGGTTGAGGATCCTCATGGAGCCCGTGGCGGAGGTTGGCGGCTTCGGCGGCGACTTCCCGTTCTTCTGGATCGGCAAGCGCGACCGCGGGCCGCAGACGGGCGTGCACGTCGCCTTTACCGCCAGGGATCGGCAGATGGTCGACGCCTTCCACGCCGCGGCGCTCGCGGCCGGGGGCACCGACAACGGCGGACCGGGCGTGCGCGAGATCTACCACCCGAACTACTACGGCGCCTTCGTGCTCGACCCGGACGGGAACAACATCGAGGCGGTCTGCCACAAGCCGGCCTAGATGGAGCTCGGCCTTCACTTGCCCCAGATGGAGTTCGGAGACGAGGGGCAGTCGCTGCTCCGTCTCACACGCGCCGTCGACGCCGCGCGGGACTGCGACTTTGCCGCCGTTTCCGCCAACGATCACTTCCTGTTCCAGACGCCGTGGCTGGACGGCCCGACGGCCCTGGCGGCCGTGGTCGACCGATCCGGTGCCATGGAGCTAGCGACAACGGTGTCGCTTGTCGCGCTTCGCGGACCCGTGCCCCTCGCGAAGACGCTGGCCGCGCTGGATCTCTTGTCCGACGGGCGAGTCATAGCCGGAGTCGGTCCCGGGTCGTCGGAGCGTGACTACGACGCAGTCGGCGTGCCCTACGAGGAGCGCTGGGAGCGGTTCGAGGAAGCCACTGCCATCCTCCGGGCGCTCCTGCGGCACGACCCGCCGCCCGAGACCCGGAGCCGCTACGCCCTGCCGGACTCGGAGCTGGCGCCGGCTCCGCGCCGAAGCGGGGGAGTCCCGCTCTGGATCGGGAGTTGGGGGTCGAAGGCCGGTCTGCGACGCGTCGCGCGCCTCGGCGACGGGTGGCTCGCATCCGCGTACAACACAACACCCAAGGGCTTCAATGCCGCAAAGGAGTCACTGTCGGGGGAGCTTCGCGCTCGCGGCAGGGATCCCGGTCGGTTCCCCAACGCGCTGGCGACGATGTGGACCTGGATCACCGATGACGCCCGCGACGGTGAGCGGGTCTTGCGAGAAGTCCTGGCCCCGCTGCTGCGGCGCGATCCAGATGCGCTGCGCGACCAGGTCTGCATCGGACCAGCTGAGAAGTGCGCGGAGCTCCTCTCACACTACGCGCGTGCCGGATGTGACCGCGTGCATCTCTGGCCGCTGGGCGACGAGCCTCAGCAGATCGAGCTCGCGGCGACCGCTGTGCTTCCAGCCGTCGAGGGGTGAGTTTGGGCAGACACCTGGACGGACACCGAACCTCCACCGACCGCACTCCTCACAGCTCTCGCTCGTAGAAGTAGTTGATCGGACCGTCGGGCTTGCCTTCGCGGTTGCTGAATCCGAGGCTCTCATACAGGGCGCGGGCGGCTACGTCGTCCTCGCTGGTGCCGAGGTCCATGCCGTCGGCGCCCTGCGCGCGGGCGAGCTCGATCGCCGCCTCCATCAGCGCCCGCCCGAGCCCATGTCCGCGCTGCTCGGGGACCACGTAGAGCTCCGCCAGGTAGCACTCGAGCCCTTCCGTCCAGAGCGCGGGTCGGAAGCGCAGCACCGCAAGGCCGTCCGGCCCGCTCCCCCCGAGTAGGACCTTGGTCTCGCCGCCGGCGAGGAGTTGTCGGACGCGCTCGGCGAGCGCGCGCGGCCCGGGCGTGAAATCGTCGAACTCGGTGTTGAAGTCATGTAGCAGGCGACCGATGACCTCGGCGTCGGCCACCTCAGCCTGGCGTACGGCAAGCTCGGCGGAGCCGCTCATCGATGCTGACCGTAACGCGACCACGACCTCGCCGGATGGCAGGTTCAGGAGCAAGACGCCGCCGGGAAGCCTGCGCGTGAGGGAGAACCTGGTGCAGATCAGAGCGCTGTGTTGTGACGCCGCCCAATCCGCCGCCGGCAAGGTCTACGCGCTTGGCGGCTGGCCCTCGGAGCGGCTCTACGGATCCCGCGGGGGCCTGCGTGGGAATCGCAGGGGTCGTCTTCGACGTGCCCGCCGATCGAGTCGGCCGCAGGTTGCGGATCGTCGCCCAGCTCGGGCGCTCCGACCACCTGAGCGCGGACTCTTGGACCCCGGTGACGGTCGACGGCCGCCCGGTGCGCGCACCGTTGTCGGGACTGATGTTCCCCTGAGAAAATCGGCCGGTGAGCGAACGTCTGGAGGGGACGGCGCGAGCGGGGGTCCTCCGCGGCGGAGGACCGCAGGCTGTTGCTCGCTCTGGTCGGTGTCCTTGTCGTGGTCTTCGCCCTGGTGGGCTCGAACGTCGCGGCAAACCATGCGCCGAAGCCTCATCACGTGCCCCTCGGGATCATCGGAACGCCGCCGGAGGTTCGGGCCCTGGCTGGTCAGCTCGAGCGCCGCGCTCCCGGCGCCTACCGGATCCACGCCTACTCTTCGATCGCGGCTGCGCGTACCGCCATCCTCCATCGCTCCGTCTATGGCGCGTTCCGACCCGGCCCCGCTCCGCTGTTGCTGGTGGCCAGTGCCGCCAGCCCCTCGGTCGCGACCATATTGCGACAGACGTTCGCGGCGACCGCTCGGGCGCGAGGTCAGCCGGTGGCGGTTCGGGATCTCGTGCCCCTGCCGAGCTCTGACTCCCGCGGCGGGACAGCATTCTCCGCGGTGCTCAGCCTGATCATTGCGGGGATCATGGGCTCCGCGGTCATCTATCTGCTCGGCCGTCACCGGCCTCCGCCGGTGCGGCTGGCGGCAATGGTCGCGCTCGGCATCGGCGCGGGATTCGTGGCCGCGCTCCTGACGAACGTCATCATCGGCGCCTTCCCTCATCACTTCCTAGCGGTTTGGGGCGTGGCAGCGCTGTTCGTGCTCGCGTTAGGCATACCTATCGCCGCCTTCCAGGTGCTCGTCGGCGCGGCCGGAACCGCCATCGGCGCTGTCATGTTTCTTGTCATCGGCAACCCGGCCTCGGGGGGCAACTCGGCCCCCGAACTGCTGCCCGGGTTCTGGCGAGGCCTCAGCCAGCTCCTGCCGCCCGGGGCCGCGACCACCGCCATGCGCGACGTCGTCTACTTCGACGGGCACGGCATGACCGCCGCGCTGCTTGTTCTTGGCATCTATGCCCTCGTCGGCGCCATCGTCGTCTTCACTGTGCACACCCTCCGCGCCCGCGCCAAACCAGCCACCGCTTCCACTTAGCCCGAGACCGCATCCGGGGAGACTCGACGCCGCTGACCTGGACCAAATCTCGCAGCCACTTGTAGGGGGTGGGGACCGATGGTACGTTCGCCCGGCGGAATCGAGGGCCAGGCTGACCGACGTAGTTGAGCATCCCCTTGAACAGGCGCTCGAGCGGAGCGCCGCGCCGCTCAGGGGCGAGGAGCGGTCGGTCGCGCAGACCGGGGCGGCGCTATTCCCGGCGCTCGTCTGGGCCCACCATCGCTGGGAGCGCGAGCGCAGCCGTACGGGCGCCTCCGACCCCGAGCTGGAACGGACCTACCTGGCCAGGCTCGGCGAGTTCCAGGACGCGGAGGGCAGACTCGAGCAAGCGTATTGGTCGACGCGAAACGCCTCGGCCGTGGCGATGACGGTGAAGCCCGCCGCCGTGCGTGTGCCGGATCGGCTGCACCTCCGCGAGCGTGACGAGGGCGTACGGGTACACCGCCTGAGCGACTGGGTCGCACGCGATGCGCCCGCAATCGCCGAGCTTCTGCAGGAGTGCGACCTCCTCGCAATCCGGGTCTCCCAGGTCCTGCGCGGCGCGAGCGAGCAGATCGCGATGCGCTGGATCTTCGGCATCGAAACCCATCTGCTCGGCTTCTTCGAGCGCATGAGCTCGCTCCCGGACGAGAAGGCCGAGCAAGAGCTGGTACGAAGGCAACGAAGGCGCCTCGCCGAGGTCGAGGCGTACTACCACCGTGCCGCCAGCAAGGCGGGACGGATCCACGTCATGAACGGGATGCTGATCGGGCTGGCGCTCGCCGCCCTGGTCGGCGCCCTGGCCGGGTGCCTTCTGTGGGTCGGGGGACTCAGGGGGGACGAGCTCAAGGTCCCGATCATCTGCTACGGCGCCGGAGCCCTCGGCGCGCTCGTCAGCGTGATGTCCCGGATGGGGAGGCCGGAGCTGGGGCGCTTCAACATCAACTACGAGCTGGGCGGGGCGCTGATCCGGCGCCTTGGCGTCTACCGACCCTTCGTCGGCGCGATTCTCGGCGTGGCGCTCTACTTCCTTCTCGCCGGCGGCCTCCTCGACATCTCGGTGGACAAGAAGGACGAGGTGCCCTACTACTACGGCTTCGCGGCCTTCCTCGCTGGCTTTAGCGAGCGCTTTGCGACCGTGGTCTTCGGCGCGGCAGAGCGGAGGTTCGGCAGTTCCGAGGGCAAGGAGAAGGAGAAGGCGCCGGTTACGACTGGCGAGGCCGGATGAACGCCTGGCCTTCGGCAGGCCAAGGGCGCTGCTGAGCGCGAGCGACGCAGTCTCAGCCTTCTGGTCGTGGGCTGCGCCTCCCGCCCTCCAGCACCCTCGGATTTACGACGTTGATCGGCCTGCCCGCCGCGTACGCCACGATCTGATCGAACACGTCCGAGAACTGCACCTCGTACTCGTCGCGCGTGACATAGCCGATGTGCGGCGTGCAGACGACGTTCTCCATGGCGAGCAGCGGATGGCGCGCGTCGAGCACGGGCTCTTCCTCGTAGACGTCGACCGCGGCCATCCCCGGGCGCCCGCTCCTCAGCGCGGCGACCAGCGCGCCGGGCTCGATGAGCGGCGCTCGGCTGGTGTTGACGAGCAGCGCCGTCGGCTTCATGCGGGCGAGGTCGCCCGCCGTGACGATGCCGCGGGTCGCGTCGACCAGGCGCATGTGGAGCGAGATCACGTCGCACTCCGAGAAGAACGCCTCCTTGCTGGGTGCCACGGTGTAGCCGTCGCTCCGCGCGCGCTCCCGCGAGCCGCTGCGCGCCCACACCCACACGTTCATCCCGAACGCCTTCCCGTACCCTGCGACCACGCTGCCGATTCTGCCGTAGCCGTAGACGCCGAGCGTCTTCCCGCGGAGCGTGTTGCCGAGGCCGCCCTGCCACGTCCCCGCCTTGAGAGCGGCAACCTGCTGCGGAAGCTGACGCATTGCCGCGAGCACCAGCGCCCAGGTGAGCTCCGCTGCGGCGTACGACGGCGTCCCCGGGTGCATGCTCGACGAGACCACCACCCCGAGCTCCGTGCAGGCGTCGACATCGATGTGCGGGTAGACGCTGCGCTGGCTGATGAGCCGGAGCTTCGGCAGTCGACGGAGGAGCGGCGCCCGGATCTCGGTGCGCTCGCGAATGAGCACGAGGGCTTCGGTCTCGCGCAATCGCTCGGCAAGCGTGTCGACGTCCTGGACGTGATCGTTCCAGACCTCGACGTCGTGCCCCGAG
This sequence comes from Actinomycetota bacterium, assembly GCA_046729615.1. Lineage (GTDB taxonomy): Bacteria > Actinomycetota > Thermoleophilia > Solirubrobacterales > 70-9 > AC-56. The sequence goes on from JBKPHA010000121.1 coordinate 11,268, forward strand.
AGCTTCGTGAAGCAGTCGAGCGTGCGCAGCGTGTCGTCGTAGTCGTCGAGGATCGAGATCTTCATCGCCACCAGCCGTCAGCGCGGCGACGGTTGGCGGTGCTTCCGCAGGTGCTCCGCCCCCCCGGGGGACACCGAGACCGGCGCGCCGCGCCCGGGCGCATGATGACGTAGGGAGGGGCCGCCGACGCCCCTGGCGTAGGCTCCTCGGCCGATCAGAATGAGGTGCGGGCGACGCGGTCGGCCATCGTCTCGCGCATGGGAGAATGGACGCGTGTCGGAGGCCAACATCGAGGCCGTACGGCAGGCATTCAAAGCACTCCAGCGGCGCGAGGTGACCGGTCTCATGGACCATCTGGGCCCGGTCCGCTTTGGCGGGGAGAAGGTGGTCTCGGTCGACATCAAGCTCGACGAAGAGCGGGCGTTGGCGTCGGTCGCGTCATGAAGCCACTCGGCGATCGGGCGATCGTGCTCGAGTTCGCCTCGACTTCAACCGAGCGCCAGGTGCTGGAGCAGTGGCTCCGCCGGGCCAACGCGGACGAGGAGCGCGTCAACGTCCTCGCCGGGGATCGGCACGGGCTCGCCGAGGCACTCGGCGGAGATGGCGGCGACCCGCAGGTGACGCCGGTCAGGGTGTTGTGGTTGCCGCGAAAGCGCGGGGGCGCACGCGCTGCGCGCGTGAGCGACCTGCTGGCCTTCAGGAACCCACGCCGGCCGCGCGAGGCGGAGCAGCGGCGGATCTTGCGGAGAGAACCAGACCGGTGCCGGGTGGTGGTGGGCGAGCCCGCGAGGGTGAGCGAGCTGCGCTCTCGGTTCGAGAACGGAGGCGACGCCGGGGAGCTGGCAGCCTTCGTCAGCCGGCAGGGGGCGCTGGCCCTCCTGCGGGCAGAGCGGAGCTTGATCGGCACGCAGTACAAGGTCCCGCGCTTCGTCTGCGAGGAGATCGCCGCCAGCGGCCGGTTCCAGGCCGCGGTCGCCGCCCTGGCCGAGCGCCTCGGACGGCCCGTGGCCAACGTGGCCCGCGAAGCAACGGCGTGCATCGACGAGATGGTGGCGAGCCAGAGTCGCCTCGCGGTCGATATCTGGGGCGAGTTCGGCCGCTGGCTCTCGCGGGCCTACACGGTTGACGTGGACACGCATGGGCTCGACCGGCTAAGGGTGCTGAACCGGTCGCAGCCGCTTGTCTTCCTCCCCAGCCACCGCTCGTACCTCGACCCGTTGGTGCTGCGCAGCGCGCTGCATCAGCAGGAGTTCCCGCCGAACCACGTGCTCGGCGGCATCAACGTCGCCTTTTGGCCTATCGGCCCCGTCGCGCGCCGCTCGGGGTACGTCTTCATCCGCCGCAGCTTCAAGGACGACGAGGTCTACAAGCTGGCCCTCCGCGAATACATGGCCTACCTGCTGCGCAAGCGGTTCAACCTCGAGTGGTACATCGAGGGCGGGCGGTCGAGGACGGGCAAGCTGAGGCCGCCGCGCTATGGCCTGCTGGCGTATCTCGTCGAGGCATTCCGCGAGGGCGGCGTGGACGACGTGCAGCTCGTGCCGGTGTCGATCGTCTACGACCAGCTCTACGAGGTCGGGGCGATGGCAGCCGAGGAGAGGGGAGCGACGAAGGGCGCCGAGAGCCTCGCCTGGCTGCTCGGATATGCGCGCGCGCAGGGACGGAGGCTCGGGAAGGTGCGTGTGAGCGTCGGCGAGCCCCTGTCGCTGCGCGCGGCGCTGGCCGAGGACTCCCAGACCGGCGCCAGGCGCAGCAACGAGGTCGAGAAGGTGGCCTTCGAGGTTTGCTACCGGATCGGCCTCGCGACTCCCATAACCCCGACTTCCCTGGTGACGCTCGCGCTCCTGGGCGTGGAAGACCGGGCGCTGACGCTCGACGAGGGCCGGCGGATCGTGGAGCCCCTGCTGGACTACGTGGAGCGCCGGCGGCTGCCGACGACCGGTGACCTGCGATCGCTGGACAGCCTGCGCGCGGCGCTCGAGGCCCTCGCCAGAGGCGGCGTGGTCAGCTCCTTCGACGGGGGGCTCGAGCCGGTCTACTCGATTGGACCGGAGCGCCACCTCGAGGCCGCCTTCTACCGCAACGCGTCCGTGCACTTCTTCGTGAACCGGGCGATCACGGAGCTGGTGCTTGTGCGGGCGGCGGAGGAGGAGTCGCAGCACTTGTTCGACGAGGCCTGGGAGGAGGCGCTTCGGCTGCGCGACCTGCTCAAGTTCGACTTCTTCTTCGCGCGCAAGCGGACGTTCTCCGAAGAGATCCGGGAGGAGCTGCGCCTGCTCGATCCGGACTGGGAGCAGCGCCCGATCGAGGCCGAGCAGGCGCAGGCGCTGCTCTCGTCGACGCGGCTGTACCTGGCCCACCGGGTGCTGCGGCCGTTCTTGGAGGCCTATCAGGTCGTGGCCGACCGGTTGGCCGCATGCGATCCGGGCGAGCGGCTTGACGACAAGGGGCTCTTGAGGGACTGCATCGGCCTCGGGCGTCAGTACCGGCTTCAGCATCGCCTGTACAGCCCGGAGTCGATCTCCAAAGAGCTGTTCGGCGCCGCGTTGCGGCTGGCCGGCAATCGCGATCTGCTTGGTCCCGGGGACGAAGGGCTCCGCGAGCGGCGCACGGCCTTCGCCGATGAGATCGCGGCAGAGGTGCGGCGGGTCGCGGCCGTGCGGGACCTCGCGCTGCGCGATCTCGAAACCGTGGGGGCCCAGGCTTGAGCGACGTCCGCGACCTGATCGAGGAGATCGAGAAGGGGCGCGACGGCCCCGAGGTCGGCGCCTTCTTCGACCTCGACGGCACGCTGATCGCGGGTTACTCGGCAAACGTCTTCTATCAGGATTTCCTCCGGCGCCGGCAGATCTCTGCGGGCGACATCGCCCGTTCGCTCGCGGCGGGGCTCGACATGAGCGTGCGTGGGTCCGACGTGACCCGGCTCGTCGAGATCGTGGCCGGCTCTTTTCGGGGGCGCCCAGAGGACGAGCTCCTCGAGCTGGGCGAGCGCCTGTTCGTGCAGCGGATCGCGGGCATGGTGTATCCGGAGGCGCGCCAGATCGTGCACGCCCACCAGCACATGGGACACACCGTCGCGCTCGCGTCATCGGCCACGCGCTACCAGGTGGCCCCGGTGGCGGCGGACCTCAACATCGACCACCTGCTCACTACCCCGATCGAGGTCGAGGGCGGGGTGTTCACCGGCGCTCTCGGGGGCGAAGTGCTCTGGGGTCCGGCCAAGGCGCGGGCCGTCCGTGACTTCGCGCGCGCGCGAGAGATCGACCTGAAGCAGAGCTACGGCTACGGCAACGGTGACGAGGACATGTATTTCCTCGATGCTGTCGGCGACCCCCGCGCGCTCAACCCGCAGGCCGGGCTGGCGCGTGTCGCCGCCGATCGCGGCTGGCCCGCGTACCAGCTGTCCGGCCGCGGGCGGCCGAGCGTCGAGTCGGTCGTGCGCACCGGGGCGGCGCTCGTGGGCCTCGGGGTCGGGGCGGGTGTCGGGATCGGGATCGGGCTGCTCAACCGCAGCCGGCGTGCGGGCGCCAACTTCGCCACGTCCGTCGGCTCCGACCTCTCGCTCGCGCTTGCCGGCGTGACGTTGAGGACGGTCGGCGAAGAGAACCTCTGGTCGCGCCGCCCGGCCGTCTTCACCTTCAACCACCAGAGCTCGATCGACATGCCCGTGCTGGGTGCGCTCGTCCGGCGCGACCTGACCGGCGTCGCAAAGAAGGAGGCGGCGCGCGATCCCCGGTTCGCCCCCCTCGGCGCACTGGTCGAGGTCGCCTATGTCGACCGCGGCAACACGGGGCAGGCGAAAGCGGCGCTGGCGCCGGTCGTGGAGAAGCTCCGGGACGGCGTCTCGATCGCGATCGCTCCGGAGGGGACACGGAGCGCGACGCCGCGGCTCGGGCGCTTCAAGAAGGGGGCCTTCCACATAGCGATGCAGGCCGGTGTCCCGATCGTCCCGGTCGTGATCCGCAACGCGGGCGACGTGATGTGGAAGGGATCGCCACTGATCCGCAAGGGCACGATCGACGTGGCCGTGCTCGAGCCGGTCTCCACCGAGGGCTGGAAGGTCGACGAGCTAGACGAGCGCATCGCTGACATACGGCAGCGCTACCTGGACACACTCGAGCGCTGGCCGTCGAAATAGCCCAGTGAGCGACGTGGAACGTGTGCCCGTGCTGCGTGCGCCTCGCCGCGAATGTCCGCGAGGAGCTCGAACCGGCCTGAGGCGTCCGAGGTCAGGCGCGCTCGTCGAGCCAGTCGACGATGCGCTGGAGCACCCGCCTCTGCTCCGGCTCGTTGAGGATCTCGTGGTAGAGGCCGTCCCAGATCTCGAGCGTCTTGTCCTCGGAGCCGGCCCGCTCGTGGACCATGCGGCTACCGGCCTCGGGCGCGATCTGGTCGGCGTCACCGTGCATCACGAGCAACGGCAACCGCAGGCCGGCGACCTCGTCGGGGAACCGCTGCACCGCGTCGGTGAGCTCGGCGACCGTGCGAGCCGGCAGCTTCCCGTGGTAGACGAGAGGGTCCCGTTCGTAGTCGCGAACCACGGCGGGATCGCGACTCACGAGTGACGCGTCGACGGAGTAGACGCCGAGGTCGGGCGCGATGGCCGAGATGACTCGGCTGACCCCCCGGGTGACCGCGTTTGCCGCATCCGGGTCGGCGACGGGGTCCGTCAGCACCAGGCCCGCGAGCGTGTCCTGATGACGGACGGCGTACGCGATCGAGATCGCGCCGCCCATGCTATGCCCGAGCAAGTAGAGCGGCACGCCCGGGTGCCGGCCGGCGGCCAGGTCGACGAACGCGCGCAGGTCGGCAACCACGTGGTCGAGCCGCCCGAGTTGGGCCCGCTTGCCCTCGGAGCGGCCGTGACCGCGGTGGTCGAGCGTGTAGACGGCATACCCCGCCGACACGAGCCGGTCCGCGACGTGCGCGTAGCGCGAGGAGTGCTCCGAAGCGCCGTGGGCGATCACCACGATCGCGCGCGGCTCCGCGTCGGGCAGCCACGCCTGCCAGTAGAGCTCGACTCCTTCCGCCCCGTCGAGCTCGCCTTCGGTATGCGTCGCCCTCACGCCGAAGCGGGTTCCTTCGCTGCCCGCCGCTTCGCCGGCTCCCCGAGCGCGAGCACCTCGTCGAGCCCCACCTGCAGGCACTCGAAGAACAGCTCCGGGTCGGTGACCGCGGCCGCGTCGCAGTTGATCCCGATGCAGCACGTGCCGTCGTGCGAGACCAGCGTCGCCATCACCGCGCAGCCCGGGAGAGGCCCGAAGGGGAACAGGCGCTCGATCCTCGCACCGGCCATGTAGACGGTGTATGGAATCCCAGCGATGTTGCTCGCCTGGAGATCGAGCTTCGTCGTCTGGGCTTGGTACCAGCGGGTCACGAGCGGCGTTGGCAGGCGGCCTATCGCAGGGGCGAGCAAGGAGAGTGCGTCGAGCGCCGGCTCGGCCCGCGCGGTCAGCACGAAGTCGTGGATCAGGTGGATACGCTCGGCGGGATCCGGCTCGCCGGCGGGCGCGGCGAAGCGCGCACCCGCGAAGCGGTTGCCGCCCATCGGGTGGTCTCCCTTGCGCAAGCTGATCGGCATCGCCATGGGCAGCTCGCCGAGCTCGACATCGTGGTGCTCGTGGTAGCGGCGAAACCCGCCCAGCACCGCCGCGATGAACGCGTCGTTGAGTGAGCCGTCGGCCGCCCGGGCGGCTCGCTTCAGCTCGTCCAAGGGGGTCTCGAGCGCGCCGAACCGCCACGACAGGCTGCGCCCGCTGAGGAGCGGCGAGGGCTGCGCGGGCGGCGGCGCCAGCACGCGGGTCAGCGAGCGTCCGAAGCGGAGGCCATCCCCGGCGACGGCTCCTGGGTGCAGTACTGCGCCCGCGGCCAGTCCGGCCGCCCTCCGGGCGGCGCCGCCGGCCTCGCGCGGCGCCGAGCGCACCCGCTCCGCCGCCTGCTCGGCGAGCACGGAGAGCGGGGTCGCATGCTCGGGCTCGGGCGGATCCGGCATCGGCTTGTCCGGCGACGGCTCGCGCTTGCGGCTGTGAAGGAGGCTGAGCATCTGCACACCACCCTGGCCGTCGGTGAGCGAGTGGTGCATCTTGAGGAAGTAGGCGGCCCGGCCTCCTTCGAGGCCCTCGACCAGCACGGTCTCCCAGGGAGAGCGGGCCCGGTCGAACGGCGTCATCGCCACCTGCTCGGCCAGGCCGAGCACTTGATCGAAGCCGCCGGGGTCGGGCAACCGGACCCGGCGCACGTGGTAGTCGAGGTCGAAGTCGGGGTCCGTGGTCCAGGCGGGCATGCCGAGGTGCAGGGGCGGGTCGACCACCCGCTGCCGAAAGCGTGGGAGCAGCCGCGACCCCCACTCGTGCGCGGCCCGGAGCCGATCCCAATCCGGCTCGCAGTCGAGCACGTAGACGCCCAGCATCGTCGAGCGCAGACGGGGGTCGCTCTCGACCCTCCACATCAGCGCCTCGAAGTTGCTCATCTCGCGCGCCGTGCCCCAGCCGTGGGCAATCGCCCACGCCTCCTCGTTTGTCTGGGGCAGCCCCGGTGTGGCCATCAGCCGGCAGCCAACTCGGTCGTGGGCGCGGTCTTGAGCAGCCCCCGGAAGGCCTCACGCGGCGTGCGTCCCTCGTGGCAGACGAGGAAGACCTCGCGGCCGATCGGCATCTCGACGTGGTGCTCCTCGGCAAGCTCCATCACCACGCGCGAGCTCTTAATGCCCTCGGCGACCATGCTCATCTCGGCCGTGATCTCTTCGATGGTCATGCCAAGAGCAAGTTTTTCGCCCACCTGTCTGTTGCGACTGTGCGGGCTTATGCAGGTCGCGATCAAGTCCCCCATCCCCGCCAGCCCGCCGAACGTCACGCGTTCGCCGCCCATCGCCACGCCGAGGCGCATGAGCTCGGCCAGGCTGCGGGAGATCACCAGGGCGCGCGTGTTGTCTCCGGCCCCGAGACCCTGGGCCATACCCGCAGCGATTGCCACCACGTTCTTGAGCGCCCCCGCGATCTCCGCCCCGATCACGTCGGTGCCCGTGTAGACACGGAATATTCGCGTCTTGAAGATCGCCTGGAGCGACCGGGCGATGTGCTCGTCCGGCATCGCCACCAGAGCCGCGGCGGCCAGACCCGCCAGCACCTCCCTGGCGACGTTCGGCCCCGTGAGCACGCCCGTCGGGTGACCGGGCAGCACCTCGTCCACTACCTGCGTCATCCGCAGCCGGGTGCCCTGCTCGAGACCCTTGGTCAGGCTCACGACGGGGATCCAGGGGCGGACGTGCGGCGCCGCCTGTTCGAGAACCCCGCGGAAGCCGTGCGAGGGGACCCCCATCACCAGCACGTCCGCGCCGGCGACGGCCTCCTCTAGGGAGTGGGTGGCCTCGAGCTCAGGATTCAGCCCGGCGTCCGAGAGGTACTTCGCGTTCGTGTGACTGCTACGGATCTCGTCGGCGATCTCCGGATTGCGCGCCCAGAGGACCGTAGGGGCGTTGGCCGCGGTCAGGGAGGCCACGGTCGTGCCCCAGGAACCTGCGCCGATCACGGCGACGCGCGGCGAGCGGCTCATCGGTCCCTGGCCCATTTGGTCAAGCCTCTCACTCCGCGATGGAGATCACCAGAGCGGCCCTCAGCGTTGGACGAGCCCAGCCGTATTGGTGCAGCCGTCCCGGGTTGGAAGCCTCGCGAGCATGCCCCTCCACCCCAGAGCTGGCCCATCTGAACGGCCTCGTGATCGGGCAGTAGGCTGCGGGCGCGGATGAGCGACTTCACCGAGCTGTCGATCGACGGGCGCGTCGCGACATCCAGCGACTCCGACTGGGACGAGGCACGCGAGGCCTGGAACCTCGCCGCCGACCTCCACCCAAGCGCAGTCGTGTTCGTCGAGGGCGCCGACGACGTCTCGCAGGTGCTCCGGTTCGCAGCCGAGCGTGGGCTGGCGGTCACCGGTCAGAGCACCGGGCACGGCGCGGCCGCGCTCGGCCCGCTTGACGACACGATCTTGATCAAGACCGAGGGGATGCGCGGAATCGACGTCGACGCCGAGGCCCGAGCGGTGCGGGTCGAGGCCGGGGTGCTGGCACACGAGTTCGAGACGGCGGCCCAGGGGGAAGGCCTTTGCTCGCTCCATGGCGCCACGGCCGAAGTCGGGGTCGTCGGCTACACCCTCGGCGGCGGGTGGAGCTGGGTGGGGCGGCGGTACGGATTTGCCTGCAACCACGTGAACGCGATCGAGTTGGTGGGAGCGGATGGCGAGGCGAGGCGCGTCGACGCGGAAAGCGACCCCGACCTGTTCTGGGCGCTACGCGGGGGCGGCGGGGGGTACGGGATCGTCACCGCCCTCCACCTCGGGCTGCTCCCGCTCTCCGAGCTCTACGCCGGCCTGCTCATCTTCCCGGCGGAGATCGGCGCCGAGGGCGTACGCGCTTATCGCGATTGGGCCGCGAGCCTTCCCGACGAGGTCACGTCGATCGTCCGCTTCCTGCGACCTCCTCCCCGGCCCGACGTGCCCGAGGCGATTCGCGACCGGCTGGTGCTGACGATCGGCGCGGCGTGCATCGGCAGCCGCGAGGAGGGAGAGAAGACGATCGCGCCGCTGCGTGAGCTCGGCGAGCCGATCATGGACACCTTCGCGCAGATTCCCGCCCAGCAGCTCACCAGCTTCCACATGGACCCAGCCCAGCCAGTACCGGGCCTCGGGCATCACGCCCTGCTTCGAGAGTTGCCGGACGAAGCGATCGACGCCTTCGTCGGCGCTGCGGGCCCCGACTCAGGCTCACCGTTGCTGACGGCCATGATCCGCCAGGCGGGGGGTGCCCTGGCCCGGGAGCCCGAGGGTGCCGGCGCCCTGGGCAGGCTCGATGCCGGCTTCTCGATGCTCGCGTACGGCGTGCCCACCACGCCCGAGGTAGGCCAAGCCATTACCCGGCACCACGACCGCCTCCACGACGCCTTGCAGCCCTGGGCGGCCAGCGGCGGCTTCCTCAACATGGCCGAGCGACCGGCCCCGCTGGAGGAGATCCTTCCGCCGGACACCTGCGACCGGCTCGCTGAGGTCAAGCGCCGCTGGGATCCCAATGGGATGATCCGGGCAAACCACGAGATCTCCCTGACACCGGCCTGAGGCGGCGGATCCGATGTTCCCGCTCGGGCACCGCGATGGGCTGGCCGAGGAGATCCCCCACCGCAGGGCTGCTGACGCTGGACGGCGCCGGTCACGAGCTCGATCGAGCCGACTGCGACACGGTCGCGCGAGCCGCCCTCGAGCACACCGGCATAGACGGGCCGGGCGATGAGTTTGAATCACCCGAGCAGTCAACACGACATGAGCAACGTGAGAGTCCACATCACGGTTTCGGCGGACAGCTTTGGGCGGGACCCAATCAGAGCGAGGAGAATCCGCTCGGCGAGGGCGGCGGGAGCTTGCACGACTGGGCCTTCGCCCTGCGCGTCTTCCGCGAGCCCCACGCCCCTTGCGGTTGAGGTTCAGCGCTCGATCGGGGTGGGATCGAGCGCCGCCGGGCGACGATCGAGTAGGCCGGTGATCGTGGAGACGTCGGTGAGGATCGCGTCGCCCGCTGTTGCCAGGGCGTCGAGCGAGCGCTTCGCCGCCGCTTGGTTTCCGGCGCCGCAGGCGTCGGTGACGACGACCGGGATTAGGCCGCGGTCGGCGCCGTTGCGGACGGTGGGCTCGATCCCGACCTCCATGGCCACGCCGACCATCGCGAAGGCCGTGACCTGGGCGTCGCGGAGCGCGAACTCGAGCGGGGTGCCCTCGAATGCGGACATCGACAGCCTGTCGAAGATAGCCTCCGAGTCGCGCGGCACGATTTCAGGCACGAGCTGGAATCCCGGCGAGTCCCGTAGGAACGGTGAGACGATCTCCTCGACTCGGTCCTTGCGCTGCCAGGCCATGGCCGTGCGGAGCTGGGAGATGCCCATCAGCTCCGTGGGCAGGCTCATGTACCGGGAGTAGAAGACGCGCACGCCTGCCCGACGGGCCGCGTCGAGGACGTGGATGACGCGCTCGGTGACTTCCGGCCCGTCGGCGAGCTGGCGGACGACTCCGACCTGCATGTCATAGACGATCAGGGCCAGGCGCTCGGGATCGCAGACGTCCTCGAGCCCGTCGGGGATGTGAAGGTCTCGGTGATGTTCCATGTCGCTCCTTTCGAGCGTGCGCTGGCGGCTACCGCGACGCGGCGGTCGTGGTGCGATCGTACGGCTCCGCGACGTCGATCTCCTCCCGGAAGAGGCTCTCGATCGGAAGCGGAATCGTCAGCGGGATGAAGAACCACTCGAGGAAGCCGGCCTTCGTCAGTGGGAAGTCGTCGGTGTAGCGCTTCGCGTCCTCGACGCTGTCGAGCTCGAAGACGATCGCGACGCCCGGTTCGTCGGCGCGTGCGTAGTTCTCGCGGACGATCCCGGCCTTCCAGAGCCGCCAGACGTTGGCGACCTCCTCGGGCAGGTACGGCTCGATCGTTTCCAGGGTCACCCCCGGCCTGAATTGGTCGTAGGCGAATATCCGCATGTCGGCTCCTCTCGGGCGGCGGGGACGGTGCTCATGCAAAGGCCGTATGCTGTTGCTTCACATGAAGCTATCTACCTCAACATGAAGATATCACAGCGGGATCACGTGGACACGGTCATCGCCCAGTGGGCTGACGAGCTGCCCGACCTCGACACCCGGCCGTTCGCGGTCGTCGGGCGTATCGGCCGCGCCGGGTACCTGCTCGACGCCGCTGTGGAGCGCAAGCTGGCCCCCCACGGACTCAACCGGGCGGGCTGGGACGTCCTCACCGCGCTACGGCGATCCGGCTCGCCCTATCGCCTGACTCCCACATCGCTTTACCGGTCACTCATGCGGACCTCGGGCGCGATGAGCAACCGGCTCAACCGCCTCGAGCGCGAAGGCCTCCTGCGGCGAGTGCCGGACCCGGCGGACGGCCGCGGAGTGATCGTCGAGCTGACGCCGGCCGGCGAACGCCTGGTCGACAAGGTGATCGCCGAGCACGTCGACAACGAGCGCCGACTCGTCGCCGGGCTGAGCCGCACCGAGCAGCGGGAGCTCGCTGCCTTGCTCCGTAAGCTCTTGGTCGGGCTCGAAACCGACGCACCGGACGAGTCTGGACGGACGACCTAGGCCTAGCCGCCGCGCTCAACCGCGAGACCGGGCGCCGAAGGCCTTCGCGCTCCGGCGTCCAAGAGTGCCGCAGCTGTTTGCGGATCGTGCGGGTAGCCGTACCTCCGATTGGCTGGGGAGCCCCATTGGCTCCGCGCACGCGCGGGGGCAAGATTGGGCCCGTGACCCAGCTCGCGCAGTTGGAAACGCCGATCCCCGGCGTGTACGCCTCGGCGCCGGAGCCGCTGCCGTTCACGCCGGCGCTTATCTGGGCCTTCGTCCTGCGGCGCGAGCACGGAAACGTGCTCGTCTACAGCGTGAGCGAGTTCGGATCGGAGGCATCGGGGATCGCGGAGCTCGGCGGCATCTCCCACCTCTCGGGCCGTCACACGCTCGACTTCGACGTGTTCGTGCCGTGGGCCGCAAGCAGCGACCGGCCCTATTGCGCCGTCACCAGCCACGCCGATACGAGGCGCCGCGTTCGCCCGATCCTCGGGCGCGTACGGGGGGGAGAGGACCACTGATGTCGAGGCGGAACCTCGACGTTGTGGATGCGGCCTTCGAGGCCTACTACCAAGGCGACGTCGAGCGCGCCGCGGACTTCGCCGATCCCGACCTGGTCATCACCCAGCCTTCGGAGATGCCGGAGTCCGAGACGTTCCGAGGTCACCGAGGATTCATCGACGCGATCGATGCGTGGACGGGAGAGTGGGACGACTTCCGCGTCGAGCGCCTGCGGACGCGCGACGTAGGGGACCATGTGCTCACCACAGTCCGTCAGCGTGGCCGGGGAAGGGGCAGCGGCGCCGAGGTGGAGGGTGTCTTCACCTTCGTGTTCACCCTGAGGGCGGGCAAGCTCGTCCGCTGGCGGATGTTCGCCGATGAGGGACAGGCCCTGGAAGCGGTGGGACTGCGCCACGGCGCGCTCGTCGCCAGTAACGCCCGGCCGGCGACAGGCTGATGCAACTGCCCCAACGGGCAGGAGGCGTCTGACGTGGCGCTCGACGGACTGCTTCTTCGCCAGGGTGAGCGGCAGTCGCTGAGGTGCGTGCCGATCGCCCTGATCGGCGCGAATGCAGCAAAAGGCTGGCGTTTTGCGAGAAATCGAACACGCTCCGTTGCGCAGGTCCAGCGTTCAGTGCGCTCGCCGGTGTCCGTCGCCGATGGATAGCGCGAGGCCGAGGCGCTAGCGTCAAGACATGACCTCGAGGGCGCACTTTACGGACGAGGAATGGGCGCGCCTGGGTCGCGCCCCCCTCCTGGCCGGCTTGGCGATCTCGCTCTCGGATCCCGGCGGACCGATCGAGGCGGCGAAGGAGTCGGCCGCCGCGCTCAAGACGGTGCTCGAGGCGGCGCGCGAGGAGAGCTTCGGTGAGTTCGTCCGGTCGGTCGCAGACGACGTCGCCGCCAAGGCACAGCGGCGCGAGAACCCGCTGGCGGGCTTCGCCCCGGACCGCCGCCGCGCGCGTGACGAGATCCTCGACGAGCTGCGTTCCGTCTACGTCCTGTTGATCGAGAAGGCCGCGCCGGAGGACGTGGACGACTTTCGGGAGTGGATCAGGATGACGTCACAGCGCGCAGCGCTGGCCGCGAAGGAAGGCGGCTTCCTCGGCATCGGAGGTGAGCGGGTCAGCGAGCGCGAGCAGCAGATGCTCGAGACGCTCGGTGAGATCTTCGGGGTCCCGCGCGGGTCGCCGCCGGGCTCCTGACCGCGCCGCCGGCCGGCCCACCTCTGAGGGTCTCGCAAGTGCTGGATATTGCGGAACCCTGCTGAGCGCGAGCGACGGGCCTCGAACCCGCGACCTCCGGCGTGACAGGCCGGGGTTTCTTGGCTCTGCAGAGCGGTAAATCCCGCGGGAGCCACCTTTTCGCCACTATTTTAGGGCCAGCAGCGCTGGGCATCGCCGCGCACCTGCCCACAGACGGCTCGGTGAGCAGGAGCGATACCCGCCCGCAGGAGCGCCTCTAGGCGTTCTCCCGGATGCCCGCTTGGCGGAGGGCGGCCGCGCGCTTGTCCTGAAGGCTGGCGCCGTCCGACGCCCGGTCGGCGTCTCGGATGGGCTCGTAGGTGAGGATGGCGATGCCGTCACCGACGGTCTGCGTGTCGACGAGGTGGACTGGTTTCTTGTCGCTGGTGTCGCCGAAGAGGCGCTCGCCGGCCCCGAGCACGACCGGGTAGATCATCAGCCGCAGCTCGTCGACGAGGTCGTGCTCGATCAGCGTGCGCGCGAGCTGGGGGCTGCCGAGGACGACGATTTCCCCGTCTAGCTCCTGCTTCAGCTTCGAGACCTCGTCGACCACGTCGCCCTTCAGTACC
>JBKPHA010000122.1:0-14468 GCA_046729615.1 Actinomycetota bacterium
CATGCGCGCGGATGGCGTGCGCCGTGGTGTCGGCGATGTCTAGGAACGGGATGTCGACGGCGGCGGTGATCGCGTCGGCCACCTTGTGCATCGTGTTGGTGCACAGAACGAGCAACTCGGCGCCCCCGGCAACCAGAGCCCCTGGCTTCGTCCGCCAGGCGACGGCCTGCCTCCTCCCACGCACCGTCGCGTTGGAGCTGCTCGATTTCGGCGAAGTCCACCGACCGCAACAGGCAGTCTGCGGAGTGAAGGCCGCCAAGCCGGGCCCCACAGCTCCCAGCCGTGCGTGCCCGAGCGCTGACTCCCGCTGCCTCAGCGCGTAATAAGAAGCCATGTCCTCGGCGAGCAGAGACGGGACCGCGTTGACGTCCGTGCCCTCGAGAGCCGCCATGAAGCGCTCCACGACAGCGCGCGTGCCCTCGTCGCCGAATGCCCGCACGGAGGTCAGTGGCCGTTGCTCTATGAGCCTCTCATCGATCGTCCGCCGGGCGCGCTGCAGCGCGCTGTTGACCGAGGCGAGCGTCGCCCCGAGGGCCCGTCAGGTCTCCTTGGCCGAGAATCCGAATACGTCGCGGAGGATCAGCACCGCGCGCTGTCGCGGCGGCAGGTGCTGGAGCGCGGCGATAAGCGCCAGCTCGGCGGCCTCGCGGCGTTCGTAGAGGAGCTCGGGCGATGCGTGGCCCGCCTCGAGCCCGATCTCGCCGTCCGGATACGGCGCGACCCAGGGCGAACCGCGCAGCGCCGCGTCGCCGGCCACCTCGCCGGCGGACCGCCCATAGTCGATCGGCAGCACCCGCTTCGGACGCCGCTCGATCAGGTCGAGGCAGGCGTTGGTCGCAATGCGATGAAGCCAGGTCCGGAACGTGCTGCGGCCCTCAAACCGCGGCAAGCCGCGCCACGCCCGCAGCAGAGCCTCCTGCAGCGCGTCTTCGGCGTCGTGCGGCGAGCCGAGTATTCGGTAGCAATGCGCGTGTAGGTCGGCGAGATGAGTCTCAACCAGATGCCTTAGCGCGGCCTCCTCGCCGCCACGCGCCGCAGCGAGCAGCTCCTGCTCTGAGCGGCCCGGGCGCTTGATGTGGGTACCGGGCATGGCGGTCGAGACTAGGTCGCGACTCCCGCCCGCACATCGGCCCGCGGGATCGAATTGACCTCCAACGGTGGTCGGAGGCGCTCGGGACCGCGCCCTCGGCGCTCTCACGTCAGACTGGGGCAGAAGTTCTGATAGCCCGAAACGGACAGGAATCGCTGGGGGACGATAGGTCCTGACATGAGCGCCGGGACTTGGGAGCTCACCGGCGTGCCTTACACGTCGATGAGCGAACCGGGTGGCATCGCGAACGCGATCCCCGTGCTGCGGCAGCGGGGTTTGGCGGAGAGGCTCGGCGGCCTCGGTGTCGAGGACGCCGGAGACCTTCGACTGGATCCGCCGACGGGAGAGCGCGGGCCCTCACGACTGCTCAACGAGTCCGCCCTGGTCCGCCTGGTCGGAGCGACACGTGAGCGGGTATCGGCGACACACGACACGGGCCGGTTACCGCTGCTGGTCGGCGGCGATTGCCCCGTGCTTCTCGGCGCATTGGCGGCGATGCGGGATGCCCGTGAGCGGCCGGGGTTGATCATGCTCGACGGCCACGAGGACGCCTGGCCCCCGCGCCTTTCGGAGACGGGAGAAGGCTCCGATAGCGAGATCGCGATCGCGCTTGGAAGGATCCCGGCCCTGCCGGAAGCTCTCGATGAGGTTCTGCCCCTTCTGCACATGTCCGGCCTCGCATATCTCGGACCCCGCGACTACGCCGAGATCGTGGCCGCGGGAGTGGAATCGCTCCGTGATCAAGCGGCGTTCTTCGCCGACGGCGCGCTTACATCGGCGGCGCTGGGGAGGGGTCGGGACCCGGCGAGGGCGGCAGTGGAGTCGATCACGGCCGACGGCTTCTGGCTTCACGTCGACCTCGACGTCCTGGCGTCCGGCGCGTTTCGCGCCGTCGACTACCCGCAGCCGGGAGGACTCGGCTGGGACGAGCTTGATCGTCTGGCGGCTTCCGCTGCCGGCGCGCCGCGATGTCGCGGGGTGAGCGTCGTCATCTATAACCCCGACCTCGACCCGGATCGAGCCGAGGCGGACAAGATCGTCGCGTTCGTAGCGCGGCTGATCGAGCGGTGCTCATCTGTGGCACCGGTGCCCTGAGCGCCGGACGAGTGCCTCGGGTTGCCGTGTAGGCCGCCCACGCTCCGCAACTCATGACTCAGTCGATGCGCCGGGCGGCGGCGTTGCGCCGGGACTGACAACACCGTGGTCATAGGCGAACACGATCGCCGCCGCCCGGTCACGGACCCCCAGCTTCGTGAAGATGCTGCCGACGTGGGTCTTCACGGTCGCCTCGGCGACGTATAGGGTCGCGGCGATCTCGGCGTTGGTCGCGCCGCGCGCCATCAGCCGCAGCACCGCGTGCTCGCGATCGGTGAGCTCCTCGAGCCGGGCCGCGTCGCGCGTGGCGGGCGCGACCACACGGCGGTAGCGCTCGAGGACCCTGGGCGCGACCCCGGGGTCAAACCACGCGCCGCCCCCGGCGACCGCCTGGACGGCCGCGATCAGGTCCTCCGCGGAGCTGTCCTTGAGCACGAACCCGGCCGCCCCGGCCTCGACCGCCCCCCAAAGCACCTCATCCTCGCCGAAGGTCGTGAGGACGAGAACGGGAGCGGGGTCCGGCATCGCGCGCAGCTGAATCGTGGCCGCGATGCCATCGAGTTTCGGCATCCGGATGTCCATGAGGATCACGTCCGGGCGGGCGGCGGGCAGTTCCTCGAGGGCTTGGAGGCCATCGGCGCACTCGGCGACCACGTCGAACCCGTCGCTCGGCGAAAGGGTCCGTGCCAAGCCGGCCCTGACGATCGCCTGATCGTCTACGAGGGCGACCTTGATCATCTCCGCCCCCCCTCGCGGGCGCCGCTGCCGTCCGCTTCCAGCGGGATGCGACAGCTCACGCGCCAGCCGGCAGGCGTCGGTCCGGCGAAGAACTCGCCGCCGAGCGCGCTCGCGCGCTCGCGCATCCCGGTGAGGCCGTAATGGGCTCGCTGCCGCTCGATTGGGGGGACGTCCGCGGTCGGGCCGGTCGTGTCGGCGACCAGGGAAGCCCGCCCGTCGCCCACTTCGACCTCGAGCACGGTGCGCGCGCGCGGCGCGTGCTGCGCCGCGTTCGCGAGCGCCTCCTGGGCGATCCGGTAGAGCGCGACGCCAACGCCCGGCGCGATCCGGGAAACGGCGCCTCGCTCTCTGAGCTCAACCCCCCCGGCCCGCGCCTCTTCCACCAGGTCCGCGATGTCGTTCACCGAGGGAAGCGGCGGCGCCACGCCCAACTCGCCGTCGGCGCGAAGGAGCGCGACCGTACGGCGCAGCTCCCGCATGCTTGCGCCGGCCCACTTCCTCGGCCGACTGCAACGCCTCCTCGGCGGTCGCGGGATCGCGGCGCAGCACATGGCGAGCGCTCGTGACCTGCAGCATGACCCCGGCCAGCCCGTGGCCGACGAGGTCGTGCACATCGCGGGCGATCCGGCGCCGCTCGTCGAGGAGCGCCTGCTCGGCGAGCTCGCCGCGGGTGGTTTCCAGCTCGGCTACGAGCTGACTCTGGCGAGCCGCGGCGATGCCAATCGCCCACGGAAACGCGACGCCCATGATCCAGATTCCCACTGCGATCTCGGAGGGGTCCTGGATCACGCTGGCGGCGATCGGCGCGGCTGCTGCGAGGAGGCCGAGCGCGATCGCTGCCGCGTGTGACTTGGCTGTGCGGCCCACCACGAAGGCGAGCAGGGACGCCTCGAAGAGAAGGGGCTCGAGCTGTCCGTCGCGCTGAGCCAGTACGACCGGGACCACCACCCCGACCGAGAGCACCGACAGCGGCAGGTTGGGCACGAAGGTCCAGAGCGCGAAGGCGCCAACCGCAAGCGCCCCGAGGATGAGGTCGGCGGACGTCGCCGGGTCGGTGGTTGCGGCGACAACCGCAACCGCGAGCGCAAACAGCAGGATCAGCGCGCGCACGTGGTCGCTCTGGAACGACTCGGGAAGGAACCCGCTGGACACACCTCGACGGTACTCCGCGACGTCGCTCTCGGCATCCCCCCACGGGTGCAGAGGGGTTTCCGACCACGGACGGAGCGGCCCGAGCGCGCGGGCCGGATTTCCGCCCAGGGTTCCGGGAGATCCCGTCCGCGGGGCGTTGCGCGATCCCCGATCCGGATCTAACTTGGCGCCATGTCCGGAGGAACGAATTCGACAGGAGGGGCGACCTTGAAATGAGACGGAGACTGCGCAACGAGCAGCCGGCGATCTACCACGATCATGCACACCGGCCGCATCCAATCGAGCAGTTTTTGAGCAGCGGGGACGGCCATTGAGGACTAGCGTGCGTGCGCAACAACCGACGGAGGAGAACCGCCAGTGATCCCAGAGCTCTCCCACAAGCAACCGGCGAACTCGCCCGGCTAGCCGCAGCGGCCACCTCAGTCGACTGGGCCATGGGACTGCGAACGCATTATGAGCCAGGGGCATTCTGCTGGACGGGTCTCGCGGCGGCCGATCCGATCGCCGCGGCAGCGTTTTATGCGGATCTGTTCGCCTGGGATGCGAGGGAGCTGGCGGCGGGCAGCCCGGGCGGTGTCACTCTCCTGTGCCGGAAGGGTGAAGAGGCGGCGATCCTCTATCGCCAGACAGAGGACGCCCGCGCGGCGGGAGCGCCGCCACACTGGAACTCCTTCGTCTCAGTCGAAGATGCGGCGGCGACCGTGGCGCGAGCGGAGGCGCTCGGGGGCACCGCCGCCTTCCGCGAGCCGTTCGACGTCCCAACGGCCGGACGGGTGGCCGCGATCCGGGATCCGAGCGGAGCGATCCTGTCGTTGTGGGAGCCACGTGGAAGGGTGGGCGCCACCGTCGTCCGGGAGGTGGGCGCCCTGTGCTGGAACGAGCTCGCGCCATCGGATCTTCCCCGGGCCAGGTCGTTCTATCGGGAGCTTTTCGGCTGGGACTACGAGACGGGCGACGACGACTGCACGACGATCTGGAACGCAGGGCGCCGCAACGGGAGCATCCGCGGGCACTCGATCCTGGAGGAGAGCGTCGAGGCGGCATGGCTTCCCTACTTCGGGGTCGAGAGCGCCGAAGCCGCGGCTCATCGAGCCGAGGGGCTGGGAGGGCAGGTGCTGGCCATGCCCACGGAGACCTCGAGCGGCGTCCTCGCTGTGATCGCCGATCCCGAACGGGCGGCGTTCGGCGTCGTCCAGATGAGCTCCAACGGCTCTCCCGAGCATGGATCCGGAGTCGCCGATGGCTGAGCTGAAGACGCTCATGACCGGCATCTCCTTCGGAGAGCAACCGCGCTGGCACGAGGGCCGGCTTTGGTTTTCGGACTGGGGAACTCGAGAGGTGATCGCGGTTGATCTCGAGGGTCGCAGCGAGGTCATCCTCCGGGCCCCGGCATTCCCATGCTGTGTCGACTGGCTGCCCGACGGGCGCGTGCTCGTGGTATCGGCGCGCGAGGGCCGTCTTCTGCGCAGGGAACCCGACGGGTCCCTCGTGACCCATGGCGACCTGAGCAAGGTATCCGACCCCCCAGCCGGGAACGAGCTCGTCGTCGACGGCCGCGGCAACGCCTACGTGAACGGCGGCGGCTTCGATCTCATGGCCGGCGAGGAGTTCGCGCCGGGCATCGTCGCCCTGGTCAAGCCCGACGGCAGCGCTCAGCAGGTCGCTGACGCCATCGCGTTTCCCAACGGCATGCTCGTGACGGCGGACAACTCGAGCCTGATCGTCGCCGAGTCCTACGCGAGGAGGCTGACGGCATTCGACATCGGCCCTGACGGCGACCTCTCGAACCGCCGCGTCTGGCCGACCTCGGCGACGGAGTCCCTGACGGGATCTGCCTCGACGCGGAGGGCGCGGTCTGGTACGGCGACGTCCCCAACAAGCGGTGCGTGCGTGTCCGCCAGGGGGGCGAGGTTCTAGAGACGGTCGAGCTCGACCGTGGTTGCTTCGCCTGTGCGCTCGGGGGGCCGGACCGCAGGACGCTGTTCGTGATGGCAACCGAGTGGAACGGTCCAGCGGGCATGTTCGCCGGACCGCGAACCGGCCAGGTAGTGGCCACCGAGGCGCCCGCTGGCGGCGCCGGGTGGCCGTAGGAGCATTTCGAGCTCGCGACGGCGGGGGCCCCGAGAAAGCAACTGAGAGGGCGCGAGGCGGGGGTGGCAAGCCCCGGGTCCGATCCCCCCGCAGTCGGAGGGCAGCTTGGGCCCGCGGGCCGATGTGCGATCGGGAATCGGGATCTACCTTCAAGCCCATGTCCGCCAGCAATCGAATCGAGACCGGAGCGACTCGCGGTGATGCAGAGACTCCGTAACCTGGCCGGCTCCCTCGCCCAGCTCCCGGGGGGCCGGCGCGCGAAGTTCGCCTTGATCGCCGTCTGGCTCGTCGTCCTGGTCGCGATCGGTCCGCTGGCGGGTAAGTTCGAGGACGCTCAGGAGAACGATCCCGCCGATTATCTCCCAGCCAATGCGGAGTCGGTAAAGACGCTCAATCAGCTGGATGGATTCCCCTCGGACGACGAGGCAGACGCGATTACGGTCTTTCACCGCGACGGGGGGCTGACCGCCGCCGACCGGACCGCGATCAAGCAGGTACGCACGGCCATCAACGGGCGGGTGCGCCCTGCGATCAACGCCGAGCGCCGCAACACCGTGGCCGAGACAGCCCCCGCCCAGATCTCGGCCGACGGCGCCACCGCGCTGCTGACGACTCCGATCACCGTCCCCAAGGAGGCCAGCGGGAACGCGGAGGACCTGCTAACGGACACGCCGGAGGAGATCAAGGCCGAGCTTGACTCGCTGCCGACCGGCCTCCGGGCTGAGGTGACCGGCCCCGCCGGGTTCGCCCTCGATGCGGTCGACGTGTTCGACGACATCAACGGCACCCTGCTGCTCACGACCGCCGGGCTGGTGCTCGTGCTCTTGATCGTCATCTATCGCAGCCCGATCTTTTGGCTGATCCCGTTCGTCTCGGTGCTCCTGGCCGAGTTCATTACGCGCGGGCTCGGCTACCTGATCGCGGACGCGGGTGTGACCGTCACCGGGCAGTCCGGAGGCATCCTGCCAGTGCTCGTCTTCGGCGCCGGGACCGATTACGCGCTGCTGATGGTCTCGCGGTACCGGGAGGAGCTGCGGCGGCACGAGGACAAGCACGACGCCATTCGGGTGACGATACGCCGTACGAGCCCCGTCATCCTCGCCTCCGGCGGGACCGTGATCGCGGCGCTGCTGACGCTGTCGCTGGCCGAGGTCACCGGGACCTCTGGTCTTGGGCCGATCGGCGCGATGGGTATCGCGATTGCGATGGCTTCGATGCTGACGATCCTCCCGGCCCTGTTGACGGTCTTCGGACGAAAGGCCTTCTGGCCGTTCGTCCCGTGGGTCGGAACCGAGGGCCCGGACGAGACTCACGGGGTCTGGCGCCGGATCGCCGCCTGGGTCGCCCGCGGGCCTCGACGCGTCTGGGTGGGGACGCTCGCGGTGCTGGCGGTGATGATCGCCGGGCTCGCCTTCCTCAACAGCGACCTGACGACCGGCAACATGTTCCGAAACGAGGTCGACTCGGTCCAGGGCCAAGAGCTGCTGGAAGCTGGTTTCCCCGCCGGGGCGAATGCGCCGACCAACGTCCTGGTCACCGACATCTCGAAGCTGGATGAAGTCCGCGCGGCCGTGGCGCGGGCGGACGGCGTGGCCGAGGTCTCGCGGCGGGCCGAACGGGGACCCGCCGGGGCCAAGCTCGAGGCAACGCTCGACGAGGGGCCCTACAGCGCCGCCGGATTCGACCTGATCCCGGGGATCCGCGAGGCGGCGCGCGAAGCCGGGGGCGACGGGGTCCTGGTTGGCGGTCCGACCGCCGAGGAGTACGACCTGCGTCAGTCGGCCGCGCGCGACAACCGGGTCATCGTGCCGATCGCGCTGCTAGTGGTCTTCACGATCCTCGCTGCCATGCTGCGGGCGATCACCGCGCCGCTGGTGCTGATCGGGACGGTGATCGTCTCCTATTTCGCCGCGCTCGGGATCGGGGCATTCTTCTTCGAAAACGTCTTCGGCTTCCCCGGAATGGGCCCGGACCTGCCGCTGTTCGCGTTCGTCTTCCTGGTCGCGCTCGGCATCGACTACAACATCTTCCTGATGGCGCGCGTGCGGGAGGAGACGTGCGCGCACGGGACCCGCGACGGGACGATCCGAGGCTTGGCGGTCACCGGGGCGGTGATCACGTCGGCGGGGCTGGTGCTCGCCGGCACCTTCTCGACCCTCGCCGTTCTGCCGCTGGTGTTCCTGACCGAGATCGGCTTCACGGTCGCGGTCGGCGTCCTCATCGACACGTTCTTGCTCCGGTCGCTGCTCGTCCCGGCCCTGGTGCTGGAGATCGGCGACCGGGTCTGGTGGCCCTCGGCCCTTGCCCACCTCTCCGCGCGCCGAAAGCGGGGGCGCGCCTCAGGCGAGGTCGCGGTCGAGAGGGAGTCATGACCAACCGAGCGGGGAGGCGGAGCTGATGAGCCAACGATCTGGACCGTTTTGGGATGCCGTCGAGGGGCGAGCGCCCATGCCGCGCACGGCTGCCACTCTGGGGCTGGAAGCTCGTCGAGGCCGACATCGACCGAGCTGGCGTTTGCGGCGATCGAGGACTTCCCCGATCCCACCGGCAACGTGCTCGGAGCCCTTCCAGGCCGCGATGCTCGACGACACGGTCGCCCCCGCGCTCCTCGCGAACTCGAACCCGACTAGCTCGAACCCGACCAGTTTCAGTCGACCCTGGAGAATGAGCGTGCACTTCCTCCGTCCGGTCAGGCCGGACGGGTGGTCGGCAAGGGCCGCATACTTCAGCGCGTCGGCGACCTGGCGTTCCACGAGGCCTCGCTGATCGACTCCAACGGGAAAACGGTCGCGAGCGCCACCGCCACCGCTCGGGTCCATCCCGCTGGATCAAGCACGCGGAGCGGCGTGACCGCGATCAGGCCGAGCGAACGGCGAGACGGGATGGTCGAGGACCGAGCCGAGCTCGTCGTATGACATCGATGCCGCGCCTGAGCTGAAGCATCCTGACGTCGATCGGCCCAACGCCTGGGAGGGCGGTCGGGCGGTCGGGCGCGCGGCGTCGGGGTCTCGGTTGCACGCAGCGCGCTGGTCAGATGGGTGAGCGCTCCGGTGACCGGTACCTGCGCCTGTTCGTCCTGGCGTCGACCGATGGTGCGGCAGGAGGTACAGTCGGCGAATCGACCCGCGCTATGACGTTCTCGACGACGCCGCCCGCCTCGCGCGTGAGTACATCGACAGCCTCCCGTCGCGGCCGGTGGGCGCGGGAGCCGACATCGAGGAGCTCCGATCCCGGCTCGCGCGGCCCCTGACCGATGGCGGTGAGGATCCGCGGGCGGTCATTACGGACCTCGCGCGCGGGGTCGAGCCCGGGCTGGTGGCCTCAGGCGGACCGCGCTACTTCGGCTTCGTCATCGGGGGTGCACTCCCGGTGGCGGTCGCCGCGGACTGGCTGACGTCGGCTTGGGACCAAAACGGCGGCGGATACGTCGCGTCTCCGGCCCTATCAGTCGCGGAGGAGGTTGCGGCCGGCTGGGTGCGCGACCTGCTCGGCCTGCCAGCCGGGTGCGGCGTGGGCTTTGTGACTGGCTGCCAGATGGCGCACTTCACTTGTCTGGCAGCGGCGCGCCACGCGGTCCTGCGCGATGTCGGATGGGACGTGGAGGCCCACGGCCTTCAGGGTGGACCGGAGTTGCGAGTGGTCGCTGGCGAGCAGGCGCACGTCACCGTCACGGTCGCTTGTCGCATGCTCGGACTCGGCGCCGAGCGCGTTCGGCTGGTGCCGAGCGACGACCAAGGTCGCATGTTGCCCGGAGAGCTCGCGACCGCGCTCGCGGAGCGCGAGGGTCCGACCATCGTCTGCGCGCAGGCCGGCGAAATCAATACCGGCGCCTTCGACCCGATCGCGGAGATCGTCGACGCCTGTCGCGCGCGAGGCGCCTGGTGTCACATCGATGGTGCCTTTGGGCTCTGGGCG
This sequence comes from Actinomycetota bacterium, assembly GCA_046729615.1. Taxonomy (GTDB): domain Bacteria; phylum Actinomycetota; class Thermoleophilia; order Solirubrobacterales; family 70-9; genus AC-56. Next base: position 10,082 of record JBKPHA010000122.1, read on the forward strand.
GCCGCTAGCCCGACGCGCCGCCACCTGCTCGAGGGTTGCGAGCAGGCCGACTCCTGGGCGACGGACGGCCACAAATGGCTCAATGTGCCCTACGACTGTGGGATCGCCGCGGTCGCCGATTCGTCCGCGCATCGGGCCGCGATGACCTCCACCTCGGCGTACATCCCCGCGCACGAAGAGGAGATCCCTTGGGGTTTCGACTGGACGCCGGAGTTCTCGCGTCGAGCGCGCGGGGTGCCGCTCTATGCGGCGCTGCGCGCGTTGGGACGAGCCGGCGTTGCCACGATGATCGATGGCTCGTGCGAGCACGCTGAGCGGATGGCTAACCGGCTGGCCGAAGCCGACGGAGTCGAGATTGTGAACGATGTAGTCCTGAATCAGGTGCTCGTCCGCTTCGACGACGACGACCAGGCTACGAACGCGGTGATTGAACGCGCCCAACAGGAGGGAACCTGCTGGCTCAGTGGCAGCAGTTTTCGCGGCCAGGCGGTCATGCGCGTGTCGGTGGTGGGCTGGCAGACGACCGCCGATGACGTCGACCGTTCGGCTCAGGCCATCCTGGAAGCGGCTCAATCGCTCAGCCACGCCCCCGGGCACTGATCGCGTAAGACCTGGCGGGGTGACTGTCCGCCCAGCCGTAGCTCATCCGTGCTGATCACCCCGAGAACGTTCTTGCCGGGATCGAGGATCCATGCGCTCCTTCTCTCTGCCAAGTCATCGAAACCTGTCGGCGTGTTCGAACGCCCACTGCTCGAACGTACGCGGCTCTCGGCCCGTGACCTGCTCGACCGTCGAGAGCACCTGCGACTCCTCGACCCAGCCGTCGAGGTAAAAGTGAAAGAACGCATCGACGTACTCTGGCGGCATGCTGGCGCTCATATCGGCCCTCGCCTCGTCGTCCGGCTGCGCCTCGAAGCGCAGCTCGCGGCCCAACGCCACAGCGAGGATTCGCACCCGATCCTCGGGAAGCAGGGGCTTCGGGCCGCTCAGCCGGTAGCTCTTCCCGTCGTGGCCATCGGCGAGGAGGGCCGTTGCCGCAACGGCGCCGATGTCTCGCGGATCGATCACGGCGACCCTGACGTTCGCGAACGGCGCTCTAACGACGGCGCCCGCCCGCAATTCTTCCGCCCACCGCAGCGCGTTGGACATGAACTCATAGGGACGCAGGATCGTCCATGCGATTCCCGCCCCCCGAACCGCTTCCTCGGAGCGGATCATGTATTGCGAGATTGGGTTGCTGACGTCGGCGGCGACCGCCGCACCGCCTGAAAGCAGCACGACGCGCTCCACTCCCGCTTGGCGGGCCTGGGCGAGCACGCGCGGCATGTCCCGGTACCCGGAGAGGAGGAAGAGCCCGGACGCGCCACTGAGCCCCGCCGCAAGGCTTTCCGGCCGGTTGAGGTCTCCTACGGCTGGCTCGACGCCCGCCGGCAGCTCGTGCTCCGCGCTACGGACCAGACCCCGCACCCTCTCGCCGCGGTCAAGGAGGGCGCGCACGACCGCGCTGCCCGCGTTTCCGGTGGCGCCCGTAACGAGGATCATCTTCGGTCCGATCACTCGGGGTTGGTCAGGTTAGAGGCACTGAACGGGGCTCTCAAGGGAACGCGGCACGCCTTGCGCGACTACAGCTGCCTCGGGCTCAGCACGAACGGCGGTCTGGATTCTGACCTAACCCGCAGTTGACATCGGCTGATTGTCCGGCATACGTTCGCACGGTGCGAGAGCCACAAATCAGAGATTGAGAGCCTGGCTTCGGGTGCTCCCCACCACACGGTCTGCGTCATCGGCTCGGGCTTCGGCGGCACGATGACGGCGCTCACGCTCCGGCGCGAAGCAGCGAGACCAGGGCGAGACGGTGCTCTTGCTCGAGCGCGGGACGGCAAGATCATCGAGGACCTCCCCCAGGTGTCCGCAACGCCGAGCAGTCGCCGCCCGGGCGCAGCTCCATGACCGACCGCGGCACCTGCATCGCGCTGTCCCGGGCCGTGCCTTGCCCGAGCTGAGCGAGCGCGTCTGGAGGATTCGATCTACGTCCGCAAGAACCACCTCTCCCTGAGCGCCGCGGAGAAGCGGCGGTTCGTGGCCGCGGCCTTGAAGCTCAAGTCCAAGGGGGTCTACGACCAGATGGTCAAGGACCACCGTGCGGCGATGCCCTCGATGGGCGCCACGATGCAAATGGGGAAGATGGCGCATCGCAACCCCTGGTTTTTACCCTGGCATCGCCGGTTTCTGTTGCGCTTCGAGCACGAGCTCCAGAAGATCGATGACCGGGTGAGGCTTTCCTATTGGGATTGGCTCAACGACCGAAGCAAGTCCTCCTCGCTTTGGGGGGAGGACTTCATGGGCGGGTCCGGTGAGGGGGCGAAGCAGCACGTGGCGAGCGGGCCGTTCGCCTACAGGACCGGGGACTGGAAGCTCACGGTGCAAAGCGACCGCATCCGCGACCCGGCGCTGCGCCGCGCGCTCGGTCAGGACGGGCGCTTGCCGACCAAGGCCCAGATCCGCGGTTCGCTTAACCGCACCCCCTACGACACGGCACCCTGGGACGACATGAAGCGCAGCCGGCCCGGGCGCGGTTTTCGCCCGACGCTTGAGCACATCGTCCACGACCCGGTCCACGGGTGGGTCGGGGGGACGATGGAGCTGTCGACCTCGCCCAACGATCCGGTCTTCTTCCTCCACCACGCGAACGTCGATCGCCTCTGGGCGGTGTGGGAGAAGAAGCACGGCCATGACGAGCCGTACCTACCGGCGAGCGAGGGCACGCGGTTCGACGAGGACGAGCCGATGCCGGTCCTGAGCACCAAGCCGCGCGACGTCCTCAGCCACCACGCGCTGGGGTATCGCTACGACGTCGAGAACACTGCGTGATCGGCCTACACCCCGCGGCAGTCGCGGGGACCGCGCTGCGACTTGCGGTGAGGTAGAAAGCTCCTGGCCGTCACGCCCTGACGGGGCATGCAAGCTCGAGTCGGCCTTGCCCTCGCGCGGCAGCTGTGGATCGCCAAGCGGGGTAGCGGCGGCCCTCCCGGGCAAATGGAGCAAACGGCAGGTCGGGATCTTCGGTACGCGATTTCGCGCTGGATTAGGTGGCGTCGCCGAGCGGAGTGATCGTCTGCAGGAGCCGCCGGGCGGTCATCGGCTCTCCTCCGTGGCGCGGCGCAGTTCGGCTTCCAGCAACGCGGCGCGCCCGGCCAGCAGGTCCAGCTCGGCGGCCACCGGCCCCAGGTCGACCAGCAGGTGAGCTAGCTCGGCCAGCCCCGGAGACGCCGGCCCCTGGGCCTGATGGGAGGCGCGGGCGGGCTGGTGGCCCCGACGCTCGAGGTGCGGTTGATGGCGTAGCGCGGACGCGCGTCGTCCGCGAGGAATGTGTACGCAATCGTGTACCCTGCCTCCATGGCCAAGACCGTCCCCGTCCGGGAGTTCCGGAGCAACCTCAGCCAGCTGCTCAGTGATGTCGCCGATCGGCGCGATCACGTGCTCGTCAGCCGCCACGGCAGGCCGGCCGCCGTACTTGTTCCCGTCGACGAGTACGAGGCGCTCGAGGAGACCGCGGAGATCCTCTCCGACCCCGATGCGCTCGCGGCGCTCGAGGCCGGCCTGGCCGAGCTATCCCGGGACGAGACCGTGACGCTCGAGGAACTTCACCGCGACCTCGCTGAGCGCCGAGCCAGTCGGTGAGCTGTGGCTCGCGTCGTTCTCGCGCACCGGGCGCGACGCGAGCTGCTCAACCTTGACTGGCCACTGATCGACGCGATCGAGGATGCTCTTCGGCTGCTCGGCCGCGACCCGCATGCCGGATACCCTCTTCACGGCCGACTTCGAGGGCTGCGCTCACTGCGGGTCGGCGCCTACCGCATCATCTACCAGGTGACCGATGCCGGTCAGACCGTCCGGGTCGCCGCCATCCGCCACCGCTCGATCGCTTACCGCTCCGACCCGCGGTGATCCACACCCCTGTCCCCGCGCGGCATCGGGCCGTCCGACGACTACAACGGCAAGCACGACTGCACGGTCTTAGATGTGCGGTGAACCACTCGGGCGGTCGTTGGACGATCGACCCGGACCAGGCACCGGCTCCGGCGAGCCGTCTTCTCTCAGCCCAGGGTGGTCAAAATCAGCCCGACGGATGTCCCGGGGAGTGCGTCGACCCAGTTGACTCGGGGAGCCGTCTCCGATATCAACCGCCCACGGCCGAAACCGCCGGAGCATGAGCAAAGGGAGGTCCCAGTGCAGGTACGAACCCCAGCCCTCGCGTCGCTCGCGGCGGCGGTCGTCATCGCGACCACGATGGCCGGGCCGGCCTCCGGAGCTACCAGCTTCGACAACGAGCGCCCTGCCGGGTACGACATCAACCCCAAGCATCAGAGCAACTGGGAGCCGACGG
>JBKPHA010000123.1:0-10302 GCA_046729615.1 Actinomycetota bacterium
AGTCCCCCGCGGGCCGGCTCGAGTCGCTCGGTCCGAGACCGGAGTTGATGCCGGCTGGCGGGTCGACCGGTTGGGCGGCCGCGCTGACCGGGATCGCGAGTGCGCCGAGAACGACGATGGTGGTGATGGTGCGTGCCCTCATTGTGGGCCTCCTGGTGGTAGTGGCCTTTGATCGACTGCGAGTCTCCACCGGGACGGCATCCCGGACAACGCAGATCTGGACCCCCGGAAGGTCCAATCCTGGAGGTGGCGGACCGCGATCGAGCCGTTCCCCGCGCCCAGCGCGCACGAGCGCGAGTGGGTCGAGGCGGCCTTTCCCCGCGCTACTCCGGGTCATACCGAACTGAGCGAAACTCAGCGAACGGAGCCGCTCTCAGAGTCGGTGCATGAGCACGGATAGCCTCGATCGCCCCGCCTGGGTGGAGTTGTTGGTCGAGGCAATCGGGGGTTTGAGTCCCCTCCGCTTCTCGTTCGCTAGAGCCAGCGAAGGCTTAGGCGCTATGACCCGACGGCTGGGAGCGCGGGCGGATCGCTCGCAGCGTCTGCGCGGACGGTCAACTTGCGGACGACTTCCTCCTCCATGGTCCTCAAGAAGGCCTGGAGTTGTGTCTCGTCCGCACGGGATTCAGTCAACACGCTCGGAGCGGCCCGCCCGGCAGGTCACCCGCGGCTTGTCGGCTACCAGCGGCGACTAACGCCGGTGGACGATACTTCGTGCGATGTCGGAGGCGCTCGAGGTCGTGCGGCGTATCTATGCCCGGCCGCTTCCGCTTGACCCGGATCTGCTCGCGGCGCTTGCCGAGGTCGCCTCGCCCAACACGGAGTTCGATTTCACCGACGCCTACCCTGATGGGCGCGTGGTCATGGGCGTGGATGGGGTGCGGCGGATTGCCGCGAACTGGCCGTGGGGCGACCTGCACTTCGAGCCAGAACAGTTTGTCGAGGTCGACGCGGAGCGGGTGCTCGTGTTCGTTCGAGCGACCGCTACGGGTGTGGGGAGCGGGATCCCGGTCGAGCGCCGCACCGCCCACGAGTGGAGGTTCGACGGCGGCCGGCTCGTGCGCTTCAAGGTGTATTCGGATCGGGAGGACGCGCTCCTGGGTGCAGGTCGAGATCGCGCTACCTACGAGGACGTTCGACGAGGCACGTAGCCGTCAGGCGGCTTCGCACCCCACGCCGGCGCAGTCGCTGAAGATCTCGACTCACCGGGCCAGCCTCAGGAGCCGATGGCGCTACGCGAGTCCGCGTCCCGCGGTCGTAGCTGCGGCGCGGTCGGCTGCCCCACCGCTGCCGGCCGGTGCCGCTCCCGACGCCTCCGCAGGGCACTGCCTGCCTGAGCAGATGTCTCCAAGGCCACGGGGGCGTTTCCGTCGGATTCCTCAATATCTCCAAGTGCTCGGGTAGCCACGGGTGATTCTCTGGACCGCGGGAACGCCGCGGAGAGCTCGGATGGTGCGTCCCCCTCGAACCGATAAATGGCGCGCTTGCTCTCGCTACGACACACGAATAATTGAGCGCGTCCCACTATCGAGTAGAACAGGCGTGGAAATGCCGGGCAGGGGCTCCATGACCAGACGGATGAAGGCCGGTGTCGCCTTGGCGCTGTGCGGTGGTCTGGCTGCTTTGATCGTCCCGGCGGCGGTCCAGGCCGGTCCTTCCAGCACCCAGCCGAACGGAAACTTCTTGATGATCGACACGGAGGTCCAGCCGCCACGGACGGGCTCCGACGCGGTAATCCGGTATCACGCGTTCTTCGGCAACCGCGAGGGGCGCGAGCTCCCGCGCGAAGCACGAAACGAGATCCGGCTTGCCAAGGGCTTTCGATTGAGGGGGCGCGCCTTCCCGAAGTGCCCGCTTCCGCGCCAGCCCTCCGAGTACGGCCAGGAGCGTTGCTCCCAGCGGGCAAACGTGGGCCAGGGAACCTTCGAGGCTGATGCGCGCCCGGCACTCGCGGAGCCGGTGACCGGCAGCTTCCAGATCTACAACGGGAAGCGGCGTCGCGGCAGGACGACGCTGATCTTCCTAGCCGAGGCGGAGGTTGGCAATGCCACGGTCAGGTCGGAAATCGATTACCGATACGCCGCCTCCACGCTGCATAGCCTTCAGCCGCCGGAGGGAACCCCAACCGGGATGTTCACGCTCACGAAGGTTTCGCTGAAACTCGGCGCCGAGCGCGGCGGCAAGGGCTACGTGCGAACGCCGCGCTGGTGCAGCGGATCGTGGCGTTTCCGGGATACAAGCTTCTTCCAGGGCGGCGGCTCGATCAGCGCTCGCGACTCCGCTCCGTGCGTGCGTCGCTGAGCCCGGAGCTCGGCCGCCCGATCCTCCGTGCCGGGGTAGCGAAGCCTCAGCCGAGCGTGCGCCTACCGCGGCGGGTCCAGGTGACACGTGGTCGCTGTTCAGCCTCACGACGTAGACGCTGCGATCGCGGGAGCAAGATCCGCGCACGCGCATTGACGAGTACATCGAGCGCGCCGAGGCCCTCGAAGCCGCCGGGCTGCGGGAGTAGGCACTCCGCGTGGCGATTACCCGGTCGCATTTTCAGCGGCGCGCGCCATCGTCACCCGGCGTCACGTCGATCGCCGCTCGCGCGGACCGACCCTCCCCTCCGGCGCGAGATATGGCCGGCGTCAATCGTTCAAGTAGTTGAACGGAAAATGGGCCACGTGGGCCATTGCGGTGAGTGGCCGCAGGGGATGTAATACGTACTGGCGGAGTAGCGACACGGAAGGAAGAAGGTCCCCGGTGCATAACCCGCACTTCATGGTCGACTGTATGGAGCAGCGCGGGAGCGAGCACGCACACCGCAATCGGCACGCTTGGAAGCGCCCCCTGGAGCCGAAGCCCCAGTCGCTGATCCGGCGCGCGATGGCCGCTGTGGCGGCCCTGCAACTGAACTCGCTTCTCCACCACTAGCCGCCGACGAAGGTCCGCTGGAGCGAATACGGCTCCAGAGCAATCCACGGAAGAGAGGACCCCACATGTACGCCTTGTCGATCAGCCTCATGGAAGAGCGCGAGCGCGAGCATGCACGACGCAACCGACACGCCTGGAACTACCCTCCGGAGCGGACGCGCCCAAGTCTGCCCCGCCGGGCCATGGCCGCCCTCCCGGCGGCCCTGCGCCTTCATCAGCACGTGATCTGGGAGCCGATGACCCTCGAAGAGGCGCAGGGAGTTCTCTCCCACGAACCCCCTGCGATTGGGACAATCAAGGGGGAGTCGGGCCGCTACGTAGAGGCGTGGATGGTTCAGTGGGGCGCTTCCCCTGCACGGATTAAGGCAGTGCTGGAGCTGGTCCGCGGCTATCCGCTGTGATGAGTCGCAGGTCACTCGACTGAGAACGTCGCGACGTTTCGCCGCCTGAAGTTCTGATCAGGCCGAGCAGCTTCCGCATCTGCGCGTCGTAGACGTCCCAGTCGCAAATGCGGAACCCGCTGCCTTCCGCGGTCTGCTGCCAATCGAGGGTCAGCTTCTCCACCGGCGGAGCTCCATCTGTCCATATCACGCAGTGGAAGGATCGCGCCTTCGAGCTGCTCAGCATTCGTCCCCTCCGCAGGCCCGCCTGGTACTCGCCGACGGAGTAGTAGTGGGCGTCATCCACGAGCCCGGGCCGCTCGATGCATTGATCGTCTTGCCGGATCTCATTCATGCCGGCGAGATTAGGTGACCGGGCCGGCTGCGGGGTCGTCGCGAGAGACGTATACCTGGCCCGATTCGTCTCTCGCTGCGACGCACGGATCGTCGAGCGAATGCGGCTTGCGGCGTAGCGCTTTCGCCTTTCGCGCGGAGCGGGAAAGCGGCAGATCGCGCAAGAATCAGCGGGCGTGGCCGGTCTTGCAGTTGTTGTGTCCAGAACGCGCTGAGGGATCATGCGAGTCGGATTGGGTATCCAGAAGGGATGCCCGAGTTGGTTCTGGGCCCAGTCCTTCGCTATGTCTCCGACACCGAGGCGACCGTGTGGGTGGAGACGGACGGCGCGTGCGAGGTCGAGGTGCTGGGCCACCGAGCGCATACGTTCGGAGTCGAAGGTCACCACTACGCGCTGGTCTCCATCCACGGGCTCGAGCCCGGAACCACCTCCGAGTACAGGGTCTCACTGGACGGTGAGGGGCGCTGGCCTGAGCCCGACTCCGGGCTCCCGCCCAGCGTCATCCGCACCGTTGAGCCGCGGGGGCGAATCGACCTCATCTTCGGCTCCTGCCGTGCTGCTCTCCCCCACCACCCGCCCTACACGCTGCCCAAGGACGAGGATGACCGTGGCCGCGGTCTGGACGCTCTGCACACGCTGGCGCTGTCGATGATCGAATCCGAGCCCGATCGCTGGCCGGAGCTCGTGCTGCTGCTCGGCGACCAGGTATACGCGGATGAGGTCTCTCCGCAGGCGCTCGACTTCATCCGCTCCAGGAGGGACACCACGCGCCCTCCGGGCGAGGAGGTGGCCGACTTCGAGGAATACACCCGGCTGTACCTGGAGTCATGGAGCGATCCCGTGATCCGATGGCTGTTCTCGACCACCTCGATCGCCATGGTGATCGACGACCACGACATGCATGACGATTGGAACATCTCCCGCTCCTGGCTCGAGGAGATGCGCCGCCGGCCCTGGTGGCAGGAGCGCGTCGAGGCGGGGCTGATGTCCTACTGGATCTACCAGTTCATCGGCAACCTCTCGCCAGGGGAGCTGGAGCAGAACGAGCTCTATCGCCGGGCTCGCGAGCTCGACGAGGCGGGGCCCGAGCTGCGGAAGTACGCGGCGAAGGAGGATCGTGAGCGAGAGGGCAAGCGGTGGAGTTACTACCGCGACATGGGCTCGACGCGACTCATCGTGATGGACGTGCGTACCGGGCGCGTCCTGAAGGAAGGCCGCCGCTCGATCTTCGACGAGGAGGAGTGGGACTGGGTTCAGGACAAGGTGCGCGGCGACTTCGACCACCTGCTGATCGGGACCTCGGACCCTTACCTGCTGGCGCCCGGCCTACATCACCTGGAGGCCTGGAACGAGGCCGTTTGCGGGGGCGCCTGGGGTGCGGGTGCGGCGAGGATCGCAGAGCGAATGAGACAGGGCCTCGACTGCGATCACTGGGCGGCCTTTCAGCGCTCATTCACCCTCCTCACGCGGCTGCTGGAGGAGGTCGGCTCCGGGCGGCGCGGACGCCCGCCTGCGTCCATCTGCATCCTCTCGGGCGACGTCCACCACGCTTACCTCGCCGAGGTGGCGTTCCGCCGTGACGCGAATGTAAGAAGCGCCGTCTACCAGGCGGTGTGCTCCCCGTTCCGCAAGGCGCTCGACGCACGCGAGCGGCGCGCGGTTCGGATCGCCAAGACTCGCCCCGCCGAGATCCTCCTCCGCGCTCTCGCCCGCGCCGCGGGGGTCGATGATCCCGAGATCCGCTGGCGCTTCGCCGGCGGCCCCTATTTCGACAACCAGATCGCGACCCTGAGCCTCGTGGGGCGAGAAGCGAGCCTCACGATCTCAAAGACGGTGGACGACCCCGAGGGGGTCGGGCCGCGACTGGAAACGGCCTTCGAGCGCCGAATCGCCTGAGGCCTCGCGTTAGGCCCCGCGGGACAGGGTGTGTTCACGTGGCGGTTGGAGCAATTGGCCCGCTGGCCGGGGTGAGGGACCCACGAAACCGGTACCCCGACCGGTATCACTGGAGATGCTGCCGCTGCGGATTCGACGCGTCATCGCGGACTTCCGCATCGGAAGCGGCGGCGTTACCGGTCGAGCGGCCGGATTCGAATCGGCCAACCTTCGCGCACGCCTGGGCCATTTGGTACCACAAGCGGCACCAAGACGGCCTCTCCGGCGCTTGACTAGACGCCCTGAAATGCCGAAGGCCCGCTCGGGAAGCGGACTTTCCCCCGGTCGGGGCGGCCGGATTTGAACCGGCGACCTCCCCCCCCAGCCGACATGCAATCGGTGTCGGTACGTCTGTGAGCGTCCAGATCGTCCATTGCGTCCACGCCTGTGGACGATCTGGATGCATACGGCGTAGCAGTCGGTACTAAAGCGGTACCACGAGGACAACGCGCTTTCAGATCCGGGGCCCGATTCGTTTCTTGCTACGACGCACGGATAATCGAGCGAGTGCACCTGCCAGCGCCGCATCGGCCGCGAGATTCGGTGACTGGAGCTACGACGACCTAACCGCGCGCCGGTGGGTCGCCGGTCCATAGCCCGCGCTCGGCAAGCCAGGCGGCGTGCTCGGTGCCGAGCGGGCCGAGGGGCTCACCGCGTTCGATCAGCTCGCGCAACAGCCCGCCCCAGTCGGCACAGGCGCGAAGCGAGGTGGCGACCTGGAACAGCAGGCCCTCCATGCGGCGCAGAAGCAAGGCCTCCGGCGGCAGGTCCATGCGGCGCAACTGCTGCATGAGCTCCGCATTGCGCTGCTCACGGAGCGAGGCGCCGCCGCGCCACGCGTCCTCGGGTGCCAGGCGAAGCCGCTCGCCCTCCTGGAGCCACCACGACATGGCACGCATGTGGTCGAGCAGCAGCGTGCCGTTCCAGTCGCCGTCCCCGCGCAGGTAGCCGAGCGATCGCATCGCCTCGACCAGCGCACGCTGGTCGTGGCTTCGGATCGCGGCGAAGATGACGGCCTCGCGCATGAGGTAGCCGCGCGGCAGCTCGCGCACCATGCCGAAGTCCAGGAACGCCACCCGGCCGTCCTCGCAGAGGAGGTAATTGCCCGGGTGGGGATCCCCGAGCGCCAGGTCGAGCTCGCGCGCCACCCCGTAGTAGAAGCGGTAGACGATCTCCGCATATCGGTCGCGGACCGGATCGGGCTGGCTAGCGACCTCGGCGAAGTCGATTCCCTCCACCCAGTCGCTGACCAGCACGCGGCGGCGGCTGAGGGTCGTGTCGACGGCCGGGACCGTGATGAACGGATGGCCACGCCAGAAGCGCGCGAGGCGACGATGGCTGGAGGCCTCGAGCTCGTAGTCGCACTCCGCCGAGATCCGCTCACCGAGTTCGGCGAGCACCGGCTTCACATCGAGTCCCGGCATCAGCCGGCGCAGAAGCGGCGCGAGCATGCGCACGTTTCGCATGTCCGACTCGACCGCCTCTCCTACGCCGGGGTACTGGACCTTCACCGCCACCTCGCGCCCGTTCGCCGCCCGCGCACGGTAGACCTGTCCGATGCTTGCCGCCGCAGCCGGCTCGGGGTCGATCGAGTCGAGCACGCGCTCGGGATCATCTCCCCACTCGGCGGCGATCACCTTCCGCATCTGCTTCCAGTCGACCGCCGGCACGTTGTCGCGAAGTGCGGCCAGGCGCTCCTGCAGGTGCGCGGACTGATCGCCGTCGAGGCCCGGGAACTCGACCGTGGAGAGGACCTGGCCGGCCTTCATCGCGGCCCCGCGCATCGTCTGGAGCTGATCGACCAGCGAGTCGATCGTCGCCACCAGGCGGTCACCGCGACGGCGCCGCTGGACCTCCTCGCTGCCGCGGGCGTCGACGCGGTCGCTTGCCCAGCGAACCGCGCCCCCCGCGGCGACCCGCCCGAGGCGCAGGGTGCGCGCCCCGCGCCCGCGCGTGGGACTGCGCTGCTGACGGTCGGCCACCAGGCAAGTCTGGCAGCGTGCGCTCGGCGGACCGTGGTGAGCTGAGATCCGCTACCGCGTATGAGGAAGAGCGCAGCCCACGCGTCTCGCTGAAATCCAATACGCAGCCCCATTCGCCTCTCGCTACGACGCCACGGATGGTCGCGGCCACGGATCTAAAAAAGGCGCTTCCAATCGCGGGAAGGACTGGGGGCTGTCGGTGTCTTAGCCAATAGACGCACGCGATCGCGTCTCAGCGGTCGATAACCCCCCCCATCCGGAGGTAGTCCCCAAATGAACCCCGACTCACGGCCCAGGTGGCCACTCCAGCTCATTACAACGGCAACGGCCGCCGCCCTCGCGCTCGCGGCGCTCGTTGTTCCGGCCTTTGCGAGCGCGAAGGACGACAAGGTCGACGGCGTCCGTGCCGACGTCAACCGCGGCACGCTCTCCGTCAAGGGCGGCGATGGCGGACAACAGGTCGCGCTTCGCCTCAAGTCCGGCGACCCGAACACGGTCCAGGTCGACGCGGGCGACAACGGCTCGGCCGACTTCGAGTTCGCGCGCCGAGACGTCGAGGCGATCGAAGTCAAGGTGGGCGACGGCAACGATTCCGCTCGCATCGATGACGGAAACGGCGCCTTCACCGGCACCGGCACCAACCTGATCCCGACGAGGATCGCCGGCGGCGACGGCAACGACTCGCTGCAGGGCGGGCAGGTCGTGGCAGGCGTCCTCGAGAACGAGACGTTCAGGGGCGGCGACGGAAACGACACCGTCGACGGCGGCAAGGGCAACGACACCGCCACCCTCGGCGCCGGCAACGACACCTTCGTCTGGGACAACGGCGAGGGCAGCGACGCGATCGAGGGCCAGGGCGGCGCCGACACGATGGTGTTCAACGGCGCCGCGGTGGCCGAGCAGGTGACGATGACGGCGAACGGGGGAAGGCTTACCTTCTTCCGCGTCCAGGGCAACGTGACCATGGACACCAACGGGGTCGAGACCGTCGACGACAACGCCGTCGGCGGCGCCGACACGGTCACCGTCAACGACCTCACGGGCACCGACGTGACCCAGACCAACCTCGACCTCGCGGGGTCGTTCGGCGGCAACGCCGGCGATGGCGCGGTCGACAACGTCGTCGTCAAGGGCACCAATGGTGATGACACGATCAACATCGACGGCAATGGCGCCGGCGCCGACGTGACCGGGCTGGCCCTGAGGAAATGCAGCAGCGGCTCGCGCACCCAGGCCTCCACCGTGTTACCGCGAATATGCTCCGAGCGTGAAGCTCTACGTGTGCTGGAACACCGTCCAGGTGCCCCGCCCACCGCGTGGACATCCCTGCCACAACGCCTACAAGGCGCTTCGCGATGCCGGTCACGATCCGGAGATCATCAAGGTCCGCGGCCTCGGGATCGGTCCGATCAAGCTGATGACCGACGGGCGAAGAGAGGTCCTCGAGCTAACCGGTAGTCCTGTCGTTCCAGTGCTGGTCACCGACGACGGCGAGGTGATCAGCGAGTCGCAGCGGATCGTCTCGTGGGCCAAGGGCCACCCTGCGACGTCGGTGTCGAAAGCCGCCTGAATGGGGGGATCAGCTACCAGCTAGCGTGAGCGGCTATGGGAGCAGCCGCAGGCGCTCGCGCTGGGCGGCCGTCTGGCAGTCCCGGCAGACGACGAGCATCCAGCCGTCCTCCCGCCTGTCCAGCACGAGCCAGGCATCCAGGTCGGCACGCTCGGGATCGAGCGGGCGGCCGCAGCGGTGGCAGGCGATTGGAGTTCAGCCATCCACCAAAGGTCTAGCTGACCGACAGCTTCAACGGGGGCAGCCGCAGGCAGGGATAAACCTCATGTTGACCAAGCTCGGACACCAGCCGTGAGGCTTCCGCTTTTCGCGCGAAGCGGAAGTCTCACTATCCGCCACGGTTGATCTCATCAGCATTGATGTCAACACGATCGTCTGAAGCGACGGGAAGCGCCTCGAGGGTCTCGGAGGCCAGGAGTGCTTCGACGCACTGCGCGCTTCCGCCGACGTAGCTGGCCGCCAAATCGACGTCGGACCCGACGCACCAAGCGCGATCGTCGGGCCACCAGATTTCCGGCCCCACGAGTTCATCGAATGACGTCACCTCCTCTATCGGGCCGGAAGAGACCAAGTAGTCCCGGCCGGGGTGGTGGATCCGAGCGCCGGTCTCGGTCTCCTCGATTCCGCCGTAGCCGGTCCAGACGCAATACCAACAGAGCTCTGGGGTACCGGTGAACTCGCGCAGGACCTCGGCGAGCTCGCGGAGCTCCTCTTGCGGTAAAGGCCCGCCCAGCCACCCAGGTTCGGGATCCCAGGGTGAGGGGCCGTGTCCCGGCGCCGCCGAGGCGATTAGATGCAACTCCATCAGCGGATGGGCGACCCGCCCATTGATGGCGGCGAGCTCCGCCCAGCGGAGCCGTTTCTCCTCCGCGACGTAGAGCGATGGAAACACCCGGGCATAGGCCTCGAATCCGGTCGGGACGACGGCACCCACCCGGGTCGCTCCGACCGCATCAGGCCATTCGACCAGCCGCTCAGCTAGCCACTCGGCGGGCTTGGAGCTCTCGGCGGGCGTTCTCAAGGGTTCGACGCTGGTTAGGCGGGTCCACCGTATATGCCATCAGCTGTTGCTCTTCGCGGATGCTGTCGCACAAAGGCTGTGGACGAGAGGTACACCTACGCATGCTGGTCCGCCTTCAGCGGCCGGCGTGAGACCGACAAACG
>JBKPHA010000124.1:0-10043 GCA_046729615.1 Actinomycetota bacterium
TTCTGGTCCTTGTAGTCGATCGTCACCGACTGCTTTGTGACCTCGACCTCTGCGTAGCTGAACTTGTTTCCTTGATCGCAAGACATGCCGAGGCCAACCGGAGGAGGCGGTGTGAAGAACAAGCTGGAGTCCAGCCGACCCGACCCGGGGGGGACCCCCGGCGCATCGTCGATCTCATGCCAGAACGTCTTCGTCGCCACCGGGCCGATGACGTAGTCGTGGTATGGCGTGTTCTGTGGATTGGCCGGCGCATTGCTCGGGGCCACCTCGTCCGTGAACGTCCGCAGGCGGACGACGTTCTCGAACGCGCCGTGCTCGTCAGTGGTCAGGAAGGCGAGGTGGTCCACGCCGCGGGTCATGAGCGCCTTGAGGAGCTTGACGCGCTCGAAGGCATAGCCCCCCCAGTCGTCATACGCCGTCCCCGTCGCGAACATCTGCTGAATCGGGACCTCATTGATGACCAGCTTCCAACGCGCCTTCGACGAGGCAACGTCATGGATGAACTGGTGGTACTGGCGCCTGCCGAGCATTGTCCGGTTCGGATCGTTGATCGCGTTCTTGCACTCTTGGGAGACGGGTTGGGCGAACGATGTGACGAGCGGCGAAAACTTGGTCCGAATGCTGGTCGGCAACGTCGGCGCGAAGTCGGGCATCCGGGTCATAGCGTTGTCGCAGATTCCTCCCACCCAGGCTTCGCGAGAGCGAAACGAGCGCTCGTCGAGGAAGAACAGCTCGAGGTTCTTGCCCCACCGGAAGGTGCGGTAGAGGCCGTCCTTGTGCGAGTAGGTGACAGGCGCATAGTCCCGGAACGCGTGCTGGCCGGCCTTATAGATCCTCTGCCCGCCCAACGTGATCGCCTGGGTCGCGAGGCTGGGTATGAAGCGGTTCTGGTTGGGCGAGAAGTCGTTGATGAATTCGTGATCGTCCCACTGGCTATAGAAACCGGCCGACTTGCGCAGGTTGGTGAGGTTCCGCTCGCCGAGGTTGAGCTTGTACTTCGCCCACTTCTTCGCCCGAGTGAGCGCGAGCGGCCCGGAGTGCGGAGCCTCGGAGTCCGAGTAGATCGTGTCACCGAGGTGGACGTTGAAGTCGTTGTCCTCCTCCCGCATCGACTTGAAGGCAAGCATGTGGCCCCAGAACGGCTTGGTCTGCCCGCCGCTCCGCGCCGCGTCGTCGTCCCCCGAATACGCGAACCGGATCGTCTTCGACTTCCCAGGTTTCGGGGCGGTCTCGAACGTCCCCCGCTCGCTGCACTTCGTGCCCTTACAGAAGCGGTAGTAGTGCTGCCTCCCGGGCCTCAGGCCCTTCATCTTCTTCTGGATCGTGAAGTCCTTCAACTTCTTCGCCTTCACCTTGGCGGTGTCCTCGACGTGGTTGAAGCGCTTGTCCGTCGCGACCTCAGCGGCGTACTCGCCAGCGTTGGTCGCGTGTGCCCAGATCACCGCGGACTTTGCCCTGATCTCGCCGGCCGTCACCCCATTCGTGAACCTGGCGGCCCCTGCCGTAGGGGGGACCGCCAGAGCCAAGATTGCGCTGAGAACGAGCGCCGGAGCAATAGTGCGACCCCGCAACGGCGCGCAGTCTATAGGCGGGGTGGGATCGGCACCTCCGGCGGCGGCCGACGGACCCACGTACAGACTGTTCCGTTTACCAACATCGAGGGAACGGTTTCCCGGTCCGCGTCCGGCAGTCGGTGCCACCGGCGGCTGCCCAGGCGATGCCGGCGCCGGCGAGGACGATCGCCTCCAGTGCCCCGCAGCGAATGAGCCGTCCCGGCATGCGCGCCATTCTTCTACCGCCGCCGCGGGACGGTGTGTCACCAGGCCGCAAGCGGACGGGTCAGGCATGATGCGCGCCCGTGAGCACTCCGGATCGCCCGCCGCGGATCGTTCTGTTGCCAGGCGACGGGATCGGTCCCGAGATCGTCGCCGCCACCCGGGGGGTGCTGGAGGCGCTCGGAGAGTTCGAGTTCGCCGAGCAGCCCGTGGGGGGCGCGTCGATCGACGAATACGGCACCCCGCTGACCGATGAGGTGCTGCAGGCCTGCCGCAGCGCCGATGCGGTCCTGCTCGGCGCGGTGGGGGGCCCCAAGTGGGATACGACCGATCCGGATGCGCCCCGTCCCGAGCAGGGTCTCCTCGGGCTCCGCAGGGGCCTGGCGCTATATGCGAATCTCCGTCCCGTGCGCCCGACCCGGGCGCTGGTGGACGCCAGTCCGCTCCGCCCGGAGGTGATCGATGGCACGGACCTCCTGGTGGTCCGCGAGCTCACCGGCGGCATCTACTTCGGATCGAGCGGCCGGCAGGGGGACCGGGCCCACGACGACTGCGAGTACACGGCCGGCGAGATCGAGCGGATCGGGCGCGTCGCCTTCGAGGCCGCGCGGCGCCGCGCGAGGGATGGCGCCCACGTCACCTCCGTGGACAAGGCGAACGTGCTCGAGACCTCCCGGCTGTGGCGCGAGACCGTCGAGCGGATCGCGGCCGATTACCGTGACGTCGAGCTCGACCACATGCTGGTCGACAATGCGGCGATGCAGCTCGTCGCGAACCCCGCCCGTTTCGACGTGATCCTCACCGAGAACCTGTTCGGGGACATCCTGAGTGACGAGGCGGCGATGCTCACCGGCTCGCTCGGCATGCTGCCGTCCGCGAGCCTGGGGGCCGAGCGTCCGGGCCTCTTCGAGCCGGTGCATGGCTCCGCGCCGGACATCGCCGGGGAAGGAATCGCCAATCCGCTGGCGACCTTTCTCTCCGCGGCAATGATGCTTCGCCATGGCCTGGGCATGGATCAGCCGGCGCGCGCCATCGAGACGGCGGTCGACTTCGTGCTCGAGCAAGGCGTGCGCACGCCGGACCTCGCGAGCACCGCGGATGATGCGGTTGGCACCGAGGGGATGACGGACGCGGTCGTCGCTGCCCTCTCCCGCTGAGCCAGGCCGTTGGACAGCGTTGGAGCATGGGTCATACTTCCAGCGCACCCAAAGGACGCCTGGAGGAGCAGTGGAGAAGTCGGAGTGGATCTGGATGAACGGCGAGTACGTCCCGTGGGATAGCGCCAACGTCCACGTGCTGAGCCACGGCCTCCACTATGGGACGGGGGTCTTCGAGGGCATCCGCGCCTACGAGACCGGGCGCGGCCCCGCCGTCTTCCGCCACCGGGAACACCTCGATCGGCTCGTCCGCTCGGCGGAGCTCTACTACATGGAACTCCCGTACTCCGTCGACGAGCTGCGGGAGGTGACGCACGAGCTCATCCGCCGCAACGGCTTGACGAGCTGCTACATCCGCCCGCTCGCATTCCGCGGCTATGGCGAGATGGGGCTGTTCGCCCAGAGCGCCCCGATCGACTTCATCGTCGCGGTGTGGCCGTGGGGCGCCTATCTCGGCGAGGAGGGAAAGCGCAACGGCATCCGCTGCAAGGTCTCCTCGTGGCGGGGCATCTCTGGCGATTCCCTGATCCCGCACGCGAAGGCGTGTGGTCAGTACCTGAACTCGATCCTGGCGAAGGTCGAGTCGGCGAACGCGGGGTACGACGAGGGGATCCTCCTCGACGTTCACGGCAACGTGTCCGAGGGCTCCGGCGAGAACGTGTTCATCGTTCGTGACGGCGCCCTAGTGACGCCCGGTCACGCGAGCTCGATCCTCGATGGGATAACTCGGCGCTCGGTGATCCAGATCGCGACCGATCTCGGCTATCCGGTCACCGAGCGCGATGTCGCCCGCTCGGAGCTGTTCCTCGCCGACGAGGCTTTCCTGACCGGCACTGCCGCCGAGCTCGTGCCGGTTCGCGAGGTCGACGACCATGTGATCGGAGAGCCGGGCGAGATCACGCGGGTCATCCAGGCGAAGTTCGAGGACGCGCTGCACGGCCGCGCCCCGGAGTACCAGGAATGGCTCGACATGGTGGAGCAACCGAGTAGAGTCACGCCCTGATGCTCCGCGTCGCTGGAGGCATCGAGCGAATTAGGAGCGCCGCGGCGGCGTAGATCGCCCCGTGGCCGCGCGGTCCGCCCGCGCCTGACTCCCGGTCGTCCCTCCAACCGAAAGGCATCGATTGACGCAGGTAAAGCTCTACGACACGACCTTGCGCGACGGCATGCAGGGGCAGGGAATGTCCCTTTCGGCCGCCGAGAAGGCGAGGGTGGTGCAGGCGCTCGACGCGCTCGGGGTACACCTGATCGAGGCCGGCTTCGTCGGCTCCAACCCAAAGGACGCCGAGCTGTTCGAGCTGCTCCGCGGAGTCCGGCTCGAGCAGGCCGAGGTCTGCGCCTTCGGCATGACGCGCCGGCGCGGCGTCGCCGCTGAGGAGGATGCCGCTCTGCGCGAGCTCGCCGCGTGCTTTGCCCCGGTGTGCACGCTGGTGGGGAAGACGTGGGGACTTCACCTCGAGCTGGTCACCAAGGTCTCCCGGACTGAGAACCTCGGGATGATCACCGACTCCGTGTGCTACCTCGTCGGGCGCGGGAAGCGCGTCGTCTACGACGCCGAGCACTTCTTCGACGCCTGGCGGGATGACTCCGGATACGCGCTGGAGTGTCTGCGCGCGGCCGTCTCGGCCGGGGCGGAGAACGTCACGCTGTGTGACACCAACGGCTCGAGCCTGCCGTTCCAGGTGGCGGAGGTGACCGCAGCGGTCTGCGAGGCGCTTGGCGATCGGGTCGGGATCGGCATCCACGCGCACAACGACGCGGAGTGCGGCGTCGCAAACTCACTCGAGGCCGTGCGCGCGGGCGCTCGCCTCGTCCAGGGGACGATGAACGGCTACGGCGAGCGGACCGGCAACGCGAACCTCGTGTCGATCCTGCCGACGCTCCAGCTCAAGATGGAGTTCGAGTGCGTGCCGTCCCAGCGGCTGCGGCGGCTGACGGAGACCGCCCACCTCGTAGACGAGCTCTGCAACCTCCAGCCGGATTCCGATCAGCCCTACGTCGGCCGAAACGCCTTCGCGCACAAGGGCGGGATGCACGCGGCCGGTGTTCAGGTGGACGCCCGGACGTTTGAGCACATCGAGCCGAGCCTGGTCGGCAACCGCCGTGATGTCCTCATCTCGGAGCTCGCCGGCAAGGGCTCGGTACGGAGCCGGGCGGAGGCGGCGGGCGTCGACCTCGACGCGGACGCGGCCAACCGCGCCGTCGAGCGCCTGAAGGAGCGCGAGCATCGCGGCTACCAATACGAGGCCGCGGATGCATCCTTCGAGCTGCTGCTGCGGCGCGAGGCCGGCAGCTACGTCCCGCTGTTTCGCCTGGAGGGCTTTCGGGTGATCACGGACAAGCGGGCCAACGGCAGGGTTGAGACGGAGGCGACGATCAAGATCTGGGTGAATGGCCATCGCTTCCTCCGCGTGGCCGAGGGCAACGGTCCGGTGAACGCGCTCGACCGCGCCCTGCGCTCGGCAATCACCGAGCTCTACCCTCACCTTGCCGACATCGAGCTCGTCAACTACAAGGTCCGGATCCTCGACGCTCACCACGGCACCGGCGCCGTCACGCGGGTGCTTCTCGACTCCTCCGACGGCAGTGAGACCTGGGGCACGATCGGCGTCTCGGAGAACATCATCGAGGCGTCCTGGGAGGCGCTGGTGGACTCGCTCGAGTATGCGTTCCAGCCGCGGGAAGCTCAGGGGCCGCGAACGGAATCGCCGGCTCCAGTGAGCAGTTCGCAGAAGCAGTAGGCAGATCTAGTCCGGGCGTCCCTGCCTACTGCCTACTGCTTACTGGCAGTAGCCTCCCGCCGCTATGAGCCCCGACAGCCCGATCCCGCTCGCGCGCCCGGACCTCGGGCCCCGCGAGGAGGAACTCGTCCTCGAGGTGCTGCGCTCCGGGCGCCTGTCGCTGGGCCCGGTGCTTGAGCGCTTCGAGAACGAGTTCGCCGCCTGGATCGGGTCCGATGACGCGGTCGCCCTCTCCTCCGGGACGGCCGCGCTTCATCTCGGCGTTCGCGGGCTCGGCTGGGGCGCTGGGGACGAGGTGGTCACGAGCCCGTTCAGCTTCGTCTCCTCCGCGAACTGCCTGCTCTACGAGGACGTCGCACCGGTCTTCTGCGACATCGACCCGGTGACGCTGAACATCGAGCCGGCGGCGGCCGCCGCCGCCGTCGCCGAGCGGACGGTCGGGCTCCTGCCCGTCCACATCTTCGGTTACCCGGCGGCGATGCCGGAGCTCGAGAGGCTCGCCGCCGATCGCGGCCTGGACATCCTCGAGGACGCGGCCGAGGCGACGGGCGCCGTGGACGCCGAGGGGATCAAGGTGGGCGCCCGCGGCAATATCGCCACGTTCGGCTTCTACGCGAACAAGCAGCTGGTGACGGGGGAGGGTGGGATGGCGATCCCGTGCGACGGCGACGTCGCCGCCGCCATGCGCAGCGAGCGAAACCAGGGGCGCGCCCCGGAAATGGGTTGGCTCGGGCACGAGCGGCTCGGCTTCAACTATCGGCTCACGGACATCCAGGCGGCGGTCGGGATCGCACAGCTAGAGCGCGCGGACGCCCTGCTCGCCGAGCGCTCGCGTGTGGCGTCTCTGTACGCGGATGCGTTGGCTTCCCTGGGCGGCGCTCCCGCCGGCGAAGGGGACCGCGAGGGCCTGGTCTTGCCCTGCGCCGACGAGGGGCGGGCGCGTAGAAGCTGGTTCGTCTACGTCGTTCAGCTTCCGGTGGGGATCGACCGCGATGGCCTCATCGAAGCGCTCGCCGAGGCCGGCGTCGGTTCCAAGGGGTACCTGCCCTGCATCCACCTGATGCCGCATTACCGGGCGCGATTCGGGTTCCGGGAGGGTCAGTTCCCGGTCGCCGAGGAGGTCTCGCGCCGCTCGCTGGCGCTGCCGTTCTTTACGGCGATGGGGGAGGCCGAGGTCGGGCGCGTGATCGACGCTCTCGCCGCCGCCGTCGGCAGCAGCTAGAGCCGGCCGGCCTCGGCCATCCAGCGCACGGTCCGCGCGACGCCCTCCTCGAGCGAAGTGAACTGGACGCCGAGCTCGCGCCGCGCCCTCTCGTTCGAGGCACGCGCCTGCCACAGCATGAAGGTGAGCTGCCCGGAACCCAGGAGCGGCGGGCGGCGGATCAACCTCGATGCGGCCTCTCCGGCCCGCGCCATCCCTTTCGCGAGCGGGACCGGCATCGTTGGCGGGACCCGGCCCCGCCCTGCCTCAGCGACCGCCAGCGCGAGCAGCTCGCGCATCGAGGCATATCCGTCGGCCAGGATGTAGCGCTCGCCGGGTCCTCCCCGGTCGAAGGCGGCGAGGTGTGCCCCGGCGACGTCGTCGACCAGCACCAGCGTCATCCCGCCGGGCGGCGTGGCGGGCAGGCGGCCGCGGATCGCGTCGCGGATCGC
Organism: Actinomycetota bacterium; assembly: GCA_046729615.1. GTDB lineage: Bacteria > Actinomycetota > Thermoleophilia > Solirubrobacterales > 70-9 > AC-56. The sequence continues at coordinate 7,327 of JBKPHA010000124.1, forward strand.
CCGGTCGAGCCCGGTGCCCTGCCACGGGCCGGGGCCGTAGACGGTGGAGGGGTTCGCGATGACCACCTCGATACCGCGCTCCGCTTCTTCGAGCACGAGACGCTCGGCGAGCTGCTTGGAGCGCTCATACGGCGTGGCCTTCGGGTAGTCCGCGACCACGCCTTCGGTCACGGTCCCTCCCTGCGGGGCACCGAAGACGTCGAAGGTGGACGTGTGGACCACGCGCCTGGCGCCTGCCACCCGAGCGGCGGCCACCACGTTCTTGGCGCCGAGGGCGTTCACGCGGTCGAAGATCGCCGGGTCCGCGAACCACTGCTCGAACAGGCCCATGCAGTTGAAGGCGCCGTCGATCCCGTCCGCGGCGACCCGGAGGGATGCGGGGTCGGTGACATCGCCGCGGGCTAGGTCGATGCCCTCGGGCAGGAGGCCGCGCGCCTTCTCCGGATCGCGAACCAGAGCGACCACCTCCCCGCCGCGCGCAGCAAGCTGGCGCGCAACGGCGTTGCCGATCTTCCCGGTGGCGCCGGTGACGAGAGCTCTCATCGGCGGGTCACCCTATCCTGGCGCCCCATGCCGCGGCTGCCCGACCCGCAGGACCCGCTCTTTCAGCGGCTCAACTCCTCGCTCCCGTACGACAGGCGCCTATGGCCGCAGGACGTCGCGGGGTCGAAGGCGCACCTCCGGGCGCTGCGAAGGGTCGAGGTCATCGATGACGAGGAGCTGCGTGCTCTGGACGAGGGCCTGGACGCGGTCGCGGCGGAGTTGGGGAGCGAATCGTTCGAGTTCAACGAGTCCGACGAGGACATCCACATGGCGATCGAACGGCGTTTGACCGAGATCGCCGGCCGGATTGGCGGGATGCTCCATACCGCGCGCTCGCGCAATGATCAGGTGGCGACGGACCTCGCCCTGTATGTCCGGGGGCGGGCGACGCGGGCGCGGGAGCTCGTGACGGCGCTCATGGCGCGGCTGCTGGAGCGCGCCGAGGCGCACCGGGATTGGCGGATGCCGGGCTATACGCACCTCCAGCACGCGCAGCCGGTCTACCTGGGCCATCACCTCCTCGCGTACTTCTGGATGCTGGAGCGCGACGACATCCGGTTCGCCGCGGCGATCGGCTCGACCATGGCGATGCCGCTCGGTGCTGGGGCGCTCGCCGGCCTGAACTGGGACATCGACCGGGCGCAGACGGCGTCCGACCTGGGCTTTGCCCGCCCATCGCCCAACTCGATCGACGCCGTCTCCAACCGCGATTTCGCGCTCGACTATCTCCATGCGGCCGCGGTTTGCTCCATGCACCTCTCACGCCTGGGATCGGAGCTCGTGCTGTGGTCGAGCCAGGAGTTCGGATTCGCTGAGATCGCGGACGAGTTCGCCTCCGGATCGAGCATCATGCCCCAGAAGAAGAACCCGGACGCCGCCGAGCTGCTGCGCGCGAAGGCGCCGCGCGTGACTGGGTCGCTCGTGACGCTGCTGGGCGTGCTGCATGCCCTGCCGCTCGCCTACTCAAAGGATCTCCAGGAGGACAAGGAGGCGCTGTTCGTCGCGGTCGACGCGGTCGAGCTCACCCTCGAGGCGGCGGAGCGGATGGTCGCGGGCCTTCGGTTCGATCGCGAGCGGATGGAGGCCGCGGCCGCTGATGAGATGGTTGCCGCGACCGACGTCGCGGATCTTCTCGTCCGCAAGGGGATGCCGTTTCGCGATGCTCACGGCGTGGCCGGCGGGCTCGTCCGTCAGGCGCTCGCGGAGGGCAAGAGGCTGTCGGAGCTGACGCCCGCTGAGCTGCGGCAGCACTCGGAGCTTCTCGACGGCTCCTACTACGAGGTCCTTCAACCCGACCGCTGGCTCGAGTCGAAGGTATCGCCGGGCGGCACCGCGTCGCGGCGACTGGCCGAGCAGCTCGAGGCGGCCAAGCGAGTGCTGGAGGCGCTGCGAGGGGAATCGGCGCGATGACGCAGCAGGCAGCAGGGAGCAGGGAGGGGGCAGGCACTACCCGCGCTCTACCTGCTGCGTGCTCCCTGCTCGAGGAGGGGTTCTTCGAACGCTCCGTACACGAGGTCGCGCGCGATCTCGTCGGCTGCGCGCTCCTTCACCGGGGAGTCGGCGGCGTGCTCGTCGAGACCGAGAGCTACGAGCGCGACGATCCCGCATGCCATGCGTATGTGGGATTGACGTCGCGAACAGCGACGCTCTTCGGCCCGCCGGCGCGCGCTTACGTCTACCTCTCCTACGGCATCCATTCGTGCCTCAACTTCGTCTGCGAGCCGGAGGGTCAGGCGGCCGCCGTTTTGATCCGGGCGCTCGAGCCGCGATGGGGGATCGAGGAGATGCGCCGCCGTCGCCGGAGGCATTCGCTTCGCGATCTGTGCTCGGGTCCGGGCAGGCTGACGGAGGCGCTGGCGATCGGGCTCGACCTCGACGGCGCCCCGATCTGTGAGCCGCCGTTCGAGCTTCGCGCGCGCGATGCCGACTGGGCGGACGTCGAGGTCGGACGCGGTCCACGGATCGGGATCACCCGAGCCGCGGAGCTGCCGTGGCGCTTCTGCGCCCGCGATAACCGATACCTGTCCCGGCCGCTGAGTTAGTGGCGCCTCACGTAGGTACGGCGCGGTTCTGGCGGCGCCTGGACGCGCCTGGCGGCGGGGGGGGGGGGGGGGGGGGGGGGCCCCCCCCCCCCGCCCCCCCCCCCCCGGGGGCCGCGCCCCCCCCCCCCCCCC
>JBKPHA010000125.1:0-37252 GCA_046729615.1 Actinomycetota bacterium
ATCCAGGCGCTCCCGGCCGCGCCGCCCGCCGCCGCCCTCGCGCGCGCCCCGCGGTCCCGGGTCGCCCGTGCCGACGTTGGCGAGCTCCTCGGGGGCCTTGCCCTCGACCGCCGGATCGCTGGAGAGCCGCAGGCCGATGCGTCCGCGCTCGCGGTCCACCTCGACCACCGTGACGTCGAGCTCATCGCCCTGCTTCAGCACGTCCTCGACCGACTCGACCCGCTCGCCCGGCTTGACGTTCGAGATGTGAAGCAGCCCGTCCGTGCCCTTGGTGAGCTCGACGAAGGCGCCGAAGGCGGTCGTCTTCACGACCTTCCCCTTGAACGTGTCGCCGACCTCAGCCTCCTTGGACATCGCTTGGATCCGAGCGATCGCCGCGTCGACGAGGGCGCCGCTCGGCGCGTACACCTGCACGGTGCCGTCGTCTTCGACGTTGATGTCGGCCTCGAACTCCTCCGACAGCGCGCGGATCGTCTCGCCGCCCTTGCCGATGAGCGCCCCGATCTTGTCGGGATCGATCTTGATCTGCTCGATTCGCGGCGCGTACGGCGAGAGCTTCTCGCGCGGGTCCGGGATGGTCTCCCTCATCTTCTCGAGGATGAAGAGGCGGCCTCGCCGCGCCTGCTCGAGCGCGTCGCGCAGGACGTCGAACGTGACTCCGGAGATCTTGATGTCCATCTGTAGGGCCGTGATCCCGTCGGCGGTGCCGGCGACCTTGAAGTCCATGTCGCCGAGGTGATCCTCGACGCCCGCGATGTCGGTCAGCACCACGAGCCCGTCGCCCTCCTTGATCAGCCCCATGGCCACGCCCGCGACCGGAGCCTTCACCGGCACGCCGGCCGCCATGAGGGCCATCGACGACGCGCACACCGACCCCATCGACGAGGAGCCGTTCGACTCGAGCGTCTCGGAAACGACCCGGATGACGTACGGGAAGTCCTCGTGGCTGGGGACCGTCGGCGCCAGGGCCCGCTCCGCGAGTGCTCCGTGGCCGATGTCGCGACGCTTGGGCCCCCGCATGAAGCCCACCTCGCCCACCGAGAAGGGCGGGAAGTTGTAGTGGTGCCAGAACGTCTTCGACTCGAGCAGGCTCAGGTTGTCGATGCGCATGTCCATGCGGCTCGTCCCCAGGGCAACGTTGGAGAGGATCTGGGTCTCCCCGCGCGTGAACAGGGCCGAGCCGTGCACCCGCGGTGCGACGTCGACCTCGCACTCGATCGGCCGGATCTCGTCGCCCGCGCGCCCGTCGGGCCGCGTCTTGTCGACTGCGATGCGGCGCCGGATGACCTCCTTTTCGAGCTTGTCGAACGCGCGCGAGACCTGGGCGCGCTTTTCGGCCGCGTCCTCGTCGTCCTCATTCGGCCCAAACGCGTCGAGGACCTCCGCCTCGATCTGCCTGGCGGCCTCCTGGCGCGCGAGCTTCTCGGGGATCTGCGTCGCCTCGTTCAGCTTGGCGCCGTAGGAGGCACGAATCCGCTCGACGAGTTCCTCGGGAGCGACCGGCTCCTCCACCTCGATCTTCCCCTTGCCGGCATTGGTGCGCAGTTCCTCGAGCGCGCCGCAGATCTTCTTGATCTCCTCGTGGGCGATGTCGAGGGCGTCCAGCACCTCCGCCTCGGAGACGCCGTTGGCGCCGCACTCGACCATCAGGATCGCGTCCTCGGAGCCGGATACCACCAGGTCCATCTCGAGGTCGCCGTAGACCTCTTCGCCCGGGTTGATCACGAAGTCGCCGTGGAGCTTTCCGATCCGCACGGCGCCGACGTGCTTCGGCACCGGGATCGGTGAGACGGCGACGGCCGCCGAGGCAGCGTTCATCGCGAGGATGTCGTACGGGTGGTCGTATTCGACCGACATCGGCTGGCAGACGATCTGCGTCTCGTAGTGCCATCCCTTCGGGAACAGCGGGCGCAACGGGCGGTCGATCATCCGCGCCGTGAGGGTGGCCTTCTCCCCGGCGCGACCCTCGCGCCGGAAGAAGGAGCCCGGGATTTTTCCCGCCGCGTAATGGCGCTCTTCGACGTCGACCGTCAGCGGGAGGAAGTCGACGTCGCGCAGGTTGCCGACGGTCGCAGTGGACAGAACCATGGTGTCGCCGGAGCGCGCGACGACGGCGCCGCTCGCCTGGCGCGCCAGCTTGCCCGTCTCGAAGGAGATCTCCTCGCCGCCGACCTCCACCGAGACGCGGCTCACGTCAAACATGCTCATCTTCTGCTCTTCCCTTCGGCCGTCCGGGTGACGGCCAACTCGCTCAGAACTTCTCGTTCTCGTTCGGAGGCGATGTTACAAGGCGCCTTCCGGGACGCCTCGGACGAGCTGCCCGCCAACGAACGCCGCTGGCGTCCCGGCGACGCCGGCGCGGATCCCGCTCTCGAAGTCCCGGCGCACGCGCCGAGCAACGATTTCTGAGCGCCGATCAACGTCAAACCGCGCCAAGTCCAGTTCGAGCGTTCGAGCGTGCTCCCACAAATGGGGACCGTCGATTCGGCCCTGATCGGCGTAGATCGAGTCCACGCACGCCCAGAAGGCCGGCTCTGCGCCCTGCACGGCGGCCGCCTCCGCGGCGGAGTGCAGCGCCGGAGCGCGGGGGTGCTTGCTCGCGACCGGGAAGTGGCGAAAGACGAGCCGCAACCGCTCATGGTCGAGACGGGCCCACGTGGCCGCGCAGTGGGGGCAGGCGAGATCCATGTAGACGATCGCCTCGGGTCCCCGCCCCCGGACGTGGTCGTCCGGCCCCCGCGGGGGCACCGGCGCACTGGTCAGCTCAGAGTCGGGCAGAGTCGGCCAGGGCGTCGAAGATCAGGTTGGCGCCCGGAATCTCCAGGGGCGTCGGCGATTCGTACACCCATTGCACGATTCCTTCGGGATCGATCAGCACGAGCGATCGATTCGCAGTGCCGTATTCCTCGAGGTAGGCGCCGTAACGGGCCACCTCACCCTTCGGATGGAAGTCGGCCAGCAGGGTGAAGTCGATGTTGAGGTGCTTCCGAAACGCCCGGTGCGCCCAGGAATGGTCGATGCTGATCCCGAGCACCTCGAGCCCCGCCTCGTCCAGCGTTGGCTTCACCTCCTGGTAGATCGAAAGCTGATCGGAGCATACGGGGCTGAAGTCGTTGGGATAGAAAACCAGCAGTAGGCGCCGCCCCGGGAGATCCGAGAGCGCGACGGGCTTGCCCTCGTGGTTGGGGAGCGAGAAGCCGGGTGCCTTCTCGCCCGGGGAGATCAACGGCGTAGGCCGAGGTCCGAGACGACCCTGCGGTACCGGTCGAGGTCCGTCCGTTCGAGGTACCGCAGGAGGCGGCGGCGCTTGCCGACCATCATCAGGAGGCCGCGCCTGGAGTGATGGTCCTTGCCATGCTGGCGCAGGTGCTCGGTCAGGTGGTTGATGCGCTCGGTGAGCAGCGCGATCTGGACCTCGGCGGAGCCGGTGTCGCCGTCCTTGTGGCCGAATCGGCCGATGAGCTCCTGCTTTCTTTCCCTCGTAAGCGGCATCTCAGGGAGGAGTGAAGCTAGCACAGACCTCCCGAGCCTCTTTGACGTCGCGGCGCATCCGCGCGACCAGTTCCTCAACGCTCGGAAAGCGCCGCTCCCCGCGCAGCCGGGTCACGAACGCGACGCGCAGCGTCCTGCCATAGAGGTCGCCGTCGAAGTCGATCAGGTAGGCCTCGATCAGGAGCCCGCGTCCGGTCTCGAAAGTGGGCCGGATCCCCACGTTCACCGCCGCCGGCCGTCCGTTCGCGAAGGCCGCGTAGACGCCGTGGCCCGGGGTCACGAGGTGGTCGGGGGGAACGAGGTTCGCCGTCGGGAACCCCAGCGTCCGCCCGCGCCCGTCCCCCTCCACCACCGTCCCCTCGAACAGGAACGGCGCGCCAAGGCAGCGGTTCGCCGCCTCGATCTCGCCCGCCGCGACGAGGGAGCGGATCCGGCTCGAGGAGACGATCTCGCCGTCGACCTCCACCAGCGCCACGACGCGCGTCTCGAACTCGGAGCGGCCCGCGAGCATTTCCGGACTCCCCTTAGCCTTCGCCCCGAAGCGAAAGTTCTCCCCCACGGAGACCTTCTCAGCCGCGAGCGTCTCGACGAGGATGCGGCTGCAGAACTCGTCCGCGGGGATGGTCGAGAACTCGCGATCGAACGGGATCACGACGAGCTCCTGCACCCGCAGGCCCTCGATGACGTCGCGCTTGATCTCGAACGGCATGATCAGCTTCGGGGTCGCCTCCGGATGGAGGACGCGCAGCGGATGCGGCTCGAACGTCAGAACCGTGTCCGCGCGGTCGATCACCTGGCGATGGCCGACGTGCACCCCGTCGAACGTCCCGATCGCGACGTGGCGGGGCCGGCGCTCGGCATCCGGGAGCGAGGTGACCTGCATGAACACGGGAAGCGGAAGCCTTTCACGCCGCTTGGTCGATGCGCCCTAAAGCATCGGCGAGCGGGAGCCAGGTCCCCGCCTCCTCGACCCGGAACGGCCCGATTGCGGTCCGGCGAAGCGACTCGCAATAGGCGTCGCCGAGATCGGCGATCAGGCTCCGCACGTAGGTCCCGGAAGAGCATTCGATCTCAAACTCGGCCCGGTCGGCTCGGCGCCAGAGCTGCTCGAAGCGATAAACAGTCACAAGCCGCTCCGGAAGCTCCACCTCGTCTCCTCGGCGGGCTCGCCTGTAGGCGCGAAGGCCGCCCACCTTCACGGCGGAGTAGGCCGGAGGACGTTGCCTGATCTCACCCGTCGGAAGCCCGAGCGGGTCGGGCGGGAGGACTCCCGTCTCGGTGAGCTCCCCCTCCGGATCGCCGGTCGTGGAGACGGCGCCAAACCTGGCTGTCGCCCGGTAAGTCTTTCGAAGCTCCATGAACCGGCTCTGGCATCGCGTCGCCTCCCGGCCCAGGAGCAGGAGAAGAAGCCCGGTTGCGAACGGATCGAGGGTCCCCGCGTGCCCGGTCTTCTGCCCGCGCTCGCGCCGCACCCGCGCGACGACATCGTGCGACGTGATCCCAGGGGGCTTGTCGACGAGCAGAACGCCGGGCGCGTCAGCGGTCACGCCGCGCTAATCGATGCCGAGCTGCGCCTTGACCTCGGTGCAGAGGACGTCCAGGAGCTCGTCATACGTCAGGTCGGTGGAGAAGCCCGCAGCGCGAGCATGTCCGCCTCCGCCGTATCGCTGGGCGATCGCCGACACATCGACCCTCCCGGTCGCGGAGCGCAGGCTCACCTTGCGCACATGCTGCCCACCGTCCGTCTTGTCGCGGATCATCGCCGCGACCTCCGTTCCCTCCAGCGCTCGCACGTGATCGATGATTCCCTCGGTCATGGACTCGTTCGAGCCGGTCTCCAGGTAATCCTGGGCCGCGATGTACGTGATCGCGAGCTTGCAGTCGTCCAAGCGCTCGACTCGCTGAACCGCACGGGCGATGAGACGGAGCTTTTCGAGAGGGATCCGCTCGTAGAGGCGCCGGTAGATGTCATGGACGTCAACCCCGGCCTCGATCAGCTCGGCCGCCATGCCGTGCGCCTCCGGGGTCGTGTTCTCGTACATGAAACGGCCGGTGTCAGTGACCAGGGCGACGTACAGCGCGGTCGCGATCTCCGGCGTGATCTCGGCGCCCAGGAGGCGCGCCAGGCGGAAGACAATCTCGGCAGTGCATGAGGCCGACGTGTCGACCAGGTTCAGCGTGCCGAACCGGGTGTTGTCGTGGTGGTGGTCGAGGTTGATGGTCTTGGCCTCGTCGCGGCGGAGGAAGTCCGCCGGCATGCGGTCGATGTTGCCGCAGTCGAGGAACACGAGCATCCGGTCGACGACATCAACGGGAGGCTCGTGGAAGACCTCCTCGAGCGCCAGGAAGCGGTACTCCAACGGGAGCGGGAACTCTTTCGCGGCAAGGAACATCACCGAGTCCTTGCCGAGCTGCTGCAGCAGCTTGTGGGTCGCGAGCAGCGATCCGAGCGCGTCGCCGTCGGGCGCCTCATGCGTCGTCAGGAGGAAGCGGTCGCCGACACGGAGCTCATGGGCCACGTCTTCGAGGGCCGCCTCGGATCGTTGCGCGACTGCGGCAGGAGCCTCACCCATCCTGCAGCAACCTCGAGATCCGGACGCCGCGCTCGGGGGCGTCGTCGTAGTGGAAGGTCAGCGTCGGCGTCCGTTTGATTCGGGTCTCGCGGGCGATCACCGACTGCAGCACACCGTGGGAGGAGCGAAGGCCGGCAAGTGTGGCCTCGCGCTCCTCCTTGCCGCCGAGCACGCTGACGTATACGCGCGCAGAGCGCAGGTCGGGGCTTGTGTCCACGGAGGTCACGGTCACGAATCCAATGCGGGGGTCCTCGAGCTCGGTGGCAATCGCGGACCCGATTACTTCGCGCATGAGCTCGTTGACCCTTCTCATGCGCTGGGCCATTGGCCGGCGACTCTAGCGCACGTGAGCGACGGCCTTGGTGGTGCTCACCCGCGGATATCGGCGAGGCTCAAGAGGTCTCGACCAAATGCGGAACCATCAGGGCAGCGCGATTCGACGAACCGCTCAAGCTCGTCGGCGCGACGTGCGACGCCCGCATCCCCCACCAGCGCGCACACGAGCGTGGTGCGCTGCCATGTGTCGTGGCCGTCGATCTCCGCCACGGAGGCCCCAAACCGCTGGCGGAGCTGAGCTTTAAGCGAATGCAGGAGCTTTCGCTTGCCCTTGAGGTCGTGGGAGTCGTTGAGGTGCAGGCGCACCTCGACGACGCAGAGGTAGGTGGCCACGGAGGAAGCATAGGCACGGCTGCAGCTGGCTTACGCGGCATACGCGTGAGGTACGTGCTAGAGCGAGATCGACTGGATCAAGGCATAAGCGTCCACGGCTCGGCGCCGTCCGTGCCGTCGTCGGCGCCGGTCGTCCGCCCAGGCAGCAATTGGCGAGTTATGCACCTATACGGTCAATAAGCCGCCAACGGGTGGATCGCTCGGCGATCGCCCGCGCGCCCAGCCTCTCTGCCTTAGGTGCCCAACACGCTCGGCCTCACCGATCGGCCGAGCTACTCCAGCGTCTGCTCTACCTGGCGCGTCTCGAAAAACTCGAGGGTGTCGCCCACCTTCACGTCCTGGTAGCCGTCGAGGACGAGGCCGCACTCGAGGCCCTCCTCGACCTCCTGCACGTTGTCCTTGAAGCGACGGAGGGAGCCGACCCGGCCCGTCCAGATGACGGTGCCGTCGCGAACGAGCCGGACCTGCGAGGTGCGGGTGACCTTGCCGTCGGTGACGAGGCAGCCGGCGATCGTGCCGACGCGTGAGGCGCGGAACAGCTCCTTGACCTCCGCCTGGCCGATCGACTCCTCGACCTCCTCGGGCTCGAGCATGCCCTCGAGTGCCGCGCGGAGGTCCTCGGTGACCTTGTAGATGACCGAGTAGGTGCGAATCTCGACGCCCTCCCGCTCGGCGGCCTTGCGCGCGTCCGCCAGCGGGCGGACGTTAAAGCCGATGATGATCGCGTCCGACGCCGCGGCGAGCATCACGTCCGACTCGGTGATCCCGCCAGGCGCCGCGTGGATGACGTCGACGACGATGCGCTCCTGCGGGAGCTTCGCGATCTCGTCCTGGAGCGCCTCGAGCGAACCTGAGACGTCCGCCTTGAGCACGATGGGAAGCTCCTTGACTTCGCCGGCGGTGGCCTTGGAGAAGACCTCCTCCAGGCTGACCCTGCGCGCCTGCTGGCGCGCCAGGGCCTCCGCCTTCAGGCGCTGACTCCGCTCCTGCGCGAGCTGGCGGGCCCGGCGCTCGCCTTCGACGACCTCGAAGCGCTCGCCGGCCTCCGACACGTCGTCCATACCGAGGACCGCGGCGGGGTCACCGGGGCGGGCGGAGCCGACGCGGGCGCCGGTGAAGTCCAGCATCGCCCGCACCTTGCCCCACGTCGAGCCGGCGACGACGGCGTCGCCGACCTTGAGTGTCCCGCGCTGAACGAGCACCGTTGCCACCGGACCGCGCCCGGGATCGAGGTGGGACTCGATCACGTAGCCGGATGCCGGCGCATCCCGATTCGCCTTTAGCTCCTCGAGCTCGGCGGCGAGCTGGATCATCTCGAGCAGGTTGTCGAGGCCCTCCTTCGTCTTCGCGGAGACATCGACGAAGATCGTGTCGCCGCCCCATTCCTCAGGAGTGAGGCCCTGTGAGGCCAGCTCATTGCGGACCCGGTCGGGCTGCGCGTCTGGGCGGTCGATCTTGTTGACCGCCACGAGGATTGGGACGCCGGCCGCACGGGCGTGGTCGATGGCCTCGACGGTTTGCGGCATGACGCCGTCGTCCGCCGCGACGACGATCACCGCGAGGTCCGTCACCTTTGCCCCCCGTGCGCGCATTGCGGTGAACGCCTCGTGGCCAGGCGTGTCGAGGAACGTTATGCGGCTGCCGTCCTGGTGGACTTGGTAGGCCCCGATGTGCTGCGTGATGCCACCCGCCTCTCCGGAGGCGACCTCGGTCTCCCGGATGGCGTCAAGCAGCGAAGTCTTGCCATGGTCGACGTGGCCCATGATCGTCACTACCGGTGGGCGACCTGTGAGCTCCTCCTCGGCGTCCTCGTAGACCGGCTCGGCCACCTGCTCCTCGGCGGCGCGCTGAATCTCGACCTTCTTGCCGAGCGCCTCGGCCAGCGTCAGGATCGCCTCGTCCGAGAGCGTCTGGGTGAGAGTGGCCATCTCACCCAGCTCCATCAGCTTCTTGATCACCTCGGCACTGCCGACGCCGAGCGACTCGGCGACCTCACGCACCGTCGCGCCCGACGCGATCTTCGTTGCCTCCGGCTCCTTCTCGACGACCGGCGCCTTCTCCGGGGGCTCCTCCAGCAGCGGCCGGCGGCGTCTGCCGCCGCGGCGGCGCGGCGGGCGCGGGGGCGGCGCCTGCGGCATGTGCTCGCGGCGCGACGCCTGCGAATCGATCACGACCCGCCGGCGCTTGCGACCGGAGGCGGGACCCCTCGCGGGGGCGGTGCCGCCCTCGCGGCGCACCGGCCGCGGCGTGGGCGACGCGTCCCTGGCCGCGGGCGCGGAGTCCGACCCGTCGGGCTTCGCCGCCGGCTTACGATCATCGGCCGCCTTGGCGGGGGGCGCAGACCCTTCCGCGCTGTCGGCGGGCGCCCCAGCGGGTGCCTGGCTCTTGCTCTCCTCGGGCTTCGCGGCGGCGGCACCATCGGCACCGGCCTCCTGAAGCGCGCGCAGCGCGTCGGCCTCCTCGACGCTCGACGCTGCGACCTTCGCCTCGATCCCGGCTGCGTTCAGCGCGGCTAGGACCTCCTTGCTGCTCAGGCCCTGCTGCTTGGCGATCTCATGGACGCGCTTCTTCGACACCTATGCGCGGCCTCCCTCGGAATCATCACCCTGCGCATCCTGCTCATCACCGGGGTTCGCGCCCACCGCCGCGGGCTTCTGCGATGGCTCCTCCTCGGCCTCGGTGGCGGCGTCCTCGGCGAGCGCCTCCTCCGAGGCGGTCTCTTTCTGTGCGGTCTCGGCGCCGCCCGCCGGCCCGGACTCGCCCTCGATCTGCGTCTCGCCTTCGGTCTGCCCCTCCTCGGCCTCGACTCTCTCCGCAGCTTCCTCCTCGGCCTCCTGAAGCTCCTCCTCGGCCTCGGAGACATCGGCCTCCGCCTGCTCGGTGGTCTCCTCCAGCTCCCGCTCGGCCTCCTCGCGCTCCTGCTGGGCCTGCTCGAGCTCCGTATCCGCGCCCTCAACGGCGGCCTCGCCGCGCTGCTCGAACGCAGCCGTGGCGCGGACTGTAAGCGAGCGAACCTGCGCCTCGTCGGCGTCCGGATCGGCCAGGATCGCGATCTGCTCGTCGGACAGCGAACTGAGCACATTCACCTGGTTGGTGTCGAAGCGCGCCAAGGCCTGATGCTGCGGCAGGCCGCAGTAGCGCGAGCCCGGAAGCGAGGCGTTCGGACAGCGGCGCCCCGCTGAGAGGACGGCGGCGCAGCGGCCGTCGAGCTCCTCGCCCTCCTCATAGGTGAGCTCCTCCTCTTCGGCACTGAACTCGGTCTCAGACTTGATGTCGACCTTCCAGCCCGTCAGCTTGGCGGCGAGGCGAGCGTTCTGGCCCTCGCGCCCGATCGCCAGCGACAGCTGGTCGTCGGGGACGATCACGGTCGCCTCCTTCGTCTCGTCGTCGACCAGGACCTCGCGCACCCGGGCCGGCGAGAGCGCCTTCGCGACGAAGCGGGCGGGCTCCTCGTTGTAGGGGATGATGTCGATCTTCTCGCCGCGCAGCTCCGAGACGACCATGCGTACGCGCGAGCCGCGCGGGCCGACGCAGGCGCCAACGGGATCGACGCCATCAGCGTGTGAGACGACCGCGATCTTCGAGCGGTAACCCGGCTCCCGGGCGACGCCCACGATCTCCACCAGCCCATCGGCGATCTCGGGCACCTCGAGCTCGAAGAGCTGCTTGATCAGCTCCGGACTGCGCCTCGAGACCACGATTCCGGGGCCCTTGCCCTCGGCGTTCACCTCGGTGATCACGGCTTTGATGCGCATCCCGTGGTCGTAGCGCTCGTTCCACACCTGCTCCGAGCGCGGGAGCAGCGCCTCGACGCGCTCCCGGAGCTGGACCAGCGTGTAGCGGTTGTCGGACTGCTGGATGATCCCCGTGATCAGCTCGCCGACCCGGTCCTGGTACTCCTCGAACATCATGTGGCGCTCGGCCTCGCGGATCCGCTGGAGGATCACCTGCTTGGCGGTCTGCGCCGCGATTCGCCCGAAGTCGTCGGGCGTCACGTCGCGACTTTCGATCTGCTCCTCATAGGGAGCAAGCAGCTCCGGATCGAGCTCGGGCTCCTCGGGCTCACGCATCTCGCCGGTCTCGGGATCGATGGTCTGTTCCTGCTTCAAGGTCGCCTGCTCCACCAGCTTTTCCTCGAGCTCCGGCGGCAGGATCAGCTCGAAGACGCGGAAGTCGCCGGTGGCCCGGTCGAGGTCGACGCGCGCGTACTTCGCGGCACCGGGGGTCTTCTTGTAGGCGGAGAGGAGGGCATCCTCGAGCGCCGTCATCAGGGTGTCGGCATCGATCCCCTTCTCCTGCTCGAGGCCCTTGATGGCCTCGACGATCTCACGGCTCATCTGCTCTCCTCCAACGGGGTCGAGTAGTCGGGAACGAGATTGGACCGGCGGATGCGGGAATGCGGGATCTCCACCTCGCCGTCGCCGGCCTGGATCCGGACGCCACCCTTGTCGGCCGCGGTCAGCGTCCCGGTGAAGGTGCGCTGTCCGCCGATCGCCTCACGCGTACGCACGCGAACGCGGCGGCCCATGAAGCGGTGGAAGTGCTCGAGCTTGGTGAGGGGGCGATCGGCGCCAGGCGAGGAGACTTCGAGCGACCAGGTCTCGAGCAGGTCGCGAAGGTGGTTCGTGACCCGCTCGCAGAGCGCGAGATCCACACCGTCCGGGTGATCGATGTAGAGGCGAAGCGTCGCGCCCGCCGGACGGGTGAGCGCGATGAGTTCGATCTCCCGATCGAGCTGATGAAGCCTGTTCTCGATCTGCCCGTAAAGCTCGTCCAAATCCCGTTCCGTAACTGCGTTTTCGACTTTCAGTCACCGCTTCCGCGCCGAAAAAAAGGCGGGCCCGGGCCCACCTCGAAAAGGGTTCGGGTACGAAAGAGGTGAATGTGAGTATAGCCTCGGCCTGGCGGCGCCGACAACCGCAGATCCATCCCAGATCCCGCCCGAGGCCGCCGCCTCGAGCGACTCAAGACTCCAGGAGCAGCGTGACGGGGCCGTCGTTTACCAGCTCCACCGCCATCCGCGCACCGAATTCGCCGCGCCGCGCGCCCAGCCGCTCGCAGAAGCACAGGTACAGCGGCTCTGCGGCTTCGGGCGGCGCCGCGCCGACGAAGCTCGGTCGGTTGCCCTTCCTCGTATCCGCATACAGGGTGAATTGACTCACGCACAGCACCTCGCGCTCGCCCAGCGGCTCGTTCATCCGCCCGTCCGCGTCGTCGAAGATCCGGAGCGCCCGCACCTTCCCGGCGAGTCGATCGGCGTCGACCTCGGTGTCGTCGGGGGCAACGCCCAGCAGGACGAGAAGGCCGGCGCCGATCTCCGCGTGCCGGCGGCCCTCGATGGACGCCGCAGCGCAGGAGACGCGCTGCACGAGCGCCCTCACGTCATCCAGCTTGGGCTGCCAGGCGTTCGCGGTAGATGCGATAGTCACGCCTGTCGGGGCGCAGGTTCGAGGCGAGCGCGAGGTGATGCCGTGCCCGCTCGATGTGGCCCGTGAGGGTGAGCGCCCGGCCCAGGCAGAAGTGCGCGTAGTCGTTGACGGGATGGGTCTCGACCACGGCCTCGAACTCCGTCGCCGCCTTTTCGAACTGGCGGTCGCGGAAGTAGGCGCGACCCAGGGCCTCCCTCACGGAGCTCTTCTCGGGCGCTTGCCGCGCCGCCTCCGCAAGCGGCACCGTGGCCTCGCTGAAGCTCCCGTCTTCGAGCAGCTCCACGCCACGGCGGTAGAGGCCATAGAGGCTGTCGTCGCGCTGGTCGGACACGGAAGCAAGTGTAGGGGCGAGGCGAGGCACCAAGGAGGCACCCGCTACGGCTCTAGCTGCCGACTGGGACGACTCACCGGAAGCATTCCGGTCAATCCTCCACTCGATCGCCCCGGGCTCCTCCCCTCGCTGCTCTCGCCTGTCGCAGCACTTCAACCCGATCGAGGATCGCATCCGCCACCTGATGCTTTGGCGCTGGACCGAACCGGCGCTCGCCCCCACGCTCGACGATGACGACCTCGTTCTGCGCAGCGTCAAAGCCGATGTCGGGACGTGACACGTCGTTGAAGACGATCGCGTCGAGACCCTTTCGCTGGAGCTTCGCTCGGGCGCGCTCGATGTCGTCGGCGCCGTGCTCCGCGGCGAACCCGATCACTGTCTGGTCCTCCCTTCGCTGCGCGGCGATCGTGGCCAGAACGTCCTCGGTGCGCTCCAGGGCGACCTCCAGTGAGTCCGAGGTCTCACGCTCAAGCTTGCCCGCCTCTACGCGCGCCGCCCGGAAGTCGGCCACCGCCGCCGCCATGAGGAGCGCGTGACTGCCAGGGAACTCGGCTCGCACCGCTTCGGCGAGCTCCTCGGTCGTCTCGACGTCGACCCTGCGCACTCCGGGCGGATCCGGGAGCGCGACGTTGGCGGCGACGACGCTGACCTCAGCTCCCCGGCGCGCAGCCTGCTCCGCTAGGGCGAACCCCATCCGGCCGCTCGAGCGGTTGCCGATGAATCGGACCGCGTCGATCGGCTCGCGGGTCCCCCCCGCGGTCACGAGTACCCGCAGGCCATCCCACGGACCACTCGGCCCTCCGACGAGCGCCTCGACCTCGGCCAGCAGCCGGGCAGGGTCGGGCAGACGGCCCGTCCCGCGCTCACCGCGCGAAGCGAGCTCGCCCTCCTCGGGATCGATCACCCGAACTCCCCGCCGCCGCAGCGTCGCGATGTTCGCCTGCGTCGCCGCATCCGCGTACATCCGGTCGTTCATCGCCGGCGCCACCACGCGGGGCGCGGCGCAGGCGAGGAAGGCCGTCGCGAGGATCGAGTCGGCGAGGCCCGCAGCGAGCTTGGCGATCGTGTTCGCGGAGGCGGGCGCAATCAGGTAGACGTCTGCGTTGCCCGCAACCTCGAGGTGCCCGATGGGATCGTGGTTCGGCATCGGGTCGCCCGGAAAGGCACCGCGCAGCGGATCGCGCTCGAACTCACGGGTCAGGACGGGCGCACCGACGATCCCCTCGAACGATGCGGCGCCCACGAACCGCGTGGCAGCCGGTGTCATCAGGACCCGGAGGCCATGCCCCGTCCGCGTGGCCAGGCGCGCGAACTCCAGGGCCTTGTAGGCGCTGATGCCGCCGCTTACGCCGAGGAGGATGCGGGCCATTTGGGCCGACCCACTCGAGCGGCCGAGGTCAGGCGCGGTAGCGGTAGTTGATCTTGCCCGCCGCCAGCTCCTCGAGCGCGATGGTCAGGTAGTTCCCCGAGGGGGTGTCCACCATCGGGGGCGTGAACTCCTCGTAGCTGCCCTCGCCGAGCGCGCGGTAGTAGCTGTTGAGCTGGCGAGCCCGCTTCGCCGCCACGAGAACCGCGGCGTAGTGGGAATCGACTCGGTCGAGCAGCTTGTCAACGCGAGGCTTGATCATCAGTTTCCATCTTACGAGACGCCTCCAGCTCATCGCGCACGATCCGCTCCAGCTCCTCCGCCGCGCGCTCGATCTCGTCGTTTACGACCACGTGCTGGAACTCCTCCTGGGCGGCGAGCTCGAGCTCCGCGGTGCGGAGCCGCTCGTCGATCTGCTCGGGGGAATCCGTCCCGCGACCAAGGAGCCGCTCCCGCAGGCTCTGCGGCGCCGGAGGCGCGATGAACACCTGCACTGCCTCGGGCATCGCCGCGCGCACCTGGCGCGCCCCCTGCACCTCGATCTCGAGAACTACCGACACCCCCCGTGAAAGCCGCGGCTCGACCTCGGAGCGCAGCGTCCCGTAGCGGTTGCCGCTGTACGTCGCGTGTTCCAGGAACTCGCCTGCCCGGGCGCGTGGGTCGAACTCCTCGAGGGCGAGGAAGTGGTAGTCGCGCCCGTCGACCTCGCCCGAACGTGGCGGCCGGGTGGTCGCCGAGATCGAGAGCTCGAGCCCAGGGACCCGCCGCAAGAGCTCGGCGATCAGCGTTCCCTTTCCAACGCCCGACGGCCCGGTGATCACGAACACCTTCGCCATTAGCGCCAATCCTGATGGAAGCGGTGGACCCATCCTTTGAGTCAACCGGGCACGTCGGGCGCGCGCCCCCGGCCTTGAGCAGGGAGCAGGGAGCAGGGAGAGCTTGCAGCAGGGCAGCGGGACGTATCCCTCTGCGTGCTACCTGCTGCCGGCTGCTACCTGCGGAGTTGAGATACCAGCTCGCCGCGCTGGCGCGCCGAGAGCCCGCCGATCGTCTTCGAGGGCGAGATCCGGCACTGGGTCAGGATCTTGTTCGCCTTCACCCGACCGTACTTGGGAACGGCCAGGATCATGTCGAATGCCTTCGCCGACAGGACATAGTCCGGCGGGTCGAGGAGGAGGCTCTCGATCTTCGCCTTGCCCGCCTTGAGATCGCGCTTCAGCTGCGCGCGGTTGGACCGGATCTCATTCGCCCTCCGGAGGGCCCGCATCCGCTGCCCGTGGCTTCGCTCGGGAACAGCGGTGGCGGTGTCGACGGACGGGACCATCGGCGGCGGCGATTATATGCCCGCCATCCGGACGCGCAAGGGGGGTGAGCGGCTTCCGACGAAATTCGCTTCGACCTCAGGTTGAGGTCGATACCGAGACACGGCGGCCGGTATCCCGTATCGCGGCGAGACCGGCGGCGGCGAGGGCTGATTCGAGCTCCGCGCGAACACGGGCGCCTGCCAGCGGGTCCCTGAAGTTCGCGGTCCCCACTGCGATCGTGGCCGCCCCGGCAGCCACGAAATCGAGCGCGTCGCGGCCCGACTCGATGCCGCCCATGCCGATCACCGGGATGGAGACCGCTGCGGCCACCCGCCGCACCTGCTCGAGCGCCACCGGTCGAATCGCAGGACCCGAGAGGCCGCCGCGGCCCGCACCGAGCCAGGGCTGCAGCCCGTCGGGCGCGATCGCGATGGCCTTGAGAGTGTTGACGAGCGACACCGCGTCGGCGCCACCTTCCTCGGCGGCCAGCGCGACCGTGGCGGGATCGGCGACGTTCGGGGTGAGCTTCACGATCAGCGGCTTCGCCGTGATCGGGCGGACAGCCGCCAGCAGCGAGAGCGTCTCGGAAGCCCGCTCGCCGACGATCAGGCCCGATTCCACGTTCGGGCACGAGATATTGAGCTCGAGCGCTGCGACGTCCTCACGGGCCGCCACGGTCCGCACGAGCCGCTCGAACTCGCCGTGACTAGTCGCCATCACCGACACGCAGAGCGGAACGGGAAGCTCGGCGAGCTGCGGCAGGTCCTGGACCAGAAAGCCCTCAAGACCCTTGTTCGGCAGCCCGATCGAGTTGATCATCCCAGCTGGCGTCTCGAAGATCCGCGGCGGCGGGTTCCCGGTCCTCGGCTCCGGGGTGATGGTCTTCGAGACGAACATCGAGAAGGGAAACTCGTCAAGCAGCGCGTTCCCGAACGCGCGCCGGGCGGCGAGGGCGTCGAAGGTCCCTGAGCCGTTGATCACGGGGTGCGCGAGGCGAAGGCCGGCGATCTCGACGCTCAAGTCCATCAGCATGCGGCAGGCAGCAGGGAGAGGCTTCGAGCACCGGGCACCGCTCTACATGCTCCGCGCTCCATGCTCAATGCCCCGACCCCTTCACGAGCGCGGTTTCGATCTCTGCCGCATTCACCACCGGCCCATCAACGCAAAGGCGCATGTAGCCGCCGGCGGCCAGCGGCATGGCGCAGGCGAAACAGGCCCCGAACCCGCACGCCATGGGCGCCTCCATCGCCAGCTCGGCCGCGACGGCGCGCTCGACGCACATGGCCCTGACCGTCTCCAGCATCGCCGGCGGCCCGCACGCGTAGACCACCGCGGTTCGAGCGTCGCTGCCCTCCAGCAGCACCGCGAGGAGGTCGGTGACGTAGCCGCGGTGGCCGGCGTGGCCATCCTCCGTCGCCAAGCGAACCTCACAGCAGGCGAAGAGTTCCTCGGCCCCGCCCGAGTGAGCGTGGTCGCGGAAGCCCAGGAGCGTGCGCAGCGGGACGCCGCGCTCGGCGAGCTGGCGGCGCAGGATCGCCAGCGGCGCCAGTCCGACGCCGCCGCCGACGAGGATCGCCCCCGTCGCGTCGGGGGCTAGTTCCCGGGGGCGAGAGAACGGTCGTCCGAGCGGCCCGGTGACCCACAGCCCATCGCCGCGCCGAAGCCCGGCGAGCCGCTCGGTTCCTGGGCCCACCGACTCCACCAGGAAGTCGAGTCGCGTCCCGGCGTCGGTCGCCTGTGCCTCGGCCACCGAGAACGCCCGCGGCAGATAGGGCCTACCCGTCCGGTGACCCCAACCGTCGGCAGCCGCGAGCATGTAGAACTGCCCGGCGCACGGCTCGGGCCCGGCCTCGTCGAGCGCGGAGAAGACGCGGTAGCCGCCGGCCGGGCGGTCCTCCGTGACCTCGCAGAGGCGCCTGCCGGGCGGCGCCTCAACGCGCCCGTCCTCGACCGAGATCGGCGGGGTCGCGGTCAAACGCCCTCGACCGCCCTCTGCATGCTGCGAGCTGCCTGTTGTGCGCCGGCGTGAAGCTCCTGGAGCGAGCGCGGCTCGGCGCCGCGCTGGGGCTGGGCGAAGATCGCGCGGGCTGCCGCTGACGCTCCGGTCATCGTGGTGACGCACGGAATGCCGCCGCGGACGGACGCGGTGCGGATCTCGTAGCCGTCGCTGCGCGCGCCGCTTCCCGTCGGCGTGTTGATGACGAGATCCACCTCGCCGTTGCGGATGTAGTCGACGACGTGCGGCGAGCCCTCGGCGATCTTGTTGATCGCGGTCACCGGCACACCCATCCGCGAGATCGCCTGGGCGGTGCCCCTCGTGGCGATGACGCGAAACCCCATGTCGTGGAAGCGAGCGGCGAGCTGCGTCGCGGCGGGCTTGTCGCGATCGGTGACGGTGATGAACACCGTGCCCTCGCTCGGCAGCGAGATCCCGGCCGCGGCCTGCGCCTTCCCGAACGCGGTCGGGAAGTCGCTGGCGACCCCCATGACCTCGCCGGTGGACTTCATCTCGGGCCCGAGCACCGAGTCCGCGCCTGCGAAGCGCGCGAACGGAAGCACCGCCTCCTTCACGCTCACGTGGTCGGCGGATCCCGGCGGCAGGTCCTGGTCTGCGAGTGCCTCGCCCAGCATCAGCCGGCAGGCGATCTTGGCCAGCGGCGCGCCGGTGGCCTTCGAGACGAACGGCACGGTCCGCGACGCACGCGGGTTCGCCTCGAGCACGTACAGCGTGCCGCCGGCGACGGCGTACTGGACGTTGATCAGGCCGACGACGCCGAGCTCCAGCGCGATCCGCTCGGTGGTGCGCCGGATCTCCTCGAGCATCTCCTCGCCGAGGCTCATCGGCGGCAGCACGCATGCGGAATCGCCGGAATGGACGCCTGCCTCCTCGACGTGCTGCATGATCCCGCCGATCCGGACGTCGCTGCGGTCCGCGAGGGCGTCGACGTCGACCTCGATGGCGTCCTCGAGGAAGCGGTCCAGGAGCAGCGGGTGCTCCTGGTCGGCCTTGACGTTCTGTTCGAGATAGGTCGCCAGTCCCTCGGGCGTGTAGCAGATCTCCATCGCCCTGCCCCCGAGCACGTACGACGGGCGGACCAGGAGCGGGAAGCCGGCCTCCTCGGCGATCACCGCCGCCTCATCGGCCGAGAGCGCGGTGCCGTATGGCGGGTGGGCGATGCCGAGCCGGCGCAGAAGCGCCCCGAAGCGCCCGCGGTCCTCCGCCAGGTCGATCGCGTCGACGCGGGTTCCGAGGAGCCGCGCCCCCGCGGCCTCGAGGGCGCTCGCCAGCTTCAGCGGCGTCTGGCCACCGAACTGGACGATCACGCCCTCGGGTCTCTCCGACTCGATCACCGCGAGGACATCGTCGGCGGTGAGCGGCTCGAAGTAGAGGCGATCGGACGTGTCGTAATCGGTCGAGACCGTCTCCGGATTGCAGTTGATCATCACCGCATCGCGGCCGGATTCGCGCACGGTCATCGCGGCGTGGACGCAGCAGTAGTCGAATTCGATGCCCTGCCCGATGCGGTTGGGACCGGAGCCCAGGATCACCACGGAAGGTCGCGCGCCGCGCCTGACCTCCGACCGCGGCGCGCGCTCGTGCGCCGAATAGAAATACGGCGTCCGCGCCTCGAACTCCGCCGCGCACGTGTCGACCGACTTGAAAGTTCGTGTCTGGCCATCGGTACCGTCCCCCGCGAGGGCCAAGGCCCGAAGCTCGTCGAGGAACCACGGGTCGATCGAGGTGCGTTGGTGGATCTCTGCGGGATCCACCCCGCGCCCGAACGCGGCGAGGATCAGGTCGTAGCGGTCGGGTGCCGGCGTGATCAACCGCTCGAGCAGCTCGGGTGTGTCCTCCGGCACATGGGGCTGGGAATCGAGCTCGCGTGAGCGCATCGCCTTGGCGAACGACTCCCGGAAGGTGCGGCCGATCGCCATGGCCTCGCCCACCGACTTCATATGGGTCGAGAGGCGTCCCTCGGCGCCCGGGAACTTCTCGAACGCAAACCGCGGGATCTTCATCACGACATAGTCGATCGTCGGCTCGAATGACGCCGGTGT
This sequence comes from Actinomycetota bacterium, assembly GCA_046729615.1. Classification (GTDB taxonomy): domain Bacteria; phylum Actinomycetota; class Thermoleophilia; order Solirubrobacterales; family 70-9; genus AC-56. Next base: position 19,224 of record JBKPHA010000125.1, read on the forward strand.
CGCCATCGTGATGTCGTTGGGGATCTCCTCCAGCGCGTAGCCGACGGCCAGCTTGGCCGCGATCTTCGCGATCGGGAAGCCGGTGGCCTTCGATGCGAGCGCCGAGGAGCGCGACACGCGCGGGTTCATCTCAATGACGACCACCTCGGCGGTATCCGGGTTGACCGCGAACTGGATGTTCGATCCGCCGGTCTCGACGCCGACCGCCCGAATCACGCGAATCGCCTGGTCACGGAGCTCCTGGTACATCCGGTCGGTGAGGGTCTGCGCCGGCGCCACCGTGACGCTGTCGCCCGTGTGGACGCCCATGGGGTCCACGTTCTCGATCGAGCAGATGACGACCACGTTGTCGTTTCGGTCGCGCATGAGCTCGAGCTCGAACTCGCCCCAGCCGAGGACGGACTCCTCCACCAGCACCTGGTTGATCGGGCTCGCCGCGAGGCCCTCGGAGACGACCTGGCGAAGCTCAGTGGCGGTCCTCCCCACTCCACCGCCCTCGCCGCCGAGGGTGTACGCGGGACGCACGATCGCCGGGAGGCTGATCTTGCCGTCCGCGAGGCCACGTTCCGCATCGCGCACGCTGCGGACGATCTGCGACCACGGCACGCGCAGTCCCGCCGCCTCCATGGTCTCGCGGAAGGCCTCACGGTCCTCGGCGCGGCGGATCGCCTCGTAGTTGGCGCCGATGAGCTCCACCCCCAGACGATCCAGGACGCCCTCGTCGTGAAGCGCGGAGGCGAGGTTGAGCGCCGTCTGCCCGCCCAGCGTCGGCAGCAGCGCATCGGGACGCTCGCGCTCGATCACGGCGGTCACCGACTCGATCGTCAGCGGCTCGACGTAGGTCCGGTGGGCGAACTCCGGGTCGGTCATGATCGTCGCCGGGTTCGAGTTGACGAGCACGACCTCATAACCCTCGGAGAGCAGCACCTTGCACGCCTGGGCGCCGGCGTAGTCGAACTCAGCGGCCTGGCCGATCACGATCGGCCCGGAGCCGATCAGCAGGATCTTGTTGATGTCGTCGCGCCTAGGCACGCCTCTTCCCCTCCCCTACACAACGAGTCGTGGGTGGGGTGCCGGTGCGCTTCATGCCGCCGCCAGCTGGACGAAGCGATCAAAGAGATGGCGCGCGTCGTGCGGGCCCGGGCCGGCCTCGGGGTGGTACTGGACTGCGGCGCCCGGGACGTCGCGCAGCACCAGGCCCTCCACCGTCCGGTCGTACAGGTTCAGGTGCGAGAGCTCGGCCGTGCCGAACTCCGTCTCCCAGCGCACCGGTTCGTCGGCTTCGATACGCGGCTCCCCTGCGGGTCCCTGGACGGCGAACCCGTGATTCTGAGACGTGATCTCGATCCGCCCCGTTCCGAGGTCCTTTACGGGGTGGTTCGCGCCGCGGTGGCCGAACGGCAGCTTGAAGGTCTCCAGGCCGACCGCGCGGCAAAGGAGCTGGTGCCCCAGGCAGATTCCTACCACCGGGCGCCTCCCGACCACCTGCCGGACGGTCTCCACGATGTAGTCCAGGGCCGCCGGATCACCGGGGCCGTTGGCGAGGAACACGAGGTCAGGGTCGCGGACGAGGATGGCCTCGGACGCCCCAGTGCACGGCAGCAGCGTCAACCGGCACCCGCGCTCGCGAAGCTGCCGGATGATGCTGAGCTTGATCCCGGTGTCGATGCCGACCACGTGCGGGCCGTCCCCATCGATCTCTACGGGCTCGGAAGGCGTCACCGTCCGCGCGAGGTCGGCGCCGCTCATCGGCGGCTCGGCAGCGACGCGCTCGCGAGCTTCGGCCTCGGGGAGCTCGGCCACGAAGATCCCTCCGCGCATGGCGCCGCGGTCGCGGATGTGGCGGACGAGCGCGCGGGTGTCGACGCCGTCGATGGCCAGCACGCCGCAGTCCCGCAGCCAGTCGATCCAGCCGCCCTCGGCCTCGGCGGCGTGCTCGGCGTTCTTCGCCTCGCGCATGATGACGGCGCGGGCGTGGATCCGGTCGGACTCCGTGGCCATCCGAGCGACGCCGTAGTTACCGATCAGCGGGTAGGTGAAGGTGATGATCTGGCCCGCGTAGGAGGGATCCGTGACCGCCTCCTGATAGCCGGTCATCGAGGTGTTGAAGATCACCTCGCCCGTCGTGCCTTGCGCCGCCTCGATGGCACCCCGCAGCGTCCCGTCAAAGCGCGTGCCGTCCTCGAGCAGGACGTAGCCGGCGGGGCCGCTCTGCGTGCTGCCTGCTGCCTGCTGCCTGCTCATAGCGGATTGGGCGCGTACTCGAGGACTACTCGCTGGATCTCCTTGAACTCGTCGGTCCCGGCGCGGCCGACTAGCTCAAAGAGCGCGGTCTCGACGCTCGTGATGACCGCTCCGGCGCGCCTGGCCTTCTCGATCCCGACGTCCTTGCTCTCGGCGAACCGTGAGCCGACCGCGTCGAGCGCGACGTGCACCTCGACCCCCTTGTCCAGGAGATCGAGCGCGGTCTGGTTGACGCAGACGTGCGCCTCGATGCCGCACACGAGCGCCTGGTCGCGGCCGCGGAGGTCGAAGCCCTCGGCCTCCGGCGCCGAGAAACAGACCTTCTTGATCGGCTCGAGTCCCTCCGGAAGCTGCTCCGCCACCTCCGCCACCGTGTGGCCGAGGCCCTTCGGATACTGCTCCGTGACGATGATCGGGACGCGGACCGCTCGTGCGCCCCGGATCAGCGCAGCCGTTCCTCGCACCACCTCGTCAAAGGTCGGCACCGCCTTGCGGAAAGCCTCCTGAATATCGATCACGACCAGGCAGGCGCGCTTCGGGTCGAGCTTCATCATGGATGAGCCCCTGCTGGCAGGTAGCACGTACCAGGTAGAGAGCCAGCGATCCGGACGCCTCTACGTGCTCCCTGCTCCCTACTCATCAGGCCACCCCCATCGCAAAGCTCCGCTGCCTGTAGACCACCTGACCCGCGACCACGGTGGCGAGAACCCGGCCACGCAGCCGGCGGCCGGCGAAGCAGGAGTTGCCGGATTTGCTCTCCCATCCGTCCGCGCCCGCCGCCCACTTCGCGTCCGGGTCGAACAGCACCACGTTCGCCTCAGCCCCCGGCGCGAGGCTGGGAAGTTCGAGGTCAAACGCCGCGGCGCCGGCGCTCATGCGCTCGACCAGGATGCCGAGGTCCAGGACGCCCGGCAGCACAAGCGCGGAATGCAGTACCGCGAAGGCGGACTCGAGTCCGGTCACCCCCATCGCTGCTTCCTCGAACGGGACCTCCTTCTCCTCGGCGGCATGCGGCGCGTGATCCGTCGCCACGCAGTCGATGACGCCCGAGCGAAGGGCCTCGATCAGCGCCTGGCGGTCGTCCTCGGAGCGTAGGGGCGGGTTCATCTTGAACCGCGAGTCGAGGCTTCGAACCTCATCCTCGGTCAGGACCAGGTGGTGCGGCGTCGCCTCGCAGGTGATCCGCACGCTCGCGTCCTTGGCCGCCGCGACGGCCTCGACCGACTCCCGCGCGGATAGGTGCTGGACGTGGATGCGGGCATCCTCGTAGGCGGCCAGGGCGGCGTCGCGGGCGATCATCGTCGACTCGGCCACCGACGGAATTCCGGCGAGGCCAAGCGCCGCGGAGACCAGGCCCTCGTGCATGACGCCCCCAAGGTGGGGGGAGTGAGCGCCGGCGGGTCGCGAGAGGTCGTGGTCCTCCTCGTGGACCGCGATGTTCGCGCCAACCAGGTGCTGGTACTGGAGGGCTCTGCGCATGAGGCGCGCGTTGGCGATCGGCAGGCCATCGTCCGAGAATCCGACCGCTCCTGCGTGGCGGAGCTCCGCCATCTCGGTCAGCTCGGTTCCCTCCAGACCGCGGCTGACGGTCGCCAGGAACCCCGCGGGGATGGACGCCTCCTCCGACGCGCGCTCGCGAAGCGCCAGGACGTCCGCAGCCGAGTCGACCGGCGGGTTCGTGTTCGCCATCGCGAGCACGCCGCAGTAGCCGCCCGCGGCGGCGGCGCGCGTTCCGGTCTCGATGTCCTCCTCGTCCTCGTCGCCGGGGACCCGCAGGTGGACGTGCGGGTCGAAGAAGGCTGGGAAGACCTGCTTTCCCTCGGCGTCGATCACCTCGCCGCGGTGACCGGCGCTCCCGGAAGGCGCGAGCTCGGCGATCTGCCCGCTGGCGACGACGACGTCGTAATGGCCCTCGATGCCGGCACGGGGATCGAGCACGAACGCGCCGCGGATGATCAGATCGCCGCCGCCTGCACCGCGCCAGTCGAGCGAGGAGATGCGTCTCGCGTTCAGGGGTGCCTCCTTCCGCGGCAGTGCGACTCAGCCGGCCAGCGAGCCATGGAGGGCGAGCGGTGGCGCGGGCGATAGCCCGCGTCCCAACCCAGGCAAGGAAGCAGCGAGCGTGGCGTGCCTGAATGGCACGCGAGCGAGCAGGCACGGATGCCGTCGGCGCCAAAGGCGCCGCGCCGCCTGGCGCCGGTTTGCAGGCGGCTGGGTCGTGCTGTCGTGGGAGGGGTCACCGCTTAGGCTGGCTCCTTGATCGGCGTAGGGCCGGCCACCTCCCCTGGGTCCCCGCTCTGGTCGCCCGGACGCGGGCGGCCGCCGGTCAAGAGCTCATAGAGGATCGCCATGCGCACGACGAGCCCGCTCTCCACCTGCTCCGTGATCAGCGAGTTCGGACCGTCGATCACCTCGCCGGAGAGCTCGATCCCGCGGTTGACCGGCCCGGGATGCATCAGGAACTGCCTGGGGCTCAGGCGCCGCGAGTCGATTTGGTATCTGGCGGCGTACTCGCGAATCGACGGCACGAAGGATTCGCGCATGCGCTCCCGCTGCATGCGAAGCGCGTAGACGACATCGGCCGCCTCGAGGCCGTCGAGCTCATACGAGACGGCGCACCCAAGCGCCTGCTCGATCCTGCGGGGGATCAAGGTGGGCGGCCCGCACACCGTCACGTCACCGCCCATCATCCGAAAGGCGAGGATGTTCGAGCGGGCCACTCTGCTGTGCAGGACGTCGCCGACGATCCAGATCCGCTTGCCCTCGAGCGATCCAAACCGGCGGCGCAGCGTGTAGACGTCGAGCAGCGCCTGGCTGGGGTGCTCGTGCTTGCCGTCGCCGGCGTTGACCACTGCCGCGTCGCTCCAGTGGGCGACCAGCTCGGCCGCTCCCGCGTGCGGAGAGCGGATCACGATCGCCTCGGGGGCGTAGGCGCCCAGCGTGGCGATCGTGTCCTTGAGCGACTCGCCCTTGTCGACGGACGACCCAACCGACTTCACCGAGACAACGTCGGCCGAGAGGCGCTTGGCGGCCAGCTCGAAGGACGAGCTCGTGCGCGTGCTCGACTCGTAGAAGAGGTTCACGACGGTGCGCCCGCGCAAGGTCGGCACCTTCTTGATGTCGCGCCGGCCGACCTCCGCGAACCCCTCCGCGCGCTCCATGATGCGCTCGATGTCGGCGCGCTCCAGGTCGCCGATCGCCAGCAGATGCTTCATCGCGCCGCTCCCACCCGGTCAGCGATCATGACCTCGTCGACGCCGTCCGTCTCCTCGAGGCGGACGTAGACGCGCTCACTGCGCGATGTCGGGAGGTTCTTGCCGACGTAGTCGGGACGGATCGGCAGCTCGCGGTGACCGCGATCCACCAAGACCGCGAGCTGCACTCGCTCCGGGCGGCCGTAGTCGAAGAGCGCATCGATCGCCGCCCGGACCGTCCGCCCGGTGAAGAGCACGTCGTCGACGAGCACGACGGTGAGGTCGTCGATGTCGAAGTCCAGGTGCGAGGAGTGGACGACCGGTTGGGCATCGGGCTCGCGGCCGCCAACATCGTCGCGGTAGAAGGAGATGTCGAGGTCGCCGAACGGCACCTCCGCGCCGGTGAGCTCGCCGACCAGCGCGTGGAGCCGGCGGCCGAGGATCGCCCCGCGCGAGTGGATGCCGACGAGGGCGACCTGCTGGGAGCCGGGACGGCCTCGCGCGGCTGGCTCGCTCCGGTCGCCAGCTGGCGCTCGGCTTCGCCACCGGTCGCCCTCCATGGCTCCCTGTTTCTCGATGATCTCGTGCGCGATCCGCACGAGAGTCCGGCGCAGATCGTCGCGGTCGAGGACGACCTTCTCGGTATCGCTTTGCAACTCGCCCCTTCCTGGCCTCTCTGGACCGGGTTAAAGGAACCGACGCACGTGAGCGTACCAACCGCACCTGATCCCACCCTCCAACCAATGCGTTACAAAGGCGCCTCCGCATGCGGGTACCAGAGGCGACACGCGAGGCGATCGCGATCCACCAGGCGGCGGGCAGGCGCTTCGAGGCCGGCGGCGTGACGAGCTTCGTCCGCGACCAGCCGCCCTCGGTCGGCACCGGCGAGGCGGTGGTGCTCGTTCACGGCCTTCCGTCGAGCTCGTTCCTGTACCGGAAGATGATCCCGGTCCTGGCGCAGCAGGGGTTGCGCGCGATCGCCTTCGACTTCCCCGGGCTTGGCCTCGCGGATCGCCCCGGGCGATTCGACTACTCGTCGTCGGGGCTCGCGCGATGGATGGGCCAGGCCATCGATGCGCTGGGGATGGAGCGCTGCCACCTCGTCGTTCACGACATCGGCGGTCCGATCGGGTGCGAGTGGGCGGTGCATAACCCGGACCGCGTGCTCTCGCTGACGGCGCTCAACACGATGCTGGCCGTGGCCGGGTTCCGCCGCCCGTGGACCATGCAGCCGTTCGCAATCCGCGGAGTCGGTGAGTTCTGGCTCGCGTCCCTGCGGCCGTTCGCGATGTCCCAGCTGCTCTATCTGCAGGCGGTTGCTAACCGAGCAGCCACACCGCGGCGGGAGCTTTACGCCTACTACTACCTGCTGAAGCGCCTCGACGGGGGGCGCGCGTTTCTTCGGATCATGCGCGGCTTCGAGCTCACCGATGGGAAGCAGCGCTTTTTGTGGGAGGGCCTGGCGCAGCGGCCCTACCCGGCGCGGATCGTCTGGGGGGAGCTGGACCCAGGCCTCGGCCTCGACCAGCTGCGCCTCGTGCGTGAGGCGCTCGAGGTCTCGGATCCGATTCTGCTACCCGCCAAGCACTTTCTCCAGGAGGATCAGGCGATCGCCGTCGCCGATGCCGTCGCGGACCTGGCGGCGCCGCTCGGTTAGGCCTGAGCGGGATCCGGCTGGGGCGTGCGCGCGCGGGCGCCGTTTTCGATCAGCGTCGGCTCGCCGCGCTCCGGAAACGGAATCTCGACGACATCGAAATCACGCGGCGCCTCGGCGGTCCGGAACACTTCCCGGGCCTCCGCCAAAACCTCGCGCACGTCGTATCGCGACGAGACGTGGACGAGCGCCAGGAGTTTCACCTGTGCGGCAGCAGCGATCTCGGCCGCCTGGCGCGCGGTGGAATGGCCGGTCTCGGCCGCGCGCTCTATCTCCTCGTCGGCGAAGCTCGCGTCGTGGACCAGAAGCTCGGCCTCGTGCGCCGCGACCCGCGTCATCTCGCAGGGGCCGGTGTCGCCGCTCACGACGACCTTCCGCCCCCGCCGCGGCGGGCCCATCACCTGGTCGGGCCTGACGATGCCGTCCGAGCCCTGGACCTCCTCGCCGGCCTGCAGGCGGCTGAAGTCCGGGCCTGGCTGGACGCCCAGGCGCGTCGCAGTCTCCGGGTCGAACCGGCCGGGCCGCTCGTCCTCGACGAGGGCGTAGCCGAGCGCGCGCATCCGGTGCTCCACTGGGAACGATCGGATCTCATAGCCTTCGTGCCGGACCGCATCGCCCTCGGCGAGCTCGACCAGCTCGACGTCGTAACTCAGCTTGCCGAAGATGCGGGCGAGCACGGCAAACAGGCTGTGGAGGCCGTGTGGCCCGACGATCCGAAGTGGACGGCGGCGATCCTGGAGGTCGTACGTTTTCAGCAGCCCCGGCAGGCCGAGGTAATGGTCCGCGTGGTAGTGCGTGATGAAGATCTCGTCGAGCTGCACGAGCCCGGTCGATCGGTGCATCTGCCGCTGCGCTCCCTCGCCGCAGTCGAACAGCATCCGCTCGCCGCCGATACGCGCGAGCAGGCACGCGGTCGCCCGGCGCGCGGTGGGCACGGAGCCGCCGGTGCCGAGGAAGACGACCGAGAGGTCCATGCCCGAAACGGTATCCGCGGGCCCCGCTCGGGATTGGGCGACGCTCCTCACCGGGACTAGACTGAGTCGCCGAGCGCCCGTAGCTCAGGGGATAGAGCGACTGCCTCCGGAGCAGTAGGCCGCAGGTTCGAATCCTGCCGGGCGCGTCGTCAGCCCTCGTGAGCTCGCCGGTGGAGCCGCGGGTTCGCCATCGCCCCTTCGAACGATCAATCGAGGCGCCGGGGGGCGAGTCCCGGCGTGCGATTGCGCTACTTCTTTCGCCGCCGCTTGCGGGTGAGGTCGCGGATCGCGTAACCGGCCTGCGCCGCGATCATCGCGTCGAGAGCGCCGAAGCCCAGGACGACTGGGGACATGCGATTCCTCCTTGGTGGACCGCATCCATTATTCGACGCGAGGACGCCAATTCGGGCCATGCGAGGAAGGTTTTAGGAATTAATTAACGGCGCCGGCCGGAAGCTCGGCGACCGGCGCCGAAGGCCGCGCCTCCGGGTGTTCGCGGTACCACTCGATCGTGCGGCGAAGGCCGTCGGTGAGGTGGACGCTCGGCTCCCACCCGAGTACCTCGCGGATCTTCGTCGGGTCCGCGTACTGGCGGTCGATCTCTCCCTCCGGATTTCCCGTCCCGAGGATCAGCGGTTCGACGTCTGTCCCGGCGAGGCGCGCGATCGTCGCGACGACCTCCTCGACGGCGTAGGGTCGTCCGGCGCCGGAGTTGAACGCCTCGCCGCGGACGTCGTCGCGATCGAGGCCGTCGGCGATCGCGAGATACGCGGCGGCGGCGTCCTCTGCGTAGAGGAAGTCGCGCTGCGGCGTGCCGTCGGAGCGCAGAACCGGTGGGCGGCCGTCCACCGCCGCGCTCACCGCCTCCGGGATCAGGCGGCTGAAGTTGGTGTCCCCTCCCCCGTAGATGTTCGCGAACCGCGTCACCGCCACCGGCACTCCGTAGGACGGCCAGTAGGAGCGAGCTAGCAGGTCGGCCGCGGCCTTGCTCGCTTCGTACGGCGCGGTCGGGCGAAGCGCGAAGTGCTCGCGGTAGGGCAGCTCGTCGTGCGCGCCGTAAGCCTTGTCCGACGAAGCCACGACCACGCGCTCCGTGCCCGCCTGCCGGCACGCCTCCAGCACGATCCAAGTCCCGCGGACGTTCGTCTCGAAGGTGGCGACCGGCGACTCTGCGGCCGGGCCGACGAGCGTCTGCGCGGCCAGGTGAAAGACCGTGTCGACCTGGTGCTCGGCGAGCGCCCTCCGAACGGGCTCTGCATCGAGTACGTCGACCTCGACCTCCGTGACCCCGCCCGCGATCCCGAGCAACTCGAGCGTCGACCGGCGCCCGTCATGCCTCCCGCGGTCCAGAGAGACAACCCGGGCACCGCGATCGAGCAGGTGCTTGCAGATCCAGGCGCCCACGAAGCCGCGGCCGCCGGTGACCAGCGCCCTAGCGGGCACCCGCGTCCGCCGCAGGTCGCCGCACCCAGACCGCCCACGGAGGGTTCCCCGCCGACCACAGATCGTTGAGCGTCACCGCGTCCTTGTAGGTGTCCATGCAGTCCCAGAAGCCGGTGTGGCGGAAGGCGTGGAGCTCGCGCTCGGCGGCCAGCCGGCGAAGCGGCGCGTTCTCCAGCACGCTGTCCGACCGCAGGTACTCCAACGAGCCCGGCTCGAAGATGAAGAAGCCACCGTTCACCCACTGCTCAAGTCGGGGCTTTTCCTCGAAGGCCAGGACGCGATCATCCTCGTCGAGCTGCGTAACGCCGAACTGGGCGCGTGGACGGACGACCGTCATCGTGGCGAGGCCGCCATGGGAGCGATGGAACGCGCCGAGCGCTGCGAGATCGATGTCGGCAACCCCGTCCGCGTAGGTCACGGAGAACGGTCCCCCGTCGAGGCGATCCGCGGCAAGGAAGATCCTTCCGCCGGTGGGCGTATCGACTCCGGTGTCGATGCATTCGATCTCGACCGGCTCGGGCCACGCGGCCGTCGAGGCGAACTCCTCGATCGCCTCCCCGAGGTAGCCGGTCAGGAGGAGGAAGCGGCCGAACCCCTGCGCGGCGTAGATCCGCACGACGTGCCAGAGGATCGGCATGCCGCCGACCTCCACCAGCGCTTTGGGAATCGCGTGGATTCGCTCCTGGAGCCTGGTCCCGCGCCCGCCGCAGAGGATCGCCACTGGGCCGTCATCCACACTGCGGCAGCCTAGGGAATCGGCTGGGCTCGTGGTCGCGATGGCGCCGGCCGGCGAGTCTGTCGGCGCGGCTGCCGGGTCTCGTGGGTGCTGTTGCTCAGCCGCCCGCGACCGCCGGGAGGATCGTCACCTCGTCGCCGTCCTCGAGCTCGGTGTCCAGCCCGTCGCGGAAGCGGATGTCCTCTCCCGAGACGTAGACGTTCACGAAGCGGCGCAGCCCGCCGTCCTCGGTGATCCGCTCGCGCAGATCGTCGTGCTCCTCGAAGACGGCATCGAGCGCCTCGCCGACCGTCGAGCCCTCGACCGCGATCTCGCCCTCGCCGTCCGTGACGGCTCGGAGTTGCGCCGGGATCTTCACCGTGACCGACATGGGGCGGGAACCTTAGCTCGCCGCGGCGACCGGCTCGAGCCCAGGCTCGCTCGTCCGTCCATCGCCGGGCGAGTTCTGTCCTCTCGCACCGCTCGCAGTCCCTGCTCGCTCCAGCTCGGCCTCGAAGGCCTCGATGGTCGGCTCGATCTCGTACATCCGGAACCGGTCGCGCGTCGCGTCGAGCGTCTTCAGCCCCTCGCCCGTGATGTAGGCGACAACTCGCTCGTCTGGATCGATGTCGCCGCCGCGAGCCAGCTTCGCCAGCGTCGCGATCGTCACGCCGCCGGCGGTCTCGGTGAAGACGCCGGTTGTCTCCGCCAGGAGGCGGATTCCGTCGCGGATCTCATCGTCGCTCACGGCGTCGATCGCCCCGCCGCTATCGCGCGCCAGGTCCAGCGCATACGGCCCATCGGCAGGATCCCCGATCGCAAGGCTCTTGGCGATCGTGTCGGGGCGTTGCGGCACGCAGAAGTCGCGACCCTCGGCAAACGCCGTCGCGACCGGGCTGCAACCGGCGGCTTGGGCGCCGTTGAAGGTCGGTAGCTCGCCCTCCACCAGTCCGAGCTCGACCCACTCTGAGAATCCCCGGCCGAGCTTCGTGAACAGCGATCCGGACGCGATCGGCCCGACGATCCGGTCCGGGAGCGACCAGCCGAGCTGCTCAACCGTCTCGAAGGCAAGCGTTTTCGACCCCTGCGAGTAGTACGGACGCAGGTTGACGTTGACGAATGCCCAGGGCCGGGCCTCGCAAAGCTGGGCGCAGAGCCTGTTGACGTCGTCGTAGTTGCCCTTCACCCCGACGAGCCGCGTCCCGTAGACGGCAGTCGCGAGCAGCTTCTGCTCCTCGAGGTCCGCGGGCACGAAGACGTAGGAGTCGAGCCCGGCGGCCGTGGCGTGCGCGGCGACCGCGTTCGCCAGGTTGCCGGTGGAGGCACAGGCGACCGTACCGAATCCCAGCTCGCGAGCCTTCGCCAGGGCCACGGCCACCACCCGGTCCTTGAAGGAATGGGTGGGGTTGGCAGCGTCGTTCTTCACCCACAGCTCGCGTAGCCCCAGCCGCTCGGCGAGCCGCTCGGCGCGGATGAGCGGCGTGAGGCCGGGCTCGAGCGGATCGCGGGGGCGCTCGGCGAACGGGAGGAAATCGGCGTAGCGCCAGATGCCGCGCGACCCCGCCTGGATCTTGCGCCGCGCCTCGGCGGGATCAATGCCGCTGACGTCGTACTTGATGTCCAGTGGCCCAAAACAGCGCTCGCACACGTAGCGCGCCTCGAGCGGGTAGCTCGAATCGCACTCCCTACAGACCAACGCCTCCGGAGCCATCCGCTCTAGCCTCGCTTTCGTGTTGTCGGAGTCACCTACGAGAAAACCTCTGCTACCGGGCTAGGGAGCAGAGGTCCTGATCGGGACTCCGCTCACATCTCCCAGGCATTGCCTGCTGGAATTGGCACCTTCCCCTCGCGGGGGGGTTGCCGGGGTTTCATCGGGCCAGTCCCTCCACCCCTCTGGATGTGGCAGCTATGTGGCCGCGAATATACAGCAGCCAGCACGAAGCAGGCAGCATGCAGAATCCCGGGTCCAAGGTCTGCATGCTGCCTGCTGCGTGCTCGTGTGCAGGCGGCGCCCGGCTTGGCGGGTACCCTTGGCTACTGAGGGGACAATGGATGAGCGACCGAGCGAGATGGTGACCGATGCCGAACCTCCCGAAGCCGAGGCTGCGCAGGGCGGGCCGCGCCGGTCAGCTCGTCGCGCCGGCGCCTGAGCCCGCCGAGCGCAAGCCGAACGTCGAGACCATCACTGCGGAAGGCCTCCGCTGGGTCAACCTCGAGCGTCCCTCGCCGCTGGAAGCCGCCTGGCTGGAGGAGCACTTCGGCTTCCACGCGCTGGATCTGGAAGACGTGCTGTCGCGTAACCAGCGGCCGAAGATCGATGAGTATCCAGAGTACCTCTTCATCGTCCTCCACTTCCCGGTGTTCGATCGCACGGTGGGCCGACTGAACGCGGGCGAGCTCGACATCTTCGTCGGGCCTGACTATCTGGTCACGATCCCCAACCAGCCGCTCCAGCCCGTCGCCTACTTGTTCGAACGCTGCCGCTCCAAGGAGGAGTTCCGCGACCAGCTCTTCTCCAAGGGCTCCGGCTTCCTCCTGTACCGCGTCATCGACGACAGCTTCGACTATTGCTTCCCGATGCTGCGCAAGATCGGGAACAAGCTCGACGTGCTGGAGGAGGAGATCTTCTCCGGCCGCTCCGAGGAGGTCGTGCGCGACATCTTCAACGTCAAGCAGGAGATCATCAACTTCCGTAAGATCATCCGCCCGCAGCGGCCGGTGCTGCGCGATCTCGAGCGCACCAAGCAGCGCTTCCTGGCCGCGCGGGAGGGCGAGGACCTGGAGATCTACTTCGACGACATCGTCGACGCCCACGAGCGGATCTGGGACATGCTGGAGAACGACAAGGAGGTCGTCGAGGGCCTCGAGGAAACGAACGAGTCCGTGATCTCCCACCGCGTCAACGACATCCTTCGCGTGCTGACGGTCATCAGCGTCATCCTGCTCCCGCTCACGCTCGTGGCGAGCATCATGGGCATGAACGTCCGCGTCCCGGGTCAGGGCGCGATCGGCGCCTTCTGGATCGTCCTTGGGGTGATGGCGGTGATGCTCGTCGGCCTGCTCGCGCTGTTCCGCCGGCGCGGCTGGCTTTAGGGCGTACTGCACCGGAGGTTGCTCTCGATCGAAGTGGTCGCGAGGAACACCTTCGCAAACACTGTCGAGAACGGGCGGATCACACGCCTTCGGATGTTCCAAGAGCGAGCCGAGGCTTTCGAAGCCGCGGGCTGCGGGAGTGGCAACCTCATCGACAGCCCATTTCGGGCGCCCGCGCCCCTTGGGTACCAATCGTCTGAAGTATGGCTGAAAGATTGGCCAAACCGTTCCGCCGCTAACCCATACCCTGGTGGCCGCCCGGGGGAGGATGAGGAGGACGGCTCGGATTGGCCAATTCGATTTCGGTCCGAAAGCACGGCCCGCTTACGGTTCGGTTCGAGCAAGATCGAAACTCGATTGTGCTTCGGGCAGTCGGCGACCTGGACATCGCCAGCGCTCCTGGGCTTGAACACTCCCTACTACACGTCCTCGAGAGCGCCGCGCCGTCGATCGTCCTCGACCTCACCGCGGTGAGCTTGATCGATCCGGTGGGTCTGCGGGTGCTGCTTTGGGCGGCGGGGCGCTCGCGCGAGGATGGGAATCGCCTGCGCATCGACTGCGGATCACCGGCGGTTCGCCAGCTGATCGATTTGACCGGATCGGGGCGCGAGCTGCCGGTGACCTGAACGCCCTTCACCTCAGTTAACCGGCGCCTTGACCGACGGCTGCTCGACCACGCCGGGCGCTTCGCCGCGGGCTCTTCGGCGAGGGCGGCATCTGTGCCTGAATCCCGTGCCTGTCGCTAGGGTGCGGCGGTGTGGCCAACCTCCCCACGCTCTGAGGATGGCCTGCAAATCGACACCTTTTCCGATCCGTGGCTACGACCATGGCTACGGGTCAACCTCCCTCGCGCTCCAGGTAGGCGTCGAGCAGCGCCCGTGCCTCGGCCTCGTTGCCGGGCATCAGATGGCTGTATCGGTCGAGCGTGATCTTGATGTTGGCGTGGCCCATGTAGGTCGAGAGCGCCTTCGCATTCACGCCCGCGGCGATCATCAACGAGGCGAAGGTATGGCGCCCTTCGTGGAACCCGAGCGGTCGCATCCCTGCTTCCTTCCAGGCATCGGCCGCGCGGTTGCGAAGCCCGCCGCCGGATATCGGCCGGGTCGCATCCCACGCTCCGGGGAATAGCAGTCCCTCGATGCGGTGGTCCATGAGCACGGCGTGATCGGCGAGCAGGGTCGCCAGCCGGTCGACGATCGGCACCGTGCGGTCCTGGCCCGCCTTCGACTTCGCCGCCTGGAACACCTTCGCCTTCTCGTCCCACTGTCGGGTGACGCGAAGCGTCCGCACATCCAGGTCGATCGACTGCGCATGTGGCGGGGCACCCCCTCGCAGGCGTTCGCGCGTCGGAGCGCGACGAGTGCCTCTCTAAGTACGTCCTCCGGGGCTTGAGGCTCAGCGTGGTCCCGGTCGGTCACAAGGCGCATCGCAGTGCGACCGTACACAAGCCCTTACGAACGAATCAACGCCGACTTTGCGACTTCGCAGTTCGTGCTAGCCGTCGTCGGGCACCACGAACTTGTAGACCGGGGTGTTCTGACCGCGTGAGATCGACACGCTCTCGAAGCGATATTCGTGCTCGACGCCCTCCTCGTCTCGCCACCTCACCGTGCACGGCCACCCCTCGCACTCGCCCTGATCCTCGACCGTCAGGTTCGCCACGTTCTTGAGGGGGCCGTCTAGCTGCGAAAGCAGGATGCGCTGCCACGCGCGGCAGCCTAACGGCTGAGGCCGCGCTCACCGTGCAGGTGCATACGGGTGGAACGGTGGCAACGGATCGGTACCGATCACCGCCTCGTCGTAATCGGCTACTTCTGCGCTACGGCTCCTTCCTACTAGTCCTCGGCGAACTCGCAGGTGCCCGTATCACGTTCGACCATCTCGCCGTTCCGCTTGAACTGAAAGCGAAGGTCCACCGTGCCGAACAGACCACCGGGTCCGATGATGTTGAGCTTGAAGCGGAAGAAGCCGACCTCAACTTCCTCGTCAGACTCCGGATCTGGAGTCGTGAAGTTCCCGCTAGACGAGCCGACCAAGCGGTAGACGGTGTCCTCCTCATCCGTCGCTCTCACACCGTGCGGGATGTCAACGAAGATCACGCGAAACAGCCCGGAACGAAGTTCATGCACGTGCATGCGCTCCACGACAACGCCGCTTGAGACCGTGACGATCGTCTCGCCGCAGACGAACTGGTCACCGACCGGCGAGAACTCCTCCCTCGTCGGCCGGTCAGCGGCGGCAGTAGCGGGAATGAGGCTCGCGCCAACGATGCAGGCAGTGAGCGCAAGCCAGAGACGCAGCGTCATACAAAGGGCCTCCCTATTTCGAGTGCCACTGTCGCGAGCAATCATCCCGTGACCACGACGCGATTTCAAGACCCCGACTACCGGGATGCTGCCCATTGGGCTCTTCGCCCCCCCGGGAGGTGGATTAGGCATCTACGCCCTCAAGCCCGCCCGCCGCGGATCGAGACACGACGGACGGGCGAGGGCTCATTCGCAGCCGGGTTGGAAGGGCGGAAGGAAGACCGAAAACCGCCCGTTGCCGGACCTCGCGGCTCCGGCCGACTGCCAGCTTCATCACGCCGTCGCGGTGGCTCCGACGCGGACACTTGACATTGCGCGCCAATGAGGGATCGTCGAATGTGCGCGAGGGACTTCGATGACTGAAGCACGTGACAAGCACATGGCGGACTGCGCGAGTAAGTACAACAAGTGCATCGGAAGATCGAGCGTGACCGGAGTTGTGGGACTGGTATTGGGGGCCATCGGCGCTCTGACAGCCCCTACCGGCATTGGTCTCGTGGTCGCCTTTCTCGGGGGAGTCGCTGTCGGTTTCGACACGACCGACAAAGCCCCTTCGTGCCGCGATAGCCGGAAAGAGTGCGAAGACAAGGCCCCCGCCTAGGAAAGCGATGGTGACATGCCCGTGATGAGAGAAGACACGCCTCTTTCGAAGCGGATGCTGATGGTGGCTGTGGCCCTACTGGTTGGGGCGGCCCTTGGCTCCTTGCGCAGGATTCTGTCGCCGTAGAGCACCCCCGCCCTCTCGACCCTGCGCGACGGCGCCGGTCTTCAGCAACTCCTTGGGCTCCGCCCGGCTGACCTTGAACTGCACGGGTTAGTCGTAGCCGACGATCCGGTGGTCATCAAGCATCTGCCCAAAGAAGTGGGCAGGTTTGCGCCTCTCCCGCAGCGGGCAGCGGCCAGTAGCGGGCGGTTCCCCGACGGGAGTATTGGAGTGAAGGCGTTTCGGTCACGCTCGGATAAGCTCGGAGGCCGGATCGCCCGTTCACCTGTTGTGGGCGCCTCTTCGGGCCCGGCGTCGCGCCCGGCATTCTTTTTGGTCGCATGTCCTCTGGCTTCGTCCCGAGGTTGACGCGCCTCCAACGCGCGAGATACTGCGCGGGCGATGTCGTAGGAGAACGTCGCACCGGCAGCCGCAGCAGGGCGTGGCTGATCAGTTACACACGATGTTCGTGCACTGGCGCGGGTCGCCGTTGCCGCTCGCCCTGTTGCCGCCGCCGTCGATGACGCCGGGAACGGCCGCGATGCCGAGGTCGCCGTTTCGCCTCGCCTCGTTGCGGGTCAGCTTCGTCGTCGAGCTATTGGCGTCGAGGCCGTCATCCTTCGCACCGAAGGCGTGGTTGCGCTTAAGCAGCGTGTGCCTGGCTTTGTCGTCGATGTGTACCCCGTCCTCGCCGGCTCCGCGTAGGTGGTTGCCACGCACCACGTTGCCCACCAGCACAGGGCATCGCGGACAGCCCAAGATGATCGCGTTCTCCTCGGTGCCACGGACCGAGTTGCGCGCAAACACGTTGTGGTCGCCGCCGTCGATCTCGATGCCGAAGCCGTGTGCGCCCCCCACCCCCCGACTGTGGGAGACGCGATTTCGGGCGATCACGTTTCGGTTGCCACCGGCTATGTAGATGCCGACCACGCGGTCCCGAACGCTGCGGTTGCTCCTCACCTGATTGCGGTTGGCCTTCTCCATGAAGACTCCGAACTTGTTGCGGAAGAGCAGGTTCCCCTCGATCAGGTTGTGGGTGGATTCACTGACGAAGATTCCCTGGTCGCCGTTGTCCCGGAAGGAGTTATCCTGGACCCGGACGTGGTGCGAGGCGATCAGGAACATCCCGTTCGCGTCCTCGGAGCCGCTTCCGGAGCTGGTTCGGATCAGGCTTCGGGTGCCGCGAAAAAACCCGAGGCCGCAGCAATGGTTGCTCGATGAGGAAACACCCAGGAGGCGGTTGTGGCTGATCCTCAAGCCCCACGGCCCGACGTTGAACTCGCGCACGGAGCCGTGCATCACGGTGACCCCATCGTGGCCTCGGTTCAGCACCCCGACATCACAGAACTCCCCCTTTCGGGGGTGGCAGCCGGCAGCCGGCGTCTCCCCGTCTCCGTCGATCAGGTGGCCGTTCAGATCGAGGGTGACGTTGTCGGCGCCGACGATGATGCCGTTGTTGGGGCAGTTGACGAGGTCCTTGTGAAGGGTCGTGTCGGTCGTGATCCTCTCGCCGCACTTCGGCTGTCCCGGGCCAGCGGCCGCACCGCTAAATGCGACGAGCGCGACGCCCACCAGGGCCAGGATCACCGCAAGCGAGACGACCGTCGCGGGTGCGGCGTGGAGGCGAAGTTTCGCTGGCATCCCGTCCTCCCTTATCCGGCCGCGCAGGGAGTTGCGCGCGTAGGCGAACCTACACCCGGCAC
>JBKPHA010000126.1:0-31782 GCA_046729615.1 Actinomycetota bacterium
GAGCGCGCCGTTAGGCACCCCGCCGCGCCGGCTCCGGGGGGGCGCGGGGGCTGGTTACTCACCCGCTCGCCGACCAGGCACAAACGAAACCCCCCGCGCCCGCCCCCGGCGGGCGCCGGGGCTGGTTTCTCACCCGCTCGCCGTCCAGGCTCACTCGAAACCAGCCGCGCCCGCTCCCGGCGGGCGCCGGGGCCGGTTTCTCACCCGCTCGCCGTCCAGGCTCACTCGAAACCAGCCGCGCCCGCTCCGGGCGGGCGCCGGGGCCGGTTTCTCACGCGCTCAACGTCCGGGCTTGCTCTGGCTCCGGTGCCACCGGCTGGCGGGACGGCGGGCGCCAGCTGTCGGTGCGGTCGCGGGTCGCCCGCCGGATGTCGTAGAGCGGCTCGGCGCTGCGGACGTCCGGCACGACGTCGAAGTTGTGGGTCGGGGGCGGCGAGGTGGCGAACCACTCGAGCGTCGCCGCCCCCCACGGATCGTGGCCTGTGGCCACGCCCCGCCGGTAGCTGTAGGCGAGGTTGCCGAGCTCCAGCAGGACGCCACCCGCGATCACGAACGCGGCGATGGATGCGATGAGGTTGAACGTGTCGAGCCCCTCGCCCGAATAGAACTTGTAAATCTCGACCGGCTGGCCCTTGACGCCGGCGAAGAACATCATCAGCGCGAAGGCGTAGAGGCCGATGAGGATCGCCGCGAGCGCGAACTTCGACAGCCCGTCGCCGACCAGGCGGCCGGTGACCTTGGGCATCCAGTAGTGCAGCGCGGTGAATCCGCCGAAGACCGCGGCGCCGACCATTGCCGCGGCCGTCGCCCCCTGCGCCGCAGTGGTGTTCTGAATCTGCCAGCCGACGGGAATGAGCGACCAGGCGAGGTCTCCGGTGAGCCCGATCGTCATCGCGCTGATCGCCGCCAGCGCGTATAGCGGCGCCGCGCGCGTGCGCAGCATGCCTCCCCACACGGTCGCGATCCAGTTGAAGATCAAGAGGCCGATCGGAACGGTGAGAGCGACCGCGAACAGCATCGCGAAGACGAGGAACGCGGTGGGGATCGGCGCCGAGTACATGTTGCGCATCCAGGCCAGCGGGGCGAGGATCGCGATCGCGAGCAGGCAGGCCATCGCGCCGCGATGGCTGAAGAGTGGCTTGCGGGCGAACGGGGGGAGGACGTCGGAGATGACGCCGGCGGCGAAGATCACGATGAACGCGAACGCGCCCGTGAAGAAGATCCAGGCGAGGTGCTCGTAGAGGAGGGGGGCGCCCCCGTAGCCCGGGTCGAAGAAAACGCCGCCGTAGTGGCGGTCGATGAACAGCATGACGAGGGCCGCGAGCATCGCAGGCCCACACACCAGCAGCAGATAGCCGCCCAAGTTGGCGGCCCACGTGAAGATCGGCAACCGGCGCCACGCCATTCCCGGCGCGCGCATGGTTCGAAGCGTCACCACCAGATTCACGGCGAAGCAGACGAAGCCGAGGATGGCGAGCGCCGTCCCGACGATCCAGGCATCGACGCCGTTGGTGTTCGAGTACAGGGGCTCGGAGAGCGGCGGGAGCGCCGCGAACCCGGCCTCCGATGGGCGCCACAGGAAGCTGCCGTAAATCGTGAAGCCGCCGGCGACGTAGAGCCAGAATGACAGCAGGTTCAGGCGCGGGAAGGCGACGCCACGCGCCCCGATCTGAAGCGGTGAGATGTAGGAGAAGAGCCCGAGGGCGAGGGGGATCGCGAACAGCACCACCGCGGTCACGGCGAAGCTCGACATGACGCGGTTGAAGATCTCAGGGTCCACAGTTGTGTTCTCGGGGACGATGAGCTGGACTCGCATCACGACGAGCGCGGTGAGCGCGGCGAGTGCGAATGCGAGCGCCGCGCCGATGTAGAGCACGCCGACGGACTTGTGGTCGGAGCTCGTCGCGCGCTCTATCCAGGCCTGCCGCCGGCGCGGCACCTCCTCGGTGACGAGCTCCGGACGAGCCGTTCGCGAAGCGGTCGGTGCCGTCATGGCATCGGCCCGACCGGCCTGGTCTCCTGAAGCTTCTTCGCCACGTAGTCCTGAGCCCGCGCGAGCTGCTGGCGCTTGCGCTTGATGAACTGCTGGTAGGCCTGTGGCGTCACGACGTGCACCCAGGCGCGCATCGTGGCGTAGGAAGTACCCGAGAACGATGTGGACTGGCCGTGGTAGGTGCCGGTCTCATCCGCCTCGAACCACGTCCCGACCTCCTGACCCGGAAGGGCGTCCACCTGCCCGCCCAGCGCCGGGACGAACCATCGATGCGTCACGTCGGTCGAGGTCAGGTGGAGCAGGATCGGGGTATCCACCGGCACCGTCAGCTCGCCGTAGGAGAAGATCCGGTCGCCGGGCCGGCCGCCCGGGTACTCGAATCGCCACAGCCAGCGCTGCCCGATGACGTTGATGTTGAGCGGCTTGGAATTGGGCGGGATGCTCAGCCCGTTGACCTGGGCGACGAAGTCGCCGTCGGCGGCCAGCGCTTGGGGTCCGGGCTCCGCGACCTCACGGGTCTTGGTCATCATCACGATCGCGAAAGCGAACAGGCCGACGGCGACGGCGACCAGCGGGGCGGCAGGTCGCCAGAACGCTCGCGCTCCGGCCGTGAATCGCTGCGGGGAGCGCCCGCGGCGCGCCCGGAAGCGCACCACCGCCGCGACCAGGAAAGCGTGGACGGCAACGATCAGGACGGCGCCTACGATGATCGCCGCCCAGTAGGCGGTCCTGATGTGGTCCGCGTTCGGCGAGTGCGCAGCGCGCGGGCCGAAGACGCTCGCGCCCGCCGGCCCGGCAAGCACCGCCAGCACGCCTACCACGAGGCAGAGTGAGAGGGCGAGACGGCCGAGACTCTTCCGGGTCGCCAAGGCGCGCGCATTCTAAGGGTCCATCCGGAAACCCCGCGTGTGTGGCTTGGCGAGTGCCGGAGCGCGCCAGGCCACCGACGCAGCAGGTGGCGTACTTGAAAAGTACGCGAGCGAGCCCGGAGGGCGAGCGGGTGAAGAAACGAGCCCCGGCGCCCGCCGGGAGCGGGCGCGGCTGGTTTCGAGCCGGCGAGGAGGCCGCCTGGCGCGCTCCGGTGCCGCCAGGCGTGCGGGGGGGTTTTCGGCTGGACCCTAAAGGTGGGCCGTCCGGAGTGGCGCAGCGCACGACTCCTATACTCGCCGCGCCCGATGAGAGTCCCTCGCCGCTCGCGGAGCTCGCCGTTCAGGCCCTTCGTCCGGGCGGCGTCGGTCGCTTCACTGGCCGCCACGATCGCGGTCCCGCTCGTTCGGCGGCGCTTCCGACTGCATCCCACCGTCTCGATCGCCGCGACGGCGGCGGGGCCGTTCGCGCTCGCGGCCCTGCGGCCGCGGACGAAGGCTCGCGACGCCGCGGTGTTCGCACTCCAGATGTGGGCTTTCGCGGTCGTCCACGAACTGCCCTATGACAGCCCCGAGAGGCTGAGGGCGCGGCTGCGCGTTCGATATCCGATCGTCATCGATCGGCTCCTCGGGGGCGGCGAGCTTCCGAACGTCCGCCTCCAGCGCGCTATCTCGCGGCCCGGCCACGTGACGCTGCTAGACCGGATCCTCGCGGTCGTCCACTGGGCCTGGTTCTTCGAGCCGCATGCGGGCCTTGTCTGGATCTTGCTGCGCGATGAGCACCGGTTTCCGCAGGCGGCGGGCCAGATGGCGGCGGCGTTCGACCTCGGGTGCGTGATCTACCTCGCGCTTCCCACCGCGCCACCGTGGTGGGCGGCTGAAAACGGCTACATCGCGGAACAGGAGGGGAGTGAGAGCGAGGAGATCGTGGCCGCGGCCGCGCCTCCCCGCATGCGGCGCGTCATGGTCGAGGTGGGGGAGGGGACCTGGGGTCGCGCGTGGCCCGTCCTGTACTCGTCGCTGGGGGGTAACCCGTGGGCCGCGATGCCGTCGCTTCACTTCGCGACCTCGCTGCTCGCGGCGATCCTGCTCTCGGAGACGGGGACGCTGCCCGGTGTCGCGGGCTGGACCTACGCCGTCACCCTGGCACTGGCGCTCGTCTACCTCGGCGAGCACTACGTGGTCGATCTCTTGGCCGGGGCGGGGGTGGTGGTCGCGGTGCGGCACGGCGAGCGGCTCGCACGACCGCTGACCGAACGCATGAGCTCGTTCGCCCAGCGGCTGGAGGCGATCGCGAACGGCTGACTCTCCCCCGGATCGCGGTCGCGTGCCCGCGGCTGCGCGGCACCAACGGCTGGGCCGCCTGCCAGTATTAGGGCGATGGGGAGCGACCAGGATATGGTCGATCGGGGTCTGACTGAGCAGCGTGAGGAGACCGAGCCTTCGTTCTTCGCCTCGCCGAGGCGCATCCTCGAGACCGTTCTCGTCGTCCTCGTCATCCTGGCGGCGACCTACTACCTCTTGCCAAGGGTGGTCGGCATCCAGGACTCCCTCGGCAAGCTCAGCGACGCTGCCCCGGCCTGGCTCGTCGTCGCGCTTGGCTTCGACGTGCTGATGTTCGGCTCCTACGTCGCGCTCTTTCGCGGCGTCGTCGGAGAGCGCGTGCTTCACCTTGAATGGCGCGAGTCCTACCAGATCACCATGGCGGGCCTCGCCGCCACCAGGCTCTTCTCGGCCGGCGGCGCCGGCGGGATCGTCTTGACCTATTGGGCCCTTCGCAAGGCGGGGATGGACCGGCGCCAGACCGCGTGCCGGATGGTCGCGTTCCTCGTGCTGCTCTACGCCGTCTACATGTTCGCGCTCGTCCTGTTCGGCATCCTGCTGCGGATCGGGATCCTGAGTGGCGAGTCCCCGGTCGGATTGACGATCGTGCCGGCGGCGATCGCGGGCGCCGTGATCCTGGTGTTCCTGCTGATCGCGCTGATCCCCCACGACCTGGAGCGCAGGCTTTCGCACTTCGCGCAGGGATACCGCTTCCAGCGCTTCGCGCGGCGCCTTGCGAGCGCTCCGGCCACGTTCGCGACTGGCACCCGGACCGCGATCGACTTCGCGCGCAACCCCTCCCGCGGCGGGCTCGCGCTGACGGGCGCGATCGGATTCTGGGCCTGCAACATCGGGATCCTGTGGGCGTCTTTCCACGCCTACGACATCCACGTGCCCTTCGGCGTCGTCGTGCAGGGCTTCTTCGTCGGCATGGTCGCCAACCTGTTCCCGCTCGCGCCGGGCGGCGTCGGCGCGGTGGACGCAGGGATGATCGGCACCTTCGTCCTCTTCGGCCTGCCGAGCACCGAGGTGTTCGCGGCGGTGCTGACCTACCGGCTCGCGGCATTCTGGCTCCCGATCCCCCCCGGGATCGTGGCGTTCTTCCAGCTCCGGCGGACCGTGGCCCGGTGGGAGCAAGAGCGGGCCCGGGCGCCGGTTGAGGTCGGGGCGCGGGAGCCGCTCCGCGCCATTACTTCAGAAAGTAAAGTATGATTGATTCAGGCGATCACCAAGCCGGGTAGCCGGGTAGCCAACGAGATGGAGAGAGCGTGAACGAGAAGCGAGTCGAGAACGTGATCATCGTGGGCGGGGCGTCCGCCGGCTACACGGCGGCCGTCTACGCCGCGCGCGCCGAACTCGGGCCCCTGCTCATCGAGGGCTTCCAGTGGGGCGGGCAGCTCCAGAACACGACGGACGTCGAGAACTATCCGGGGTTCCCCGAGGGGATCATGGGCCCCGAGCTCATGCAGAAGTTCCGCGAGCAGGCGGCGCGGTTCGGCACCCGCTTCATCACGGACGACGCCACGCGCATCGAGCTCAGCGACGGCGACATCCACAGCGTCTGGGTCGGCGACGACGAGCACCGGGCGCGGGCGGTCGTCCTCGCGATGGGCGCGGAGCCCAAGCGACTCGGCATCCCCGGCGAGCTCGAGCTGGGCGGCAAGGGGGTCTCCACTTGTGGCGTCTGCGACGGCGCGTTCTTCAAGGGCGACAAGGTGGCAGTTATCGGCGGTGGCGATTCGGCGATGGAGGACTCGATCTTCATCTCCAAGTTCGCCTCCGACCTCACGGTCGTCCACAGGCGAAACGAATTCCGCGCCTCGAAGATCATGGAGGGGCGAGCCCGCTCGCGCGACAACATCACGTTCAAGACTCCTTACGTGCCGGAGGAGTTCATCTCCGGGGGCGACGGCAAGCTCGCGAGGATCCGCCTGCAGAACGTCGACACCGGCGAAACGGAGGAACTCGAGGTGGGCGGCGCCTTCGTC
The DNA here is from genome assembly GCA_046729615.1 of Actinomycetota bacterium. GTDB lineage: Bacteria > Actinomycetota > Thermoleophilia > Solirubrobacterales > 70-9 > AC-56. The sequence continues at coordinate 6,171 of JBKPHA010000126.1, forward strand.
GCGATCGGGCACACCCCGCGATCGGAGCTTATCCGGGGTCAGGTCGACACCGATGAGGGTGGCTACGTGATCACTCGGGACGGATCGAGTCGTACGAACCTCGCTGGCGTCTTCGCCGTCGGCGATCTGGTCGACCACACCTACCGGCAGGCGGTCACCGCCGCCGGCACCGGTTGTATGGGCGCCCTGGACGCCGAGTGGTACCTGCGTGACCTCCCGCCCTCGCCGGAGGCGCATTGGTACGGCAAGGCCGGCGAGGCCCAGCCGGCCCCGGCCGAGGTCCGGGCGGGATAGCTGTCGCCCGGACCGGTGAAGAGTCCGCGCCGGTCGAGGCACCCAATGGCGGCCTGTGGCGGTGCGGGCGATCGAGTGCGTGGTTGACCACTTAGCGCCTGTTCGAGTCAATCCGCATACGACAGGTGGATGCGGATTGCCTGACCCGGAGAGGTCGCCGCTCTACCCAGCGACCCAACCCGTTCGCGGCTCACGATGCCCACGGCTCGATGACGAGCGCTGGCGGAAATGTGAGCCTCTAGAGTTGACCACGGTTCCGAGACCGGAAGGAGTGGGTGATGGCTGTCGCTGAGGTTCCCAAGGTCAAGATCGAGAAGATCGGCCTGAAGCCGTTCGGTGAGTTCGACGAGGCGAACGAAACGTGGCCGCGGGGCGATCGGCCGGCCGCGATCCGCGAGGCCACGGCCGAGTTCAGGGCCCGGTTCGCGACGCCGGACAACCGCGTTCGCGGCGTGCGGACCGTCGACATCGGGTCTGCCGGTTACTCGCTTCGGTTCGCATTCGGCGGCGCCGCGAAGGGACCGAACCCCTACATCAACATCATCAACCGGCTCCAGGTCGTCCAGTTCGAGGACGCGGGCGGCGAGCTGAAGACCCTGGCTTATGAGCCGACCGTCCCCGAGGGGCCGGCCGAGGCGCCGTACTACGCGCAGCAGATCGAGCGGCTCGGGGAGTTCCTCTCCTACAAGGTGCTCGCGACGATCTGGAACCACCCCGACGAGGCGCTGGCCAAGGTCGGTCTGCGGCCAGAGGACGTCGACTACATCAGCTTCGACCACCTCCACGTCCAGGACCTTCGCTTTGTGCTCGGGACGACTGAGCCGATCCCGGGCGAGGCAGCGCCGCGGCCGCCGCTCTTCCCGAACGCGAAGCTGATCGCGCAACGCAAGGAGTGGGACACCTTCGCCTCGCTGCACCCGATGCAGTGGGCCTGGTACGTGGAGGACGGCGTGAAGGACCTGATCACCGACAACGTCGTGCTGATCGACGGCGACGTGGAGCTCGGCAACGGCGTTGCTCTCGTTGGGACCCCTGGCCACACCGATGGCAACCACTCGCTGGTCATCAACACCGAGGCGGGCGTGTGGGTCTCGTCCGAGAACGGCGTTGCCGCCGACTCCTGGCATCCGCACCTGTCGAAGATCCCCGGTGTGCGCCGGGAGGCCGAGTTCTTCGGCCGCGAGGTGATCCTCAACTCGAACACGCTCGAGGACTCGATCGACCAGTACGACTCGATGATCAAGGAAAAGGCGCTGGCGGATCCGAACCGCCGGGACCCGCGCTACCTGAACGTATTCCCGTCCTCGGAGATGGCGAGCTGGAAGCGCCAGTGGCCGGTCGTCCCGACGTTCGTCTACGGCGGCATCAACACGGGTGTCATCCAGCGCCCGAGCTCCGGTAACGGATCTCGATAAGCGCAACGCATAGTCGCTGTAACCGAGTCGAATAGGCCGCCGGCGCTGCGGTGGCTACTCTCGGACGGTGGATCGTCGAGCTTGGCTCTCGCTGATCGTTCTCGCCTCGATCTGGGGGGCCAGCTACATGTTCATCAAGATCGGGCTGCGCGATCTGTCCGCGCCCGTGATCGCGTGGGCGCGGATCGCGTTGGCGGCGCTGGTCCTGGTTCCGCTCGCCGCGTCGCAGGGCGCGCTGGGCGCGGCCAAGGGTCGGATCGGCACGCTCGTGATTCTCGCTGCGGCGCAGGTGGCCGGGCCGTTTCTGCTGATCGCGCTCGGCGAGCACGCGATCTCGTCGGCACTTGCCGGCATCCTGGTGGCGACTGCGCCGATCTTCACCGTCGTGCTCGCCATCTGGGTCGATCACCAGGAGCGGGCCGAGGGAATGCGGCTCGTCGGAATCGTTCTCGGGATTGCGGGGGTGGTCGCGCTCTTCGGCGTCGACCTGAGCGGCTCGGGCCTCGCAATCCTGGGCGGGCTCGCGGTTGTGCTGGCCGGGCTGGGGTACGCGGTCGGCGGCTTCATCGTGAAGCACCGGTTTGCCGACTCGCAGCCGATCGGCGTCGCCGCCTGGGTGATGGTCGCAAGCACGATCCTGCTCACGCCGGCGGCGGCGATCACCGCGCCCTCCTCGACTCCGGCGCTGGGTCCGGCGGCAGCCGTCGCCGCCCTCGGGGTGCTCGGCACAGGGATCGCGTTCGCCATCTTCTACACCCTGATCCGCAGCGTCGGTCCGGGTCGTTCCCTTCTCGTCGCGTACCTGGCGCCGGCCTTCGCCGTCGTTTACGGGGCGACCCTCCTGGGGGAATCGATCACCGTTGCGACCGTAGTCGGCTTGGTGCTGATCGTGGCGGGATCGTGGCTCGCGGCGGGCGGGCTGACGCCGGCTTCGGTCAGGACGACTCAGGCTGAGGCTCCTCCGCTGCGCGCCTCCAAAGCAGCGGCGATACCCGATAGCGCTCCTCCCCCAGGAGGCGATGGAGTCCGTCCTGGATCGCGACAGCGCGCCCCAAGCCGATAGTCCGGCTCCACTCGAACGGCCCGCGCGGCCAGTTGAAGCCGAGCCGCATTGCGGTATCGCAGTCCTCCTCCGTTGCGATGCCCTCGCCCCCGGCGAAATGTGCCTCGTTCACGACCTGGGTCAGGATCCTGCCCAGCACCAACCCGGGCACCTCGCCGACCCATTCGACGTGCTTTCCCGCGTCCTGGAAGTAGCTCTCGACGCGGGCCGCCTCGTCCTTGCTCATCGACTTATCGTGCGCTAGCTCAACCAGACGGGCCGAGTCGAGATCCGGGATCGCTTCGAAACGGACCGATGTCTCAAGCTCGCGGTCCCGCCGCCACTCCGACTCCGGTGACGGCGCGTCGGGATCGTCCGGACGGTGAGCGCCGTCCGTGTAGTCGTAGTAGCCTCGCCCGGCCTTCCTTCCGTGGCGTCCCGCGGCGACCATCCGGGCGTGGATCGGGTGCGGTTTGCCAGCGCGGCTCGTGGAAGCTCCGCTCCCAGAACGACTTCGCGACCTCGAAGTTCACGTCACGCCGACGAGGTCCATGAGCTCGAAAGGGCCCATCCGGAAGCCGCCGCCGATGCGGACGATGCGGTCGATCTGGTCATGTGGAGCGACGCGCTCGCCGAGCAGCCGCAGAGCCTCGAGCGTGAACGGGCGCGCGAGCCGGTTCGCGACGAAGCCGATCGCATCCGCGGCCTGGATCGGCTCGCGCCGCATCGCTCGCGCGACCTCGCTCGCGGCCTGGAGCGTCGGCTCGGCCGTGTCGTCGCCGGCGACGATCTCGACGAGCCGCATGAGCGGCGGGGGGTTGAAGAAGTGCATCCACTGGATCGTGCATCCGCGTATCGAACTCACCCAGGCAAGCGAGCTGCGCGATGCCGGCGCCCATCGTCCCCGCGCCAACGATCCCGACGCGGCCCACGTTCAGGGATCCGCTTCCCGCCCGGGCTCGCCGTCCCAGTAGTCGACTCCGTCGGCGAAGCGGAAGATCGCGCGGACGCCGGTGGCCGGCGTCCCTGGCGCCTGCTGGCGGGCCATGATCTTGCGGGAGTCAGGGTATACGCCGATCTCGGGCTCGTTCATCTCGCTAGCGATCAGCACGCGAGTCGGCGCATCGGAGTTGTTTGTCACCTTGTGCGCTCCGGGCTCGCCAATGGGAAAGTCGATGACGTCGCCGTCGGCGACTTCGCGCTCGCCGTTGGGCGTGCGCAGGGTCGCGGTGCCGGCCAGGACGATCAAGAGCTCCTCGTTGGCGGCATGCCAGTGGTAAGGACAGATGCTGTTGCCCGGCGGAAGTTCGTAGACGGTGGCGCCAATCCTCTGGGCTCCGGCCTGACGGCCCACCTGGGCGCCACGGGTGACGTAGCCGGGCGGATCGTCGGCAGCCTCAAGGTCTGGCTCAAAGATGTTGGCCCCGGATGGCGCGGCGGCCGGGGCGCGCGCGGGATCCAGGTCCTCGGAATCGTGCCGCTCAATGGCGTCATCGGTGCGCAGCCAGATCGCCATCCCGCCGCGCTCGGGCGACGACATCGCCTCGAGCGCCCCCAGCATCCGCTGCTCGGGGTAGACGACCACCTCGGGCCCTCGCATCTCGCTGAAGAAGAGGAACCTGACGGGCTCATCGGTGCGGTTGCCGACGGCATGCGCCCCGTGGGGGCCGCGCGGAAAGGCCGCCATCTCTCCCGCGGCGAGCTCGCGATAACCGACCGGCGTACACAGCATCGGCCGGCCGCTCACGACCGCGAGGAGCTCTTCGTTGGCGAGGTGGTAGTGGAGGAGGCCCTCTGACCCCGGCTCCAGCTCCCACAGGCTCAAGCCCAGGCGGTCGCAGCCGGCCTGGTAGCCGAGCCGGGACCGCCGGCACCGGAACCCGTACTCCTCGTAGCGGGTGACCTCCTCGTCGAAGACGGGATCGAAGACGTTCGGCCGCGCGGGCATTAGTGGCGCCTCGCGTAAGTACGGTCCGGCCCTGGCGGGCAGACGCCGTCAGAACGGGCCGTATTTGCGTGAGTCGCCACTAGCTCCCCTTGAACTGCGGCCGGCGCTTCTCGAGGAAGGCGTCGATCCCGTCGATCCGGTCCCCGTCGCCTTCGCGAGCGCGTACAGGCGCCGCTCGTGCTCCAAGACCGCCGTGAGCGCCGTCTCGTCGGCGGCGAGCACCGCCTGTTTGGCGAGCCGCACCGCGATCGGCGGCCGCCGGGCTACCCGCTCCGCGAGCTCCATCGCCCGCTCGAGCCACTCGCCCTCGGCCGTGACCTCGTTCACAAGGCCGACGCGCTCGGCCTCGCGCGCGCCGATCCTCCATCAGCTCGGGCGAGAGGGCGTTGCGCGCCTCGGGACGGTTCAGGCGGCAGAGGGCCACATGACCGTCAAAGCCGGTTTCGATCAGATCGTGCATCTTTGCCCGAGCATGTAGCACGTAGCAGGTAGAGACTGGGCTCCGATTTCTCCCTGCTCCCTGGCTACCTGCTACCTGCTCATCGGCGTCATCGCATTGATGCCCGTTGCCGCGCGACCGATGATCAGCTTGTGGATCTGCGACGTCCCCTCGTAGAGGGTCGTCACGCGGGCGTCGCGCATGTAGCGCTCGACGGGATAGTCGTCGACGTAGCCGGAGCCGCCGTGGACCTGGATCGCGAGGTTCGCACACTCGACCGCAGCCTCGGTGGCGCACAGCTTCGCGATCGAGGTCTCGGGCGTGTTCGGCTTGCCCTGGTCCTTGAGGATCCCCGCCCGCAGCACGAGCAGCCTCGCCGCGTCCCGCTTCACGATCATCTCGGCGATCATTTCCTGGACCAGCTGGAAGCTCGCGATGGGCACGCCGAACTGCTCCCGCTCCTTCGCGTAGTCGATCGACGCCTGGACGCAGCCCTCGCAGATGCCCACGCAGCCGGCGGCGACCGAGTAGCGCCCGGCCTCGAGCGCCGTCATCGCGATCCTGAATCCGTCGCCCACCTCACCCAGCAGGGCGTCGTCGGGAACCTCCACGTCGTCGAGTCCGATCGAGGCGGTGTCGGAGGCCCGCAGCCCGAGCTTGCCATGGATCTCCTGCGATGTGAAGCCGTCGGCGTCGGTCGGCACCAGGAAGCAGGCGATGCCGCGATGGCGCTGCTCCGGATTGGTCTGGGCGAAGATCAGCGCGACGTCGGCGACGTTTCCGAGCGAGATCCACATCTTCTGCCCGGTGATCCGCCAGCCGCCGTCGATCTTCTCGGCGCGGGTCCGCATCGAGGCGGGATCCGAGCCCGCGTCAGGCTCGGTGAGTCCGAAGCATCCGAAGGCGTCGCCCGCGCACAGTCGCGGCAGCCAGCGCCGCTTCTGCGCCTCGCTGCCCCAGCGTTCGATCGACCCGCAGACCAGCGACGTCTGCACCGAGACAACGGTGCGGGCCGAGGAGTCGCCACGTCCGACCTGCTCGACGATCAACCCGTAGCTCACGTAGTCGAGGCTCTGACCGCCTTGTTGGGCATCGACCGTCGAACCCAGGTACCCCATGTCCCCGAGCCGTCGCGCGAGCTCGATGTCGAACCGCGCCGCCCGATCGTTGTCGCGGGCCCGCGGGATGATCTCGTTGTCCGTGAACTCGCGAGCCGTCTCGGAGATCAGGCGCTGCTCGTCGGTGAGGTCCAGGTCCACTGACTACGTCTGGGCGATCGTCTCGTGCAGGGCGCTCCGGAAGGCCTCGGCCGCCTTCCGGGTGCGCGATCCCGGGGCGTCCAACGTGCGGTCGTCGATCGCGGCCACCGCCTGGACCTCGCGTACCGTGGAGGCGAGGAAGGCCTCCTCGGCGGCGAGGAGGTCCTCGATCCGAAACTCGTCCTCCTCAACGTCCAGGGCGCGGACCACATGGCGCCGCGTGATCGAATCGAGGATGCCCGCGTCGAGCGACGGCGTACGCAAGGCGCCGTCGGATGCGGCCCAGAAGATGGCCGACGTCGGCGCCTCCAGCACGACGCCATCGGGGCGGACCAACAGCGCCTCGTCGGCACCGCGGCGCTGCGCGATCCGCGTCGCCTGCATGTTCGCCCCGTAAGACAGCGACTTGACGCCGGTCAGGATCACGGTCGGCTGGTAGTTCACTGTCGCCAGCCGAACCGTCTCGGCCATGGGCGGCAGGCTCTCGATCAACAGGAGGCGGCGCCCGGCGCGGGTGACGACGATCCGAAGCTGGGCGTCGCCCCGACCGAACTCCTCGAGCAGGGCCTCGAGCTCGCGTTCGATCGCTTCGCGGGCGACGGGAAGCTCGATGGCGGCCGCGGAGCGCTCGAGCCGGTCGAGGTGCTCGCGCAGCGCAAACGGATCGCCGTCATACAGCCGAACCACCTCGAAGACGCCGTCCCCGCGGTAGAGCCCGTCGTCGGGCAGCGGGATCGACGCATCGGAGGTGGGGGAGATGACCCCATCGACGCTCGCAAGCTCCTGGATGGCCATGGGTGCAGGCGAGGCTATATGAGACGATGCGATCCTTGCGCCTCGAAAGTGGCTACCCCGCCCCGGGGTTCTCGACCACCGTGGCGACACCCTGTCCGACGCCTACGCAGAGTGCGGCGATTCCGTAGCGGACTCGCCGCCGCCGCATCTCCCAGACCAGCGTCGTCATGAGCCTCGCGCCGGAGCACCCGAGCGGGTGGCCGAGAGCGATTGCGCCGCCGTTCACGTTCAGGCGCTCCTCCTCGATGCCGAGCTCGCCGATGCACGCCAGGACCTGGGAGGCAAACGCCTCATTCATCTCAACTAGGCCGACGTCGTCGAGGGAGATGGGCGCGGCCTCCGTCGCCCGCCGGATCGCGGGGATCGGGCCCATCCCCATGTATGTCGGGTCGACGCCGGCGACGCCGATCGACACGATGCGCCCGAGCGGCTCGCCCATCGCCTCCGCGCGCTCCGCCGAGGCGAAGACCACGCAGGCGGCGCCATCGTCGAGGGTCGATGCGTTTCCGGCGGTCACCGTGCCGCCCTCCCGGAACGCCGGCCGGAGCTTCGCGAGCTTCTCGAGCGACGTGTCCGCCCGTGGTCCCTCGTCGAGCTCGACGAGCCTCGCGGGTCCACGGCCGTCCACGGGGGGCGCCTCGATCGCGACGAGCTCGTCGGCGAAGCGACCCCCGCGGGTCGCCTCGACGGCCCGCATGTGGCTCTGGAGGGCAAAGCGGTCCTGCTCCGACCGGGGGATCCCGTAGCGCGCCGCGACGTTCTCCCCGGTTTCGCCCATCGACTCCGTGGAGTAGCGCATCGCCATCCTGGGATTGATGAGGCGCCAGCCGAGGGCGGTGTCGTGCATCGTCTGAGGCCCGCGCGGGAGCCCGGACTCCGGCTTCATCAGCACCCACGGAGCGCGGCTCATCGACTCCGCGCCACCCGCGATGTAGAGATCGCCCTCCCCGAGCCGCAGGGCGCGCGAGGCCTGGTTGATCGCCTCGAGACCCGACGCGCAGAGGCGATTGACCGTGACGCCCGGAACCTCGACCGGCAGCCCCGCGAGCAGCGACGCCATGCGCGCGGCGTCCCTGTTGTCCTCGCCCGCCTGGTTCGCTGCGCCCCAGTAGACGTCGCTCACCGCCTCCGGATCGAGCCCGGTCCGCTCGACCGCGGCGGCGATCACCTGAGCGGCCATATCGTCGGGCCGAACGCCCGCCAGGACACCGCGATACCGGCCCATCGGGGTGCGGACGGCGTCGACGATGAAAGCGTCAGTCATATGCTGGTGAGGGGGCGCCAGCCCCCGAAACTGGCTGGTGCCGTTCAAGGTATGAGTGGTGAGGGGGGCGCCAGCCCCCGAAACTGGCTGGTGCCGTTACTGTTGCTCATTGGAGGGCATGGACTTCATTCTCCTAAGCCTAGGCTTGGTGGCCTTGATCGTCGGGGTGCTCGTTCTCTTGGCTCGCGCCTATCCGGGGAGCGGCGCGGACCTCGTCGACTGGCGCCCCACCCGCTCCTTCGAGGACGAGGCCCGGCTGGAGAGCGAGGACATCCAGCAGATGATCGACGCGCAAAACGAGATGCGCCGCCGCCGGGGCAAGCGGGACATGACCCGCGCCGACGCCTCGCGCATGGCCAGGGAGGACGAGGAGGTCCGCGAGCGCCAGCGCCGCTCCCACGAGGACCGTCTGGACGAGCTCGAGGACGAGCTCGGGGCGTGACGCGCAGCTCCAAGGACGACTGACTTGGCCCGGGCACTGATCGTCGGCTGCCGCTGCCGCGGCCGCGCGCTCGGCCTGCGCCTCCGCGAAGGTGGCTGGCGGGTTCGCGGCACCACGCGGGACGCCGGGAAGGCGGAGGAGATCTCGGCGGCGGGGCTCGAAGGGGCGGTGGCCGACCCGAACATGATCGGCACACTCCTTGACCAGATCGCCGACGTCACGCTCGTGTTCTGGCTCATGGGGACCGCCACGGGCAACCGCGAGACCGTCGCGGCGCTGCACGGGCGGTGGCTCGACCGCCTCCTGCAGGAGGCGGTGGATACGCCGGTGCGTGGCCTGGTCTACGAGGCGGCGGGGAGCGTCCCGCGGGACGTCCTCGCATGCGGCGAGGCGATCGTGAAGGCCGCCGCCGAGCGGTGGCGGATCCCGGTCGCGATCATCGACGCGGATCCCGGCGCGACGGGGACATGGCTTGACGCGATGGTAGGCGCCGCGGACCGTCTCACCGGAGCGCGCCGGCTTTGATGACGACCGAGCAGGTCGCTACTGGATCGGCTTGGGCGTGATCTGCTTGGCGCCCGGCTTCGCCCAGGGCGCCGAGTGCGGCACGTCCTTGCCGACGCTGGTGTCCAGGTTGTTGACGAGGATGATGCCGCCGACGACCAGCGCCGCGACCACTGTCAGGAAGACCAGGTAAACGGCCAGCTGCCTCGCCTTGCTCGGCCCGTAGCTCTTGCCGACAACTGACCGGTGCTTGTCGAGCCCCATCGCGTCGACGGCGGACTCATCGTGGCGAGCGAGGCGCTCCTCCACCGGCTCGCGCTCGATGACGGTGTTCGGACCCAGCGACGGCGCAGCGACGCTCTGCTCGCCACGCTCGCCGTTCTTCGTCTCCTCGGCCACCGCACATACACCTAAGCACACGCCCTCGGGGTTCGCCACCCCCAACCGCCCCAGCGAACGGCGGCTCAATTTCCGCCGAGACCCGGGCCAATAACGTAAACTCCGATAAGGATTCAGGCAAATCGATGGAGGTTGCGCAGGTGGCCGACTACGCGAAGGACGTACTGGTTGAGACCGACTGGGTCGCCGAGCATCTGGGGGACGACGGGATCCGGGTCGTCGAGGTCGACGAGAATCCCGCGCTGTACGCGGAGGCTCACATCCCGGGGGCGATCGGGTTCGACTGGCGGGGGGAGCTCCAGGATCAGGTCAAGCGCGACTTCCTGTCGCCCGAGGAGTTCGGCAAGCTCATGGGCAGCCGGGGGATCTCGAACGACCACACCGTGGTGCTGTACGGCGATCGCAACAACTGGTTCGCCGCCTACACCTACTGGTACTTCCTGTACTACGGCTACGACAAGGTCAAGCTCATGAATGGCCCGCGCGAGAAGTGGATCTCCGAGGGCCGCGAGACTTCGACCGAGGTTCCCGACTATCCGCCCGCCACGTTCAACGCCACCGAGCCCGATGAGTCCATTCGCGCCCGCCGCGAGGAGGTGCTGAACGCGCTCCGAAGCGACACGAGGCTGGTGGACGTCCGCAGCCCGCAGGAGTACTCCGGCGAGCTGATCGCAATGGCGGGCTACGAGCAGGAGGGAGCGCAGCGCTCGGGACACATTCCCGGGGCCATCTCGATCCCCTGGGCGCAGGCCGTCAACGAGGACGGGACCTTCAAGTCGGCCGACGACCTGCGGGAGCTCTACTCCTCCAAGGGCGTGATCGCCGACGGCAAGCCGGTGATCGCCTACTGCCGGATCGGGGAACGCTCAGCCCACACCTGGTTCGTGCTGCACGAGCTCCTGGGAGTCGACGACGTCGAGAACTACGACGGCTCCTGGACGGAGTGGGGGAACCTGGTCAACGTCCCGATCGAAAAGGACGTTTGAGCGGGTAGCAGGTTGCAGGTAGGAAGCTCGCCTGGGTGCGAAGCTCTACTTGCTCCCTGCTACCTGCTCTCTCCAGCTTGATTCGCTAGCCGCGCCAAGAGCTCCGACAGGATCCGCGCGGTCGCGCCCCAGATCATGTGCTCGCCGACCGCGTAGGTCGGAGTGCGGATCGGCACGCCGCGGCGGATCAGGCGGCGCATCGCGAAGCCCGCGCGCAGCTCGTCGAGCGTGAACAGGAGCACGGCGGCGACCTCCGCGGGGTTGGGGCGAAAGTGTGTGCCCTCGGGGATCGTCCCCACGAACGGGTGGACCTTGTAGCCGGTCACGAATGTCCCCACCGGGGGCAGGGCGCCCTTGACGTCCACGGCCTCCGGATCGAGTCCGATTTCCTCCTGCGCCTCGCGGAGCGCGGTGTGGAGAAGGCTCTCGTCGGGGCGGTCCTGGCCGCCGCCGGGAAACGAGATCTCGCCGGCGTGCCGGCGCAGGTCCAGCGGCCGCTCCGTGAAAACGAGGCCCGGGCGATCGGGATGTCCGTACATCGGCAGGAGGACGGCGGCGTCCGATCCGCCCGGGGCACTCATCGCCTCCGCCTCCTCCGGGCTCAACAGGACGCCGCTCAGCTCGTCCATTTCCGAAGTATCGCCACGCCGGGGAGCCGCCGGCGCCGCATGCGGGCTCAGCCGCGCCGGGACGCGGGGTAGCGGGTCACCCGCAGCCTTCCGTCGAGGACGTCGGCGGCGTCGCCGGTGGTGGCGCTCGCGCGCTTCGCCATCGTCCCGGTGACGAGGTTCACGTACAGGGGGACCGGGTTCCCGGAGCGATCGCGAGGGTTGGCACGCAGCGACCCCACGCCGGCCTTCAGCGTGGTGCAGGGTGTGCTCGCCTGTGTGCAGTTGAACCCGTTTGCCTCCGTGAGCTCGCCGCCGAGATCGGTGACCTTCTTCGCGAGGCGCGTCTCCTTGGTCGCGTCCGGGCGGCTCGTGACGATGAGCTTCGACTGCACGAGCGCGTTGTAGCGCAGGCTCGAGATGTCGGTCCTCATGCTGGCCCGGGCCGCGAGCTGGTCGCCCCGGCGGAGGCCCGTGAGCCTCTGCGAGAAGACGACCGCCTTGTTCAGGTCCGTGCTGCTCCCGATCTCGAGCCGGTTCGTAACCGGGGTCGTCGTCAGCGTGGACAGCACCTTCCCCTGTGGCTCGGGCCCCGGCGCGTCCGGCCGGATGCGGACGGCGTTCACCCGCCCCTTGTCCTGAACGATCGAGCCGTCGGGCTCGTCCTCCCCGACGATCAGTACGTCGCCCGTGCGAGCCGCCCGGTTGTACGCGTCGGCGACGAGGTTGACGTAGCAGGAAGCCGGGAAGCAGGCCGGCGCCGGTGAGCTCAGCGTCAGCAGGGGCCATAGGAACGCAAACGTGCAGTGATGCTCGCGGCCCGGGAGCCGCTGGACGCAGGTGCGCTTCTTGAGCCCGGACAGCGGCGTCACGCCGGTGCCGCTCGTTGCCGATGAGCTCGGAGCGAGCACGAGCTGGGTTGCAACCGTCGGGTTGTATCCGTACGGACGGCCCACGCAGCGGGACTCCTGGGCGAGGCAGTCCGTCGTGACCTCGAGCTCCGAGGTCGCCAGCAGGCGATCGCCGAGGGCCACCGGACCGAGGGCCGTCGCGGGCAAGGACATCACGACGCGGGGGGCGATCCCGGCCGCGGTCTGAATGGCGATGGTGGGGGTGAGCTCGGAATGATCACCGGTGGTGGCGACCAGCACGCGATCGGGCTGTCCGTAGGTCCCAGCGGCGGCCGGCTGCGCCGTGATCAGCGTCGCCGCGATCGCGATGGCCAGCGCCGGCGCGGCTCGAACGAGCCTCCGGAGTCCCCTGCGCATGACGAGAGCTTATGGGGTCAGATGATCACCGGCACTGAGCCGCCATCCACGCTCCACGCGGCGCCGGCCACATACGACGTCCGCTCGGAGCAGAGGAAGACGATCGCGTTCGCGATCTCCCCGGTATCGGCGAGCCTGCCGATCGGGCGGCCGCTGCCGATGGCCTCCAGCGCCTCCTCCCGCGAAGTGAAGCCTCCGGACTCCCTCGTCTGATCGAGCAGCCCGCCCGGCTCCATCCACATCTTGCTGCGCACGGGCCCCGGGCAGATCGCGTTCACCAGCACACCCCGCTTCGCGTACACCTCGGCGTAGACGCGCGAGAGCGATAGCTCGGCCGCCTTGGCGACGGAGTACTCGGGCGTCCCGACGGTGGGCCGCTTGCCCGCGCTCGAACAGACGTTCACCACGCGGCCCCAGCCCCGTTCCACCATCGCCGGGATCGCCGCGCGCATGGCGCGCATCGGGGCCATCACGTTGATTTGCCAGGCGTCCATCCATTCCTCGTCCGTCACGTCCTCCAGACTCCGTCGATTCGCGGTGCCGGCGTTGTTGACGAGGATGTCGAGGGCGCCGAACCGCTCCTCGGCCGCCGCCACCAGGCGCTCGCCCGCGTCCTGCGCGGTCACGTCCAGCGTGAGCCCTTCCGCCTCGCCACCGCCCTCGACGCATCGCGCGACGGCGGCCTCGAGTGCGCCACCCGAGCGGGCGATCAGCAGCACTCGCGCACCCTCATGGCACAGGCGCTCGGCGACCGCCAGCCCGATGCCCCGACTCGAGCCGGTGACGGCGCACGATCTGCCGGCGAGCCCCAGGTCCATCAGCGCGTCCCCGACCCGGCCAGCCGGACCCGGTCGGTGATGGTGACGTCGGGGTCGTGGGCCAGCATGCGGTGAATGGGGCACTTGGCGGCGATTACCCGCAGCCGCTCGACCTGTTCCGCGCTCAGATCGCCGGTCACGTGCAGGGTCACGTCGAACGAGCGCGGCACGTGCGGGTCCCCGTACTCCATGTCCACGTCGGCGCGCACGTCGCGCACGTCCCAGCCCTTGCGGTCGGCGTACATCTCGATCGTGATCGCCGCGCAGGCGGCGAGCGCCGCCGCGACGGTTCGGGTGGGCGAGGGGCCCTCATCCGCGCCGCCGGAAGCCTCCGGCTCGTCGATCACCAGTCGATGATCGCCTTCGATCTCGACGTCGTGCGTCCATCCCTGGCGGCGCCGGGCGGTCACCCTAACCATTCCGGCTCGCCTGGCGGCCCTCGAACAGCTCCGGATCGTCGACATCGGCGAACCGCGCCATCGCGAAGACGAGGTCCGAGGCTCGGTTCAGGTAGCGCAGCACGGCCTCAGAGGCGAGCTCGCCTTCCTCCTTCAGCGCCACGACGCGCCGCTCTGCCCGCCGGATCTCGGTTCGTGCGACGTCGAGCTGCGCCGAGAGCGCGGTGCCTCCCGAGATCACGAACTTCGGCGGCAAATCGGTGCGGTCCATGTAGCGGTCGATGATCGGCTCGAGCGCGCCGACCATGTCGTCGTCGATCCGGGTGATTCCCTCCTCGAGGCGGCCCTCGGCCTCCGGGGCGGTCGCGAGCTCGGCGCCCGCGACGAAGAGCTGTCGCTGCAGCCGCAGGATGTCCGCCGCTAGCTCGGCTTCACTCGGGCCGCAGAGAGATCGCGCCACGCCCAGAGCCGCCCCCGCCTCGTCGATCGATCCGTACGCCTCGGTGCGCGCATCCGTCTTCGCGACCCGGCCGCCGTACCAGAGCGAGGTCGTGCCGTCATCGCCCTTGCGCGTGTAGATGCGCGTCACGTGGGCGGCACCTTAGTGGTACGTGACACAACGTTGCACCCGAAGCGGCGGCCCCACGCGCCGCCATGCTGCGCGGCGCCTAGGCGCCGACGGCATCCATGCCTGGTCGCGTGCAGTCGTGCACGCCACGCTCCCTGCGCACGCACCGGCAACGGCACCAGCCAGTTTCGGGGGCTGGCGCCACCTCACGAACATATCTGGCGACGTCTGTGCCTCGCCGTTTCGAGCACAACGTCGTGAGATGCACCACTCGCGCGGTCAGTACAGCGGGTTGAAGACGATCCCGGTCAGGAGCTTGGGGAAGAAGAACGTCGACTTCGACGGCATCGTCTCGCCCGCGGCCGCCACCTCGCGCACCTGCGCGACGGGCGTGGGGCGCAGCAGGAAGGCGGCGTCGTAGGAGCCGTCGCGTACGGCCGCCCTCGCCTCCGCAATGCTCTTCGCGTAGCCCAGCCCCCGCTTGGCCGCGATGTCGTCGCCGCTCATCTCGAGCGTGCCTTTCAACACCAGCTCCTCCAGGATCACGGCATCCAGCCTGCGATATGCCTCCGAGCGGCCGGCTAGGCTCGCGTCGATCGCGGCCGTGTCGCGCAGTCGCAGGCGCAGCGCCCGCTCTGCGTCGAGGAACCCGAAGACCCCGGTGCCCTCGACCCCGGCCGGATCCACGTGCCCGCCGGGTGTGTCCTCGATCTCGAAGTGCTCGCGAATCCCTCGGTCCAGCCTCTCCAGTTCGAAACCGCTGACGAGCCGGTGCGTCCCGAAGATCGTGAGGCCCGGATCCTCCAGCGAGACGAGGCACATCAGCGTGTAGCGGTGCGGCCCATCGCCGTCCACCTCGTCGGCGTAGATCCTGGCGGTCTCGTAGCGGTGGTGCCCGTCCGCGATCAGGAGCTCGGCGCCGGCGAGCCCAGCCGCGACTGCGTCATGCACGCCGGGATCGCCGATCGGCCATACGCGGTGGACCGTCCCCTGGTCGTCGGTCACCTCTCCCCACGGCTCACCGGCGATCTGCGGCTCGAGCGCGTCCCAGACGCTGCCCGGGTGCAGCGCGAAAATCGGGGAGAGGTTTTGGCGGGTCGCGCGGATGAGCCGAAGCCGGTCCTCCTTCGGTCCGGGCTGCGTGCGCTCGTGCGGGCGCACCAGTCCGGGCCCGTAGTCCGTGACGCGCACGCGCGCGAGGAAGCCGTGGCGCGTCCGACGGGAGCCGTCGGGAGTGGCGTAGTCCTGCGTGAGCGCCCAGATCGCGGGCTGGCGGTCGGCGACCAGGACGCCGTCCAGCGTCCACGCCTCGAGCGTCTCGGCGGCGTGCTCGTACGGATCGCGGCCGCTCGGCGCCCGGGGGAGGTCGATCTCGACGACGTTCAACGGCGAGCGGGCGAGCAGGGCAGCGCGCATCGGCTCGTTGATCACGTCGTAGGGGGGAGCGGTCACGTCCGCGAGCGAGGGGACCGCTGCGAGGTTGTAGTGAAGGGCGAGAAGGGGCTTTACCTCGGCCATCGGCGGGCGAACCCTAGCGGCGCAAATCGCTGGAAGCTCGTCGTCGCGAGCCGAGGCGTACTTACCGGCATTGCCTTCCCGCGAGGGCGCTAGACGGCCAGCAGCGCGAATTGTCAGAGTAGGCGCCGCGTGGCAGGCGTTCGAGGGGAGACGAGGCGGGGCGGGCGAGGCAAGCCGTACCGCCGGACGGCGATGACTGTCGCCGCAGCACTTGCGGCCCACCTTTCGCTGCTCGTAATGGCGCCGTGCCGGCACCCGCCAAGCTGCTGCCCCCGAAGCCGGTGCCCGCGTGGTATATGACGGCGGCGAGCGTGACCGACCTGGTCCTCCAGGCCAAGCACAGCGCGTGCGCTTTCGCTCAGGGTCAGCCGAAGGGATCGCGCCTGATGCTGTTCGACTTCGGCGCCGCGCGCAGGTACCAGGACGGGACGTTCGGCGCCGACCTGCGCGGCATCCGTCGCTTTCGAAACGGCGCGATTCTGGAGGCGCTGAAGGAGGCCTCGCGGGAGTACGAGCGTTGCCACCGGCAGGGCTCCGCCGAGATCGCCTACGGCAACACGAACTCGCTGCCGGGCTACATGAGCAAGCTCGACGCGCACGAGGCGGGGGTTCACCAAGCGCTGACCGTCAAGGAGCTGCGGCGATTCCAGCACGGTCGCCACTTAGAGAACCAGGGTGCCGTAGTCGGCGGGGACATCGAACCCGGGTTCGGTTATCCCGGTGTCAGTAAGGCGCTGGTGGACGGGGCGAACCGGATCACGTACTACGACTTCGGCAACGCCGGCGGTTGTCCGGGGCAGCCCGGTGCATCAGGCTGTCATAACCAGTGGAGCCTCGAGGACCTCGGCGAAGTGTCCATGGGGGGTCGGTCACTTCCCCTGCCCGAGATGTACCACCCGTACGAGGCGGGGCAGTGGGCTCGCGTTCAGGATCGGTGGGACGGCCGCTACTTCTTCGCCGGCGTGACGGGCGCGCCGAACGAGCCGCTGTCGCCGAGGCAGGGCTGGAAGCAGTTGAAGCTGCGCGCTGAGCACGTGCACCGCGAGCTGATCAGCATCGGCGAGACCCGCGGGTCCCGCGCGGCATCCGCCCGGACCGGACGCGAAGCCGGATCGGCGGAGCCGCCCGGCGGACCGCTGACGGCGACCACCCCGCCGCATCTGGTCGCGAGCCCGGAGGGGTTCTTCTCGACCAGCGTCATCTACCCGATCGCGAACGAGTGGGTGGTGGCTGACCACCGGCGCCTCATCGCGGTCGACGCGGGAGCCGATCCGGTCGATCCGTCCACCGGCGTCCTTGGGGTCTTTCGCCAGAGCTACGTGCGGGTCACGCAGACGCAGCGCGTGATTGAGATCCCGGGATCGGGTCCGGTCGAGCTCTCCGCGGCGCCGCGGCGCTCGATCCGTGCCGCGCGAAGCGATCGCGCGTCGGTGCGGTTTGAGGGGGCGAATGGGGTCACCGGGACGCTCGACCTCGGCAGCTCGACGGTCATTCTCGACTCGGCTCTCGGAGGCTCGCGGTGACCCGAACCCCGCGCCGCCTGACCGCGCTCGCAGCCGCCGTGACCGTTCTCGCTCTCCCCGCCGTCGCGGCCGCCGTCGCCGGCCCGCTGACCTACCGAGGATGCATCGCCAACAACGGCGACGACTGGCTGCGAGCAGCCGCCCCACAACTCGCTGGGCAACAACGTCGACCTCGCCACGAGCGCCGACGGCAGCTCGGTGTATGTGGCCGCTGTCGAGGGGACGCTGACCCGCCTGACCACCGACATCACGGGGGACCTCGTCTACGACACCTGCTTCGCGCATCGGTCGCGCCATGGCTGCCGGGCCGTCCCGCACGACTCGCTCAAGTCGGCCACCGGCGTCGCCGTGAGCCCCGACGGCAGCTCCGTATACGTGACCTCGGCGGAGCGGACGAACGCGATCACGCGTTTCAAGCTCCGCCCGGGGAAGGGGCTCGAGTACCGCTCGTGCATCGCCAACGGCGGCCGGCGCGCCGGCAACGGCGGGTGCGCCAAGCCGCCACGCAACTCGCTCGACGGAAACGAGGCGATCGCGATCAGCCCGGGCGGGACGTCGGCCTACGTGGCCTCCTCCGACAGCGACTCGATCACGCGTTTCAGGCGAAGCCCCAATGGCGCGTTGATCTACCGGGGCTGCTTCGCCAACGACGGCGCCCATGGCTGCCGCAACGCGAAGCACGACTCGCTCGGTGGCGCCTTCGACGTCGTGGTGAGCCCCGACGGGCAATCGGTCTACGTGGCGTCGCTCCGCGGCGACGCCATCACCCGGTTCGACCGCCGCCAGAACGGCGCGCTCATCTACCGGGGCTGCTTCGCCGACGGCGGCGCACACGGCTGCCGCGACCTGCCACACGACTCGCTCGGCGGCGCCGACGCGCTTGCCGTGAGCCCGGACGGCGAGTCGGTCTACGTCGCGGCGCTCCGGGCTAACGCGATCACGGCGTTCCAGCGCTCGCCAGGGGGGAGCCTCGTCCCCGGCGGCTGCATCGCGAACTCGGGCGCGCACGGCTGCCAGGCGCCGCCGCAGGACTCGCTTCACGCCGCGAACGGGCTCGCGGTGAGCCCGGACGACGACTCGGTAGTTGCTACCGCGATGAGCGGCCCGACCGTCAATGGCGGCCCGGGCGCGGTGAGCTGGTTCGACCGCCGCTTCGACGGCTCGCTCGGCCCGAGGGGATGCTTCGCGGACGGCGGCAAGCACGATTGCCGGCCGCCGCGGCTCGATTCAGTGGGGTCGCCGGAGTCCGTCGCCGTCAGCCCCGGCGGGGGCTCGGTCTACGTCGGCAGCTTCGGCCGCGCCCTCTCGATTTTCACCAGGGTCGGCGCGGTTCCGTAGCGCGCGCTGCGTCTGCCTCAGGGCGCCCGGAAGCGCCGGACTACCAGCGAGCCGCGCGGGAGCACGCCCATCCGGTCACCCGCGCGCGGCGTCGCCTCCTTGGCCTTCCCGGCGGACACCACGTTGAGGTACAGCGGCACCTGCTTGACGGTACGACGAATCAGGACGGCGCCTGCCTTCCGGGTGCGACACGGATCCTGGTAGGCACTGCGGCCATGCGTGCAGTTGAAGCCGTTCTGCTCGGTAACTCCGTGGGTGGTCGCGAGTCCTCGCGCGATTCCGGTCGCGGTGACGGCGTTGCGGCCGCGAGTCAGGACGACGGTGGTGCCGACGAAGACCGGATATGGGAGGGACGAGATCGTGACGAGATGACGAGCTTCGACCTCCAACACGTCGCCCTTGTGGAGGTTGCGCACGCGCTGGGAGTAGATCACTCGCCGGCCGCCCTTCCCGCTTGGCGCGATCGGCACGGTGCGCGACCTTCGCTTCGCGGTCCGAAGGCGCTTTGAGCGGACGCGACCGCGGAGGATCGTGGCGTTCAACCGCCCCTTGCCCTGCCGCACCGTGCCGTTTGGCCGGTCCGCGCCCAGCAGCACGACCTGGCCATCGCGCGCGTGCGGGTTGTCCGCCTCGACGGCGAGGCTCAGGTGGCAGGAGTCGGGCCGGCACGGCAGGTTGTGCGGGTGGCGGATCTTCGTTGCACTCGGGGGAAAGACCAGGACGCAGTGATGGTTTCGGTTCGGTCGCTGCTGGTGGCAACGGGCCGTGTCCGTTTGCGCGATCGTCTTGGCGTCGGCGCCGCCGGTCGCCCCGGGTCGCTTCGCGATCACGATCCGGGCGTCCTCGCGCGGGCTGAATCCGTACCGCCGCCCGATGCAGCGGGCTGCATTGAAGTCGATGCACGTGTTGGTGAGCTGCACCTCGGCGGTCGTGCGGAGGACGTCGCCGCGGTGAAGCGTTGGCAGCCTGGCGGGCCCGATGGTCATCGCGACACGCTTCTTCTCCCATTTGCGCTGGCCGATCGGCACTCGCTCGCGGATCTCGGAGTGGTCGCCGCTCGTGGCGAATCGGACCGTCGCCGGCTTCGGTCGCTGTGGTTGAGCGCGCGGCGCCTTCGATGCGTCGCCGGCGGCTGTGGCCGGCAGGGCGCACACGGTCAGGATCGCCCCAACGGTGAAGCCGCAGATCGCCCCTGCCCGGCACCCCCCGCTGCGCACGCCGCGAGTATATGCCCGGCCCCGGAGGCTCAGGGTGGGTCGGCGGAGCGTGGCGCGGAAGCGGCGAGGGGGACGTCGATCCATACATCCGCACCCCCGCGGCTTGGATTTCGGGCGCCAGCCCGGCCGCCGTGGGCCCCGGCGATCGCCTCGACGATGGCCAGGCCCAGCCCGGTTCCATAGTTCGAGCGGGCGGTGTCGGCCCGACGGAAGCGCTCGAAGGCGTGTGGGAGGAAGTCTGCCGGGAACCCGGGACCCTCGTCGCTCACATGGATCTCGATGCGGCCGTCCGCGCTGCGCGACCACACCCGCACGGTCCCGTCGCCGTAGCGGAGCGCGTTCTCGACGAGGTTGCCCAGCGCCTGCTCGAGCCGCATCCGGTCCGCCTGAACCGTGCCCGGCGAGCCGTCCTCGAATATGAGCGACCTGCCCTCGCGCTCGGCCCGTGCGCCCAGGCGCTCGCGCAGAGTCGCGAGCACGTCGGGGATCGCGACGGGCTCGAGCTTCAGCGCGAGCTCTCCCTTGTCGGAGCGGGCGATCACGAGCAGCGACTCTGCGAGCTGCGCAAGGCGATCGGCCTCGTCGATCGCTGAGGCGATGGCCGACCGCAGCTCCTCGGTGGTGGCGCCGTAGCGGAGCGCGAGCTCGAGCTCCGTCTTGTGCGCGGCAAGCGGGGTTCGCAGCTCATGGCTCGCGTCATCCACGAACGCCCGCTCCCGCTCCAGTGCGGTCTGGAGGCGGTCGAGCATCTCGTTGAGGGTCACGCCCAGGCGGTGGAGCTCGTCGCGCGCCTGGGGGACAGGAAGTCGCTGCTGTGAGCCCGACGCCGAAACCTCCGAGGCGCGCCCGCGCATCGCCTCGACGGGCCGCAGGGCGGCGCCCACGGTCGCATACGCGGCGATGGCCGTCAGGAGCAGCGCGATGGGGCCGCCGATCGCAAGCAGCGTGAGCAGGCTGTCGAGTGCGTCGTTTCGGCTCTGGAGCGAGGCGCCGACCATGGCGATGAGCCTCCGCGTCTCGAACTGGAACGGGCGGGCGAGGTAGCGCTCCGGTTCTCCACTGCGGGCAGGCCGCTCGAAGATGATCTGATTCCGTCGCGCGGCGGAGACGCGGTGCGCCGACAGCACCGACGGCACCCTCGGCTGCTTGTGGGGGTGGAACTTGTGGCCCGACAGCAGCAACACCTGCGCGAAGTCCTCGGCGCGCTTGTCGAGCACGCTCCGGGCGGCCTCGCCGATTCCGGCGTTGACGACGCGCATCTCGCGGATGAGCTGCTGGCTCCGCGACTCGAGGTCCGAGTCGATTGAGCTGTTCAGGCTCGATTCGAGGCGCAGGTAAAGGAAGAGGCCGGCCGCCGCCAGCACGATCGCCATGACCGCGGCGAAGACGAGCGTGACGCGCAGCTTGACCGGGATCCGGCTCATGATCCGCCGTCTCCGCCGTCCTCCCTCAAGCGGTAGCCGGCGCCGCGGACGGTCTCGAGGCTGCGGGCGCCGAACGGCCGGTCGACCTTTCGGCGCAGGAGGCGGATGTAGGCGTCGACGACGTTGGAGCGGTTCTCGTACTCGTAGTCCCACGCGTGCTCGAGGAGCTGGAATCGCGACAGCACCTGGCCGGGGCGGCGCATGAAGGTCTCGAGCAGCGCGAACTCCTTCGGCGTCAGGGAGATCTCGCTCCCGCCGCGCCAGACCTTGCGCCGCGCGGGATCCAGGCGCAGGTCGCCGACGCGAAGCTCGGACGGACGCTCGACGGGTCCGCGGCGGACGAGGGCGCGCAGGCGCGCGAGGAGCTCGGCGTAGGAGAACGGCTTGGTGAGGTAGTCGTCGGCGCCGCTGTCGAGCCCGGCGACGCGGTCGCGGACGGCGTCGCGGGCGGTGAGCATCAGAATCGGCGCCCAGACGCCTTTCTCCCGGAGCCGGCGGCAGACCTCGAATCCGTCGAGCCCGGGGAGCATCACATCGAGGACGATGGCGTCGTAGTCCGTTGCGGCGGCCATCCAGAGCGCGTCCTCGCCGTTCGCCGTGATGTCCACTGCCATCGCCTCCTTGCGAAGCCCGCGCTGGATCAGCGCCGCCATCTTGACGTGGTCTTCGACGATCAGGACGCGCATGGCGGGTGGACCGCGAGAAGGATCGGGGCCTTTGATGAAAGGACGATGAAGGAAATGATCCTCCGCTTTCATCGCGCTTTCACTGGTGCGCTCCAGACCTTGTGCTCGGTGGAAGCCGACGAGAGGAACGAGGGATGAAACAACGTCTCCGCGGGAGCATCCCCGCGGGCGGCTCGATTAGTCGGGGCGGCCGGATTTGAACCGGCGACCTTTCGACCCCAAATCGAATGCGCTACCAGGCTGCGCCACGCCCCGAGCGAGCCGAGTGTAGCCATTCCCGGCGAAGGCAATCCATCCATGCTTCGAGCCGAGCACGCAAGTAGGTGTCGTGGGTGCAGACCGTCATGACCCCGAACTCCGACCGCCAGGTGCGTGCACGTAGCCGGTTGCTGTTGGACTTGCGCTGAAGAACGATCGATCCCGGCTCGATCCCGAGGCGGTCGCCCCAGAGGTCCCGCAGCATCTCAAGATTCTGATCGACGTGGTATTGGATCGAGAAGGTGAGCTTCCGGTGGCTGAGGAGCTGCATCCAGCGAGCGTTCAACGATCGCGGGGTCCGAGTTGGCGATCGAGCAACGTTGCGATTGCGCTTGAACCCCTCAGTCATGAACAGGACAACGAAGTCGCGGAACGTGAGGTCTTGAGCGAGCCCATGGAACCCGTGCAACCCCGCGTTGTAGGCCGCCTCCCGCAGCAGCGCGTACTTCGCGCGGAGACTTCGGCTCGCCTTCGCCCGTGCAGAGTCCGGCCACTTGGTACTCGGTTTGCGGTCTAGCGGCAGGTCCTGGATCCAGTAGAAGACCGTCGTTCGCGGGAGTGCGAGGCGCTCGACGATCTCGTCGAGCGTGAGCTTGTGCTGTAGTCGCAGCTTGCGCGCCTTCTCTCGTAGATAAGCCGGATGCGCCATCTCTGATCGAACAGATGTTCCCATGTCGGCCGGACGAAAAAGCGGGATTCGCGCCTTGGCGCACCGCGTTTGCCACCGCCGTCCCGCGGGCACCTGACGCCATGATGCGAGCAAGGAGGCCGGATGCCTGAGCTGATCGTCGGTCCGATGCTGCGGTACCTCTCCGATCGGGAGGCGACGATCTGGGTGGAGACCGATGGTCCGTGCGAGGTGGAGGTGCTCGGTCACTCGGCGCGCACGTTCGAGGTCTACGGGCACCACTACGCGATCGTTGTGATCGACGGACTCGAGGCGGGCGAGACCTACGAGTACTCGGTCGCGCTCGATGGCGAGGTGAAGTGGCCCGAGCCGAGCCGCCGCTTTCCGCCGAGCCGGATCCGGACGTTCGACGAGAACGGGCCATTTGACATCTCCTTCGGTTCCTGCCGTGTCGCTCTGCCGCACGAGCCGCCTTACACGTTTACTAAGAACGACCATCCCGAGGGCAAGGAGGCCGATGCGCTGCACGTGCTCGCCCTCGAGATGCTTCGCAACCCTGAGGAGCGCTGGCCACATCTCCTCCTGATGCTCGGTGATCAGGTCTATGCGGACGAGGGAGCGCCGCAGGCTCGGGAGTTCATCCGCTCCCGGCGCGACGTCTCGAAACCGCCCGGCCTGGAGGTCGCCGATTTTGAGGAGTACACGCGGCTCTACTGGGAGTCGTGGCGGGAGCCCGTGGTGCGGTGGCTGTTCTCGACGGTCTCGACGTCGATGACGATCGACGACCACGACGTCCGCGACGACTGGAACATCTCACGGTCCTGGCTCGAGGAGATAAGGCAAAAGCCCTGGTGGCACGAGCGGATCGTCGGCGCCTTCATGTCGTATTGGCTCTACCAGCACCTCGGGAACCTTTCCCCGCAGCTGCTCGAGGAGGATGAGACGTACCGGCGGGTGCGCGAGGCGGACGGCGACGCCGGCGACATCGTCCGCAAGTACGCGGCGTACGCCGACGAGAATCGCGACGGCGCGCGCTGGAGCTTCGGTCGCGACCTCGGCCGAAACCGCGTGCTCGTCCTGGACTCTCGGGTCGGCCGGGTGCTGACGGAGGGGCAGAGGTCGATCATCGATGACCACGAGTGGGAGTGGATCCGCGACCAGGCCCACGGCGACTTCGACAACCTGATCATCGCGACCTCGGACCCGTACATCCTCGCCCACGGCATGCACTACGCAGAAGCCTGGAGCGAGCGGGTGTGTGACGGCGCCTGGGGGCCGCAGGCCGCGAAGGTGGGCGAGAAGATCCGCCGCGCCGTGGACCTCGACCACTGGGCCGCGTTCCACGTTTCGTTCCACCGGGTCGCACGACTGCTGCGCGAGGTCGGCACGGGGGAGCTCGGCACGCCGCCGGGATCGATCGTGCTCGTCTCCGGCGACGTGCATCACGCCTATCTCTGCGAGATCGGGTTTCCGCGCGGAACCGGCATCCAGAGCCCCGTCTACCAGGCGGTGTGCTCGCCGTTCCGGAACCCGCTGGGCGGGAGCGAGCGGCGCAAGGCGCGAATCGCCTGGTCCCGCCCGGTCTGGGCGCTCACGCGGGCGCTGGCACGCGCTGCCGGCGCCCCCGATCCCGAGATCCAGTGGCGCTTCCTCGACGGCCCATACTTCGACAACCAGGTGGCGAGCGTTACGCTCGACGGCCGCGCCTCGCGGCTGAAGCTCGAGAAGACGAAGCCCGGCGACCCCGAGGAGCACCGCCTGGAGACGAGCTTCGAGAGCGAACTCGCCCCGCGGCCCGAGGCGCAACGGGAGGGCCGACGCGACGTGGTGGCGGCGCTACGCTCCGCCGGCGGGCCCCCGTAGCTCAGCGGACAGAGCGTCGGACTTCTAATCCGAGGGCCGCAGGTTCGAATCCTGCCGGGGGCATCCGATGTTGAAGCGGAATTACGCCCATCCGGCTCACCCTCCCTGGCCCGGTTGTGGCCCAGACGTCTCCGTCGTCCCGCCGAAACCAGAGTCCCTGCGCCCTTGCCCAACTCGGTCCTTGACACAAGACCGCTGAGGGGCGACACTCGCCCCGCATGCGCCTCATTGGGAGGAGCCGGGACGAGAAGGTTTCATTATGAGAACGCGCATCAAAGGGCTGGTGGCGGTTGTGATCGCGTCGGCTGCGATCGGCGGAGCGCTCGCGGCTCCGGCCTCCGCATCCCAGCCCATGTACTCCGGCCAGGCCACCTGCTTGGTGGGGGGCAACCTCAGGTTTTTCTCGATATTCGGGGGCGCGGGTACCGCTCACCAAGCGGTTGCCCGGATTCGTAAGGAATGCGATCGGGGCACGCTGGAGTACACGCTTACGAGGGTCGGGTAGCCGAACCGTCCTCGCCTGACTCGGAAGAGCGGGCGAAGAGAGCGGGTCCAGGCTCGGCGGCCCGCCCAGCGGCTCGCCAGGGCGTCGACGATCCGCAGGCCGAAGCCACCGCCGTCGTCAGTGATCTCTCGCATCGCGACCTCGCCCCCGCCGTGGTCCTCGACCTCGCCCGTGATCGAACCACTCTCGGCTACCGCGATCTCAA
>JBKPHA010000127.1:0-10364 GCA_046729615.1 Actinomycetota bacterium
GGGCTTCTCGAACGCTGCGGTTGCGCTTCACCTGATTGCGGTTGGAGTCTTCGAAGGTGATTCCGACGGGGTTCCGTGAGGTTAGGTTCCCCTTGATCAGGTTGTGGGTCGATTCGCGGACGAAGATGCCCTGCTCGCGGCCGTTGTCCCGGAAGGAGTTATCCAGGACCCGGACGTGGTGCGAGGCGATCAGGAACATCCCGAGCGCGCCGGAGTCGCTTCCGGAGCTGTTTCGCACCAGGCTTCGGGTGCCGCGAAAGAACCCGAGGCCGCAGCACCCCTCGCTCGATGAGGAGATGCCGAGGATGCGGTTGTGGCTGACCCTCAGGCCCCACGGCCCGACGTTGAACTCGCGCACGGAGCCGTGCATCACGGTGACCCCGTCGTGGCCCCTATTGAGCACCCCGACGTCACAGAACTCCTTCCGGGGGTGGCAGCCGGCAGCAGGCGTCTCCCCGTCCCCATCGATCATGTGGCCGTTCAGGTCGAGGGTGATGTTGTCGGCACCGATCACGATCCCGTGGTTCGGGCAGTCGATCAGGTCGCGGTGCAGGGTCGTGTCGGTGGTGATCGTGTCCCCGCACTTCGGCTGTCCCTGGCCAGCGGCCTCGGCACCGCTCAACGTCACGAGCGCGACGCCCACCAGGGCCAGGATCACCGCAAGCGAGATGAACGTCGCGGGGGCGGCGTGGAGGCGAAGCTTGGCTGACATCCCTGTCCTCACTTTGTCTTGCCGCGCAGGAGGTTGCGCGTGCGTAAGCGAACTTACACCCGCGTGCCCAACTGAGCGCAAGGGCAGCGTGGATCAGGACCACTCAACGGCAGGCATCGCACGTCCCTGCTTGCTGTTGAAAGACAGGCACTGGTTCGCGACGGGCTTTGTGGACATGGAGGAACCGGCCGATACCTTTCCGTGCTGGGAGTGTTCAGGCGTGATGGCGCGCGCATCGAAAGCAGGGGCAGTCGCCTTCGTGGTCGCCGTCTTAGTCGCGGCGTTCATTCCGCCGCCGGCATCCGCCACCTTCCCCGGTGCCAACGGCCGGATTGCCTACCCGGCCGAGGACGGAAGCATCCACACGATTCTGCCCACCGGACAAGACGACAGACAGATCACGCCGGCTCAGGGACAAATCACGCCTTACTGGAACAGCGAGCCGTCGTGGTCGCCCGACGGCCGACGGATTGTGTTTGACAAGTCGAGCAGCCAAACCTTTAGAGACCAGATCTACTCGATGGCGCAAGACGGGAGCCACGTACGCCAACTGACCCATGACCGTTGGCTTCACGTTGACCCTTCCTACTCCCCCACCGGGAAGCGCATTGTGTTCCAGGAATGCCGCCACTCAGCGTGCTGGGTTGTGACCATGCGCAGCGACGGCAGCGACCGGCGCACGATCGCCGAGGGGGCGGTCCCCGCATGGTCACCTGCTGGAAAGTGGATCGCCTACACCGTGTACGGCGATCCGGCGGTGGCGAACAGCCCCTCGCCGTTTGGCTCGTACATCCGAACGGCACCGATAAGCACCGGCTGGTTTGGACGGGCCACGCCGGGCACCTTCTCGACTACTCGCCCGACGGCAGGAAGATCCTCTTTTCGCGCTGCGGGGAGGTCCACTGCAGTGAGTGGGTCGCCCGCACGGACGGAAGCAAAGTGTCGCCGGCGCCGTGCCAGGGAGTTTTCTCCTACTCGCCAAACGGAAGCTGGTTTCTGACCAGCTTCGCGAACGAGCAAGGCCACGGCGAACTGGCCCGGGTATTGATCGCATCCTGTTCTCGCAAGGTGATTCCGACCCCTGGTGCGGGGATCGCGGGGCACGGGTCCTGGCAGCCGCTGCCTGGCGGCTAGTTGTCGACTGAGCCAACGTGGAATCCCTGTGCGGCGTGAGCCGTTGGGCTAGTCATGCGTCATCCGATTGAGGGATGCGCGTTTGCTGTACCTCGCGCTGGTAGACGGCGACGAAAGCGGCGGCGGGGCGAGCGAACCGCCGCCCGCTCTCCTCCCGTCGCAATCGGACGGGATCGGGGCGGGCGGCAGCCCGCGCTTTTGCGGCCCGGCGGGGCCGTCTACTTGAACGTGATCGCGTTCACCGCCTGCGTGATCTTGTGGACGATCAGGTCGGCGAGCTCGGTGCCCTGCTTGCCGTTGAACCCCTTCATCGCGGCGACCATCCCGACCATCAGTAGCGAGACGAGCAGGATCAGGCCGACGTACTCGACCGTGCCCTGCCCGCGCTCGCCCTCGAGCGCGGCGATGATCCGGCGGGAGCGGCGCAGGAACTGCGTCTGGATGTATGCGGCGAGCCTTGCGAGCATCGATTCCTCCTGTTCGGGTTTCGTCCGATGCTCGCTCCGGCGCCGTCACGGGTCCAGACTCAAACGTGCCGCCTTCGTCGCCGGTGTGTGAGAAGACGGTCGCGCCTCCCCGCGTCCTCGATGCCCTACGAGCTCCGGGCTCTTCCGCCACAGCGGTAACCGCAAGCCCGCCTGGTGGGCCTTCAAGCGCATCGCGTAGCCGCGGTCCAACCGCTGCGCGGGCCGAACGCGCGGATACGCTCGCCGCCGTTGCGCGTCCTCGTGGTCACCAGCATCACGCCGGATGACGCCGCGCCCTGGCGCGGGAGGTTCGTGCGCGACCAGGCGGACGCGCTGCGCCGTGAGGGCGTCGAAGTCGAGCTCTTCTCGATTCCGGCCGGAAGCCGCCACTACTTCCCGGCGGTGCTCCCGATCCGCCGGCTCCTCCGGCGGCAGCGCTTCGACCTCGTCCACGCCCACTACGGGATCGCGGGCTGGTGCGCGGCGCTCGCCGGGGCACGATCCCTGGTGGTCACCTTCCATGGCACCGATGTCCGTCACCCGCTCACTGGTCTCCTCTCCCGCCGCCTCATCGGACGGCTAGACCTGGTGGCCCCCGTCTCCCGGGCGCTGCTTGCGCCGGAGGGGGGCCGCCCCGGGCTGCCGCGGCGACGGGGCGCGACGGCGATCCTGCCCACTGGGGCAAACCTGGATCGGTTCCGGCCGACCTCGCGCGTTGAGGCGCGCGAGCGCCTTGGGCTCGATCCCGCGGGCCGCTATCTCCTCTTCCCGGCGGCGACAGCGCGGCGGGTCAAGCGGCACAACCGCGCGCTTGAGCTCGCGCGCCGCCTCGATGCCGAGCTCCTGTCGGGCGACGGAGTCCAGGCCGACCTGATGCCCGACTGGATGAACGCCGCGAACGCGGTGGCCGTGACCTCCGACAACGAGGGGTTCGGGCTGGCGGCGGTCGAGGGGCTCGCCTGCAACGTACCGGTGGCCTCGACGCCCGTGGGCATCGCTCCCTTTCTCCTCGGCGGCGTGTCCGGCTGTCACGTCGGGGCGTTCGATGCGGACCGCTGGGCGGATGCTCTGCGGCCGCACCTCGATGCTCCCGATCCCCGCGTGAGCGGGCGCCGGCGGGCGGAGTGGTTCTCCGCGAGGCTCATGGCCCAGCGGGTGCTGGAGGCCTACCGCGACCTGCTCGAACGTCGCCGGGATTCGTTGGTTAGAACGTGAGCGCCGGCCACCGGTCCGCCGCCTCGATCGCGCACAGCCGCGAGGCGTTCTGCGGATGGGCGCCGGTGTCGTGCTCTGGCGAGCTCGGATGCGAGAAGTAGAGGCCCGACGGACGCAGATACGGTATTCGCGATTGACTGAGGCAGCGGAAACCGCGCCGATCGAGACGGACGTCGCGGTGGTCGGCGGCGGCGCGGCCGGCCTGTACGTCGCGCTGCGGTCGGCCGAGGCGGGTGCACGGGTCACGCTCATCTCGAGAAAGCCGCTCGCGGAGAGCGCCAGCTACTGGGCCCAGGGAGGCCTCGCGGCCGCGCTCGCCCCTGACGACTCGCCGGCGCGTCACGCGCAGGACACGCTGAACGCCGGCCGCGGGCTCTGCCGGTCGGCGGCCGTCGAGGTGCTGACACGCGAAGCGCCCGCCGCCGTGGCCGAGCTTCGCGAGCGCGGCGTGCTGTTCGATCCGGAGCCCGGTGTCGCGGGGGGTGAGCTCTCGCTGGCTCTCGAGGGCGGCCACTCGGCGCGGCGGATCGTGCACGCCGGCGGCGCCCAGACGGGTCGCGCGATCACCGGTCGGCTGGCGGAGCTTGTGGCCGAGAACGAGCGCGTCCACGTCCTCGAGGAGTCCTCCGCTCTCGCGCTGTGGGGCGACGACGGGCAGTGCGCCGGCGTCATCACCGACGCCGGCGCGATCGCGGCGCGAGCGACCGTGCTGGCGACGGGGGGCGGCGCCGCGCTGTGGCGGCGAACGACCAATCCCTGGGGCGCGATCGGCGCGGGAGCCGTGCTGGCACACGCCGCTGGCGCCGCGCTCGCCGACATCGAGTTCTGCCAGTTTCACCCGACGGCGCTCGCGCTGCCGAGCTCCGACCGCGACGGGACCCTCCTCACCGAGGCGCTGCGCGGAGAGGGCGCCAAGGTCCTGGACGCCGCCGGGCGGCGCTTCACCGACGAGCTCGCGCCCCGGGACCAGGTGGCCGCTGCGATCCTCGACCGCATGGAGGCGGACGGCACCGACCACGTGATGCTGGACCTGCGCCCGATCCCGCCGCAGCGGTTCCCCAACGTGTTCGCAGCGTGCCGCGCGGCGGGACTCGATCCCGAGGAGGAGCCCGTGCCGGTGGCCCCCGCCGCCCACTACCTCATGGGCGGGGTCGTCTGTGACCTGGACGGTGCGACGACGCTCGCGCGCCTCCACGCGATCGGCGAGTGCGCCTGCACCGGCGTCCACGGCGCCAACCGCCTCGCCTCGAACTCGCTCACCGAGTGCTTCGTCTTCGGCGCTCGCGTGGCCACGGCCGCGGCGGCGGTCGGCGAGCTGGAAGGCCTCCCGCCGCCACCGGGTTGGCGCTTCACGCCGCCGACCGCCGCGACGCGCGATGCGGTGTGGCGGCATGCTGGGCCCCGGCGCGACGCCGAGTCGCTCGAGCCGCTTCTGGATGACCCGTATCCCCTGGCCCGGCTCATCGCGCGTGCCGCCCTCGAGCGCCGCGAGTCCCGCGGCCCGCATCAGCGCTCCGACCACCCGCTCCAGGACCCGGCTCTCGACGGAATGCATGTGGTGATCGCGGCCGAGGAGTCGGTCCGCACCGAGCGCTGGCCGTAAGCGGGCGGACAGGCGGGCACACCGTTAACACGGGCTTAATCCGCCCTCTTCTGGGCTTAAACGCCCGTTGGTTTAGTGCCGGGCGCCTCCAGGACGCTCACCAGCACGGAACGCCCGAGGCACGGAGAGACGGTAACGGAAGACCACAGGCGGTCGAGAGAGGATGTATCACTTCAGCCGCTCTATCTACCGGGAGCTGGCCCCGCGGGTCGTCCAGGACGAATGGGACCTGACCGGATGCCGGAACAAGCAGCGGGTCCTCGATGCGTGTGAGGCCGCGATTCGCAGGCTGGCCATGGACCGGCGGTACTTCGCGCGGCCTGCGCGAACGCTGTTCAACGACGTGCGCGCCATTTCACGATGTAGGACCAGCTCTACGTCTGGTGTGTGATCGACAGCAACATGCGCCTGGCGACGGAGTTCCTTGACCAGCTCCCGGAGGGCGTTGGCCTCGATGGCAAGCCGCCGCAGTGCCACACCCACACGAGGAAGGGCACGCCGTGCCAGCGGACGCCGCTGCCCGGCCGGGACTACTGCCCCTCCCATAAACACTTGGAGGAGACGTTCGAGAGCGCCGAGATCCCGCCGGCTGGCGGGGTGGTCGATCGCGAGCTCGAGTCGCTCGTCGCCGCTTAACCAGGGCCAGGAAGGCAGATGCCGACGCGGGGGCCCCGGGCTCGGCCGGGGTGCCTTTGAGAGGCTTAACGCATGCTCCTGGGCGTCGACGTCGGCGGGACGTTCACCGACGCCGTGGTCTTCGATGGGACCAAGCTCCACACGGCCAAGGCGCCATCGACGCCCGACGATCCCTCGCGCGCCGTGCTGGCCGCCATCGAGGCGGCGCTTGACCGGGCCGATGCTCGGGCGGGCGACATCGAGGTCTTCGCCCACGGCATGACGGTGGGAACGAACGCGCTGCTGACGGAGAGCGGCGCGCGGACGGCCCTCGTCACGACGGAGGGCTTCACGGACGTCCTGGAGGTCGCGAGGCAGAACCGACCCGAGCTCTATCGCCTGTGCGCCCCGAAGCCGGCGCCGCTCGTCCCGTCCGAGCTGCGGTTCGGAGCGCACGAGCGGACCGGTCCGGACGGGGAGATCGAGCCGCTCGCCGGGTCCGAGGCGGAGCGCCTCGCGGCTCGCGTAAGCGACTCCGGCGCCGAGTCGGTCGCGATCTGCCTCCTCTTCTCCTACCTGGACCCCTCGCACGAGCGAGCGCTGGCGGAGAGTTTTCGGTCGGAGCTCGCGGAGGTTTACGTCTCCGCCTCCAGCGAGGTGCTGCCCCAGTTCCGCGAGTACGAGCGTGCCTCGACGACGGTGATCGACGCTTACCTCTCACCCCTGCTCAGCCGCTACCTCAAGCGACTCGCGGACTCCGCGGGCGGGATGGGGCTTCCGGAGCCCCTGATCATGAAGTCCTCGGGCGGCGTGGCGCCCGCGGAGGAGGCCGCGCGCGCGGGAGCGTGGAGCGTGCTGTCGGGGCCGGCCGGCGGCGCGGTCGGGGCGGCGGTGATAGCGACGCTGTCGGGAGACGGCGATGCCGTAGGGATCGACATGGGCGGGACCTCGTGCGACGTGTGCGTGGTGGAGGGCGGTCGTGTCCGGCGCACCGACTCCCGCGAGATCGCCGGGCGGGTCATCCAGCTGCCGATGGTCGACGTGCACACGGTGGGCGCGGGCGGCGGCTCAATCGGCTGGCGCGATCACGGCGGCGCGCTGCGAGTCGGGCCGCGCTCCGCCGGCGCCGATCCCGGTCCAGCCTGCTACGGGCGTGGCGGCACCGAGCCGACGGTGACCGATGCAAACCTCCTGCTCGGCTACCTCGACGCCTCCTCCACACTCGCCGGCGACGTCGAGCTGGACGCCGACGCTGCGCGAGCCGCTGTGGAGAGCCTTGGAGGCGAGCTCGGGCTGGGCGCGCTCGAGACGGCGGAGGGGATCGCGCGCGTGGCTAACCAGGAGATGGTGCGCGCGCTGCGGGTAGTGACCGTAGACCGCGGGGTCGACCCGCGCGACTTCGCGCTGATGCCGTTCGGCGGGGCCGGCCCGATGCACGCCGTGGCGCTCGCCGAGGAGCTGGGCATGACCCGCATCCTCTGCCCGCGGGCAAGCGGGGTGCTGTCGGCGCTGGGCCTGATCGCCTCCGACCGCCGCCGGGACACCGCGCGGACCGTGATGCTCTCGGGCGCCGACCTGACGGCCGAGCGGATCGCGGCCGAAGTCGCCGATCTTCGCGACCCGCTCGCGTCCGGCCTCGGTGAGGGGAGCACAGAAGTCGTCTACGGCCTCCGCTACTCGGGCCAGTCATTCGAGCTGCCGGTGCCGGGGTCCGAGCAGCCCGACCCCGACGACCTGGCCGAGCGGTTCGCCGCCGAGCACGAGCGCCGCTACGGCTACCGCGACCCCGACTCCCCGGTGGAGCTCGTGAACGTCCGAGTCGCGGTGGCGGTTCCCGGGCTCTCGCCGGAGCCCGAGGCGGCGGCCGCCGGTGAGCCCGAGCGTCGGACGAGGCGGGCGCGGTTCGGCGGCGAGTGGATCGAGGCGACGGTCATCCGCGGTGAGCCGGAGGCAGGGGCGCGGACGGAGGGGCCATGCATCTTCGAGCTGCCGGAGGCGACCCTCGTCGTGCCGCCGGGCTGGCGGGGGGAGGTCGACGGGCGGGGGACGATCCTGACGGAGCGCGACAAGCAGCGGTGACTCCTCCCAGGACAGCACACCTCAGCCGCCTGCAAGCCGGCGCCAGGCTGCGCGGCGCCTTCGGCGCCGACGGCATCCATGCCCGCTCGCTCGCGTGCCATTCAGGCACGCCACGCTCGCTGCTTCCTTGCCTGGCTTGGCTTTCGCCGGCTGAGCCGCACTGCCGCGGAAGGGGGCACGGCTCGTGAGCCTGGATCCGGTCACGCTCCAGGTGCTCGTGGGCGCGCTCAGGGCGGCCTGCGACGAGATGGGGGCCGTCCTCATCCGCTCGGCTCACTCCGCGAACATCAAGGAGCGCCGCGACTGCTCGACGGCGCTCTTCGATGCCTCGGGGGAGCTGGTGATGCAGGCCGAGCACATCCCCGTGCACCTCGGCTCGATGCCCGACGCGATGGCGGCGGTGCTCGACGAGGACCACCGGCCGGGCGACGCGTGGATCCTGAACGACCCCTACCGCGGCGGCACTCACCTTCCGGACGTCACGCTGATCTCGCCGATCTTCGCGCGTGGCGAGGCCGATCCGGCGCGTCCCTTCGCCTTCGCGGCGAGCCGCGCTCATCATGCAGACGTCGGCGGCCCGACGCCCGGCGGGATGCCCGCCGACTCGCGCAGGCTGGAGGACGAGGGCGTCGTGATCCCGCCCCGGCGCGCGAGCGACGACGTCCTCCAGCGGCTCGCCCACGAGATGAGGAATCCACCCCAGCGCCTGGCGGACCTACGTGCGCAGCGGGCCGCGAACCTAACGGGCGAGCGGCGCCTGCTGGAGCTCGTGGATCGAAACGGAATCGACGGCGTGAAGGAGGGGATGGCCGAGATCCTCGACTACGCCGAGCGACGCACCCGGGCGCGCCTCGCCGAGCTGCCGGACGGGACGTATGAGGCCGACGACGTGCTGGAGGACGACGCTGACGGCACGCCCACAGACATCCGGCTGCGCGTCGCCGCGACGATCGCTGGCGACCGGCTCCTGCTCGACTTCACCGGAACCGACCCGCAATCCGACGGCAACCTCAACTGCCCGCTGTCGGTGACTAAGTCGGCGGCGTTCTTCGCGGTTCGCGTCCTCACGGACCCGGATGCGCCGCCGTCGGCCGGAGCCTTCCGGCCGATCGAGGTGGTCGCGCCGGAGACCTGCCTCTTGAACGCCCGGCCCCCGGCCGCGGTGGTCGCCGGGAACGTCGAGACCTCGAGCAGGGTCGCCGACCTCGTGCTCGCGGCGCTGGGCGGCGCCACCGACGTCCCGGCCCAGGGGCAGGGGACGATGAACAACCTGACTTTCGCGGGCGAGGGCTTCACCTACTACGAGACGCTGGGCGGCGGCCAGGGCGGGTGCCCCGAGGCCGATGGGCCCGACGCCATTCACGTCGCGATGTCGAACACCCTGAACACGCCGACCGAGGCACTCGAGACCGAGTTCCCGGTGCGGGTGCGCGAGCACAGCGTGCGGCGCGGAAGCGGCGGGGCGGGCCGCCACCGCGGCGGCGACGGCCTGGTCAGGGAGATCGAGGCGCTCGCGGACCTCTCCTTCACGCTGCTGACCGAGCGGCGGGCCCACCCGCCGCGCGGCAGAGCCGGCGGCGAGGACGGGGCGCCCGGGAGAAATCTGCTCAACGACCAGCCGTTGCCGTCGAAGGCCGCCGGCGAGCTGCGTGCCGGCGATCGCCTGCGGCTGGAGACCCCCGGCGGGGGCGGCTACGGCCCAGCCAGCTGACCCCGTATAACCGCCGTTGTCGGATTCGTCCCCTATATGGCAACAAATCCGACAACCGCGTCGGTGGCAGTGATGTCAGCGCGTTTCCGACCGCCAGCCGCGGAACGCGTCGATGAGCTCCCGCTCGGCCTCCGGCGAGATCGTCTCCGGGGGGATCCGGCCGAGCGCCGCGATCGTCATGCGCATCTGTTCGATGTAGAGCTTGCAGCCGTCGCACTCGGCGACGTGCGCATCGAAGCGCTCCCTCTCTGCGCCGTCGAGCCGGCCCTCGAGGTAGTCGGTCACCAGCTCGACCATCTCGCGGCACGTGAGGATCCTGTCGTTGTCATTCCGGCGGATCATCGGCTCTTTTGATCGTCCTTCGGGCCTAGGTGCTCCTCCAGCGCATTGCGCACACTCGAACGCGCTCGATGAAGGAGCACTCTCTGATTCGTCTCCGTTAGGTCGAGGGCGTTGCAGACCTCGCCGGCGTCCCAACCCGCCAGGTCGCGGAGGGTGATGACCTCGCGCTGGCGCGGCGGGAGGTCCCTGATCGCCCGCAGCATGACGTCGCGTGTCTCGGCGGCCTCGAGCCGGCGCTCGGGCTCGTCCCACTCCGCCGGCGGGCTCGCCCACCAGCTGGGGCGCTCACCGCGGCGGCCCTGAAAGCGGTCCGGATCCACCGCCGGGCCGCCCCCCTCCTCGTAACGGCGGCGAAGCAGCGCGAACGGCAAGATGCGGCCCTCGCGGGTTCCCCGCGTGCGGGCCTTGTTCAAGGCGATGCTCGTGATCCATGTCCGAAGCGACGAGCGCCCCTCGAAGCGGTCGAGGCCGCCCAGCACCGCGAGC
>JBKPHA010000128.1:0-22712 GCA_046729615.1 Actinomycetota bacterium
GTAGTTGTTCACGAACACCATCCCCGCGTCGAGCCGCAGCGCGAGTCGGCCCGCACGTCCCTCGTCGCGGCTGCAGATCGCGGCGGTGAGCCCGTATTCGGTGCCGTTGGCGATCGCCAGCGCCTCGTCCTCGTCGGCGAATCGGATCAGGCAGGCGATCGGGCCGAAGATCTCCTCCTGCGCGACCCGCATCTGCGGGGTGACATCGGCGAGGACCGTCGGTGCGACCCAGAACCCGTCCCGGAGCAGCTCGTCGTCAGGGACCGGCCCCTGGGTAACGAGCGTCGCGCCCTCATCGAGTCCGATCTTCAGATAGTCCAGTATCCGGTCGCGCTGACGGGCGTCGACCATCGGGCCGATGTCGGTCGCCGGGTCGAGCGGATCGCCGACGACGAGCCGCTCCGTCGCGCGGGCGAAGCGGGCGAGAAACTCGTCGTGGATCGACTCGTGGACGAGGATACGCGCCGTCGACGTGCAGGCCTCGCCCTGGTTGTAGTACATGCCCTCGAGCGCGACGTCCAGCGCGACGTCGAGGTCGGCATCCGCGAGCACGAGCAGCGCGTTCTTGCCCCCGAGCTCCATCGTTGCAAGCGCCAGGTTCTTGGCCGTGCCCTCGAGCACCTTGCGGCCGGTGGCGGTCGAGCCGGTAAAGGTGATCCGGCTGACGCCGGGATGGGAGCTGAGGGCCGCCCCCGCCTCGATTCCCGAAACCGCGTTGATCACCCCCGGAGGCAGGACCTCGTTCGCGATCTCGACCAGCCGCAGCACGCTCAGCGGCGCCTGCTCGCCCGGTTTGATCACCACGGTGTTCCCGGCGGCGAGCGCCGGCGCGCACTTCTTGGAGAAGTGGATCGGCGGCCAGTTGAACGGCAGGATCGCTGCGACGACCCCATATGGCTCGTAGACGATCCGCGCCTCGATCGGCCCCTGGTCGAGGATCTCGCCGTGCAGCGTGTCGGCGACCCCGGCGAAGTAGTCGAACGCCGCGTGGCTGAACGAGACGTCGAACCGAAGGGCATCGCGGCGCGGCTTCCCAACCTCGCGCGCCTCGAGCTCGGCGAGCTCGCCGATGTGCTCGCGAATCCGCGCCGCAACCTTGCGCATCAGCGCGGCGCGCTCGCGCGGCGACCGCCATCGCCAATCCTCGGCGAACCGGCGCCCGGCGCCCGCCACCGCGGCGTCGACCTCCGGCTGTCCCGAGGCGGCGATGCTAGCAATGGGCGCCCCGGTCGCCGGCTCGATCACCGTGAACGTCTCCGCTCCGGCCGGCTCGACCCAGCTCCCGTCGACGAACGCGCCGCTGCGCGTCACGGCCGCCTCGGCCTTGGTTGCGGTCGCGCCCGCCTGCATGGCGCTCATCGCAGCCCCTCCGCGCCTCGGTCCGCGACCGGGATGCGGCGTCGAGCCGGGGCACCGTCGCCGCCGGGCAGACCGCCATCCGACGGGCGCGCCTCGCGGGCGTCGGCGTCGAGGCGGGTGTTGAGGTT
The DNA here is from genome assembly GCA_046729615.1 of Actinomycetota bacterium. Lineage (GTDB taxonomy): Bacteria > Actinomycetota > Thermoleophilia > Solirubrobacterales > 70-9 > AC-56. The sequence continues at coordinate 1,488 of JBKPHA010000128.1, forward strand.
TGACTGCGTCTCGCGCTCGAGCGGCAGCGAGCCGCCGACCGTGTAGTACGGCCTGCCCGCGATCACCAGGTCCTCGGCGGGGAACCTGGTGATCACCTCGCAGCCGTCGGCGGTGACGACCAGCTGCTCCTCGATACGCGCCGCCGACCAGCCGTCGGAGGCGGGCCAGAAGGTCTCGAGCGCGAACACCATCCCCTCGCGGATCACCTCGGGATGATCGAGCGAGACGAGCCGGCTGAAGATCGGCTTCTCCCAGATCGCCAGGCCGACCCCGTGGCCGAACTGGAGCGCGAAGGCGGCCTCCTCGTCGGCGAAGCCGAACTCCTCGGCCCGTGGCCAGACCCTGACCACCTCGCCCGTCGTCACGCCGGGCCGGATCAGGGCGATCGCCGCGTCGAGGTAATAGCGGCAGCGCTTGTAGGCGTCGACCAGGGACCGGGACGCGCTGCCGACCGCGAAGGTGCGGTAGTAACAGGTGCGATAGCCCATGAAGCTGTGCAGGATGTCGAAGTAGGCGGGGTCACCGTGACGCAGCGCGCGGTCCGTGTAGACGTGGGGGTGGGGGTTGCAGCGCTCGCCGGAGATCGCGTTGACGCCCTCGACGAACTCCGATCCCATGTCGTAAAGCACCTTGTTGACGAGCCCGACGCACTCGTTCTCGCGCATCCCGGGCCGCATCGCGCCATAAAGCTCGTCGTACGCCGCGTCGACCATCATGCAGGCGGTGTTGAGCAGCGTGATCTCGTCCTGCGATTTGACCACGCGCGCCTCCTGCATCAGCTGCTGCCCGTCGACGACCTCGATCCCGGCGGCCTGAAGCGCGAACAGGACTGGGGGCTCGACCGCGTCGACCCCGATCGGTCCCGGCAGCAGGTCGCGGTCGGCGAGCTCGACCCGGATCTTCTCCGCAACGTCCTCCGCCAGCCCGGCCTCCGGGCTGATCGCGCCGCGCAGGGTCGAGATCCCGGCCCGCGAGCGCCCCTCGCCGAGCCACGGGTTGTAGAGCTGGTGATGACGGGCGGCCGAGCCGAAGTCCCACATGATCGGCTCGCCGGCGCGGGGGAGGAGGCAAAAGCGGTTCAGCTTGTCCTGGGCCCAGGTACCGATGTGGGTGGCCGTGATGTAGCGGATGTTCGCCATGTCGAAGCACAGCAGCGCGGCCAGCTCGGAGTCGGCTAGCAGCGAGGTGATTCGGGCGAGGCGCTCCTCGCGCAGGCGGTCGAGGCGGACCCGCTCCTCCCAGTCGACCTCCATCACGCCGTATGTGTGCAGTCCCATCGCCGCTTCTCCCGCGTGTTCCCCGCACCGATTCCGCAGGGTTAGTTTGCAATCGATTGCAAGGGCAAGTGTACGCCTTTGCCGGCGCGAGGGTCGAGTGAACGACCGCTCCGGCCGGCGCGGGCGCAGGCATCGAGGCCAGCTCGGTTTGACGGCGGCAGGGCGGTTCCGTTAGAGTGTCGGTGCAATCGATTGCAAGAGCGCTTAGCCGATTGCAGGAAGACGAGGAGATGCGGATGGACGACGGCACGTTGCGGGGTCGCAGCCTCGGTTGGGTGGGGACCGGCAGGATGGGATACAGCCTCGCCTGCCGGCTGCTCGAGGGTGGCTGCGAGCTCGCCGTGTACAACCGCACGCGGGCCAAGGCCGAGCCGCTCGCGGAGATGGGGGCGACGATCGTCGACTCGCCCGCCGAGCTCGCCGAGCGCGAGATCGTGTTCACGATCGTCTCCGGATCCGATGACTTCAAGGAGGTGGTCACGGGTCCGGCGGGGCTGCTCTCGTGCCCTGGGTCGAACCCGCGGATCGTCGTCGACTCGACCACGGCCTCACCCGCCGCCTCCGAGGAGGTCCGCGGGCAGGCCGAGGCGGTAGGCACCGCGTTGCTGGCGGCACCGGTGAGCGGCAACCCGAAGGTGGTTGCCGCCGGGCTGCTCACCTTCGTTGTCTCGGGGCCTGAGCATGCTTACCGCGAGGTCGAGCCGTATCTCGACCTGCTCGGACAGGGGGCGACCTACGTGGGGGAGGGCGAGCGAGCCCGACTGGCAAAGATCTGCCACAACCTGCTGCTCGGCGTCGTCGCGCAGTCGCTGGCGGAGATTGCGGTGCTGGCCGAGAAGGCTGGCATCTCGCGCGCCGACCTACTGGAGTTCATCAACCGCAGCGTGATGGGCTCGCTCTTCACCCGGTACAAGACGCCGGCCTACGTGAAGGCAGACTTCACGCCGACCTTCACGCCGGTCCTCCTGCGCAAGGACTTTGACCTCGGCTTTGACCTCGCCCGCGAACTCAACGTGCCGATGCCGGTCGCCGCGGCCGCGCGCGAGCTCGTCCAGGCCCTGATCGGCGAGGGGCGGACCGACGAGGACTTCGCCGCCCTCCTCGATCTTCAGGCCCGGGCCTCGGGCCTCGAGCTCGAGCCGGAGGACGCGGAGGTGACGGACGGCCTCGACGAGCTGACCGGATCGACCCGCGCCACGACGCGGAGCGGGTGAGGCACCACGTGGAACGAGTCGCGCCGACCACAACTCAAGCGGCGGCGGTCCTCTCGCCACGCGAATACCTGGACGCATACGGGCGGATCCTCCTGATCCGCGAGTTCGAGAACGCTATTCATCGCCTCTTCCTCAAGGGCGAGGTTCATGGCACCACCCATCTCTCCGCGGGGCAGGAGGCGGTGCCGGTCGGGGTCTGCATGGCGCTCGAACCTTCAGACCGGATCGCCGGCACCTATCGCGGGCACGGCCATGCGCTCGCCGCGGGCACCGATCCGGCGGCGCTCGCGGCGGAGATGCTCGGCCGCGCGACGGGCGTCTGCGGCGGCCGCGCCGGGTCGATGAACGTCATCGACCTCGAGCACGGGCTCGTCGGATGCTTCGGGATCGTCGGCGGCAGCATTGCCGCGGCGACGGGAGCGGCGCTGACCGGCAAGCGCGAGGGCTGGATCGCCGTCGCCTTCTTCGGGGACGGCGCCGTCAACCAGGCCTACTTCCACGAGTGCCTCAACTTCGCCCGGGTGTTCGACCTGCCGGTCGTGTTCGTGTGCGAGAACAACTTCTACGGCGAGTTCACGCCGATGCGAAGCGTCACCGGGGGCGGGCAGATCGCGGCCCGCGCGGGCGCCTACGGAATCCCGTTCGACGTCGTCGACGGCAACGACCTCTGGGCCGTGCGCGACGCGGCCGCGGCCGCCGCGGAGCGGGCGCGCGCCGGCGACGGTCCAACCCTGCTCGAGTGCGAGACCTACCGCCACTATGGGCACTCGAAGTCGGATCCCGCCAAGTACCGTGCCGCCGAGGAGGTCGAGCGGTGGCTCGAGCGCGACCCGCTCAGCCGCGTCCGCGAGCGGCTGCTTGCCGAGGGGATTGCCGAGGAGGAGATCGCGGCGCTCGAGGAGCGGACGAAGCGCGAGCTCGCGGACGCGGTCGAGGCCGCGCGAGCGGCCCCCTTCCCGGACCCCACCGGCGCGGAGGCGAGGGAGTTCAAGCCGTGAGCGGGCGAGAGCTCGAGTTCAGAGCCGCGGTCCGCGAGGCGCTCGCCGAGGAGCTCGAGCGCGACGAGAGCGTGATCTTCTTCGGTGAGGATGTCGCCGCCGAGCAGGGCGGGGTGTTCGCAGTGACGCCGGGGCTCCAGGAGCGGTTCGGTGGCGACCGCGTCTTCGACACGCCCATCTCGGAGCTCGCCCTGGCGGGCGCCGCCTTCGGGGCGGCGGTCACCGGCACCCGGCCGGTGATCGAGATCATGTTCGGCGACTTCATGGGGCTCCCGATGGACTCGCTCGTCAACCAGGCGGCGAAGTTCTTCTACGTTTCGAACGAGCAGGGTGGCGTGCCGCTCGTCGTCCGCTCGGCGGTCGGCGCGGGCGGCCGGTTCGGTGCCATGCACTCGCAGACGCCCGCCACGTGGTTCCAGGGGATTCCCGGGCTCAAGATCGTCGCCCCGTCCTCGCCCGCGGACGCCAAGGCCCTGCTCAAGGCGGCGATCCGCGAGGATAGTCCGGTCCTCTTCCTCGAGCACAAGCGGCTCTACTCGATCAAGGGCCCGGAGCCTGAGGTGGAGACGCTTCCGATCGGAGAGGCCGCGGTGGCGCGCGAGGGCGCCGACCTCACGATCGTCTCGATCAGCAAGGGAGTGCGCGATGCTCTCCAGGCCGCGGACACGCTGGCCGGCGACGGGCTCGAGGTCGAGGTCGTCGACCTGCGCTCGCTGCGGCCGCTCGATCTCGAGACGGTCGTGCAGTCCGTGGCAAAGACCAATCGGGTGCTGGCGATGGAGGAGGGACCGCGCACGGGCGGCTGGGCGAGCGGGCTCCTCGGCGAGATCGCCGAGGACGCCCTCCACGATCTCGACGACGCGTGGATCGTCGCCACCGACGAAACGCCGATCCCGTACAGCCCGACGCTCGAGGACGCCTTTCTGCCCGCCGCGGAGACGATCGTCGAGTCGGTGCGCGCACGGCTCGGCAGCGGGGTCGGCACGCTTGCATGATCTCGAACCTCGGGATGTACCGGATCTCCAGCTTCCACGTGGTGATCAACCCGGCCAGGCGGCGATCCTGGCGGTTGGGGAGGTCGCCGAGCGGGACGTGATCCGAGACGGGGAGCTCACCACCGCGCACATCATGGATGTCACGCTGGCCTGCGATGACCGCATCCTCTACGGCGCCGACGGGGGCGCGTTCCTGGCCTGGACCAGGGGGCTGCCGGCGGAGCCCGGCGGATCAGTGCTTTAACCATGCGCACGCGGCGGCTGGCAGCGGAGCTCGAGGTGGCGGAGATCGGCCTCGGCTGTATGGGCATGTCGGCCTTCTACAGCGGCGCCGACGAACGCGAGTCGATCGCGACGATCCACCACGCGCTCGACCGCGGCGTCAACCTGCTCGACACGGCGGACATCTACGGCGGCGGGAACAACGAGCGCCTCGTCGGGCGGGCGGTCGCGGGGCGTCGCGAGCAAGTGGTGGTCGCGACCAAGTTCGGGCAGGTGCGCGGGCCGCGGGGCGAGCCGGCGGGTGTCCGTGGCGATCCCGCTTACGTCCGGGAAGCTTGTGAGCGCTCGCTCGAGCGGCTCGGCGTCGACCACATCGACCTCTACTACCAGCACCGCGTCGACCGCGACGTGCCGATCGAGGAGACGGTTGGGGCGATGGCGGCGCTGGTCGCCGAGGGCAAGGTCCGTCACCTCGGCCTCTCGGAGGCGGCGGCGAGCACGATCCGCCGCGCGCAGACCGTGCACCCGATCACCGCGCTCGAGACCGAGTACTCGCTCTGGACGCGCGACGTGGAGCCAGAGATCCTGCCGACGGTGCGCGCACTCGGGATCGGGTTCGTCGCCTACGCACCGCTTGGCCGAGGCTTTCTCACCGGGCGCTTCCGCAACCCAGACGACCTCGATCCCGACGACTCCCGCCGCAACCACCCCCGCTTTCGCGACCAGAACTTCGAGCGCAACAGCGGGCTCGTGGAGCGGGTCCGCGAGCTCGCCGCGGAGAAGTCGGTTACGCCGGGTCAGCTCGCGCTCGCCTGGGTCCTTCACCGCGGCGAGGACATCGTCCCGATCCCCGGCACGACGCGGCGCGCGCATCTCGACGAGAACCTGGCCGCTACCGACATCCGGCTCAGCGAGGACGATGTCGCGCGGCTGGACGCGGCCGCGCCTCGCGGCGCGGCCGCCGGACAGCGCTACCCAGACATGTCGTTGATCGAGAGCTGAACACCCTTGGATTACCGCGAGCGGAAATGGGGACAATCGAATTGCATACGAGATCGAGCGGGAGGAGATCGAGATGAGTAAGAAGCCGCGCATCAGCTACGTGCCGTTCGAGGAGATGACCCCGGAGATGCAAGAGGAGATCCTGCGCTGCGCGCGCGAGGGCACGCCGCGTCCGGAGAGCTCGGCGGTGCGGGCCCACGTGCCTGCCGCGTTCTGGTTCTTCGCCAACTCCTGGCGCGACCTCTTCCGCGAGGGGATCGTCGACCACTCGATCAAGGAGCTCTGCCGCGTCTACATCTCGCGCACGGTGAAGTGCGAGTACTGCGGCAACCAGCGCTCGGAGAAGGCACGAGGAAATCTCGAGGAGGGCAAGTACGACGAGCTGCTCAACTTCGAGTCCTCGGACCGCTTCGACGAGCGCCAGAAGGCGGCGCTTGCCTACGCGGAGGCGATCGCCTGGCGGCTCGACACCGACGACGCCTTCTGGGATCGCATGTACCGCCACTTCACTGAGCCCGAGCTGGTCGAGCTCGGCTGCATGATCGGCCTCACCCTTGGCCAGCAGAGCTGGCTCAGGCTGCTCGACATCGACCACCACCAGTACATGGCGGGTGAGTCGGCGGCGATGGCGCCGGGGATGGAGACGGCCGAGACACTCGCGGCCGCGAAGCAGTCGGAGGACTACTGGGCGCAGGCCTGAGGCGGCGACGGCCGGTGCGGTCTACACCGCTCTTAAACGCCCGCGCGTAAGCGGGGTGCGCGATCCGCAGGTAGTGCGTAAACGACCAGCGGACGAACGCGTCGAGGCTCATGCCGCGGAGCGCGGCAGCGAGGAGCCGCGGAGGCACCCTCGGGATCAGGCGCTGTACTCGCAGCAGCCACGTGTAGTGCCACAGGTGGCGGTCCGAGAACGCGCCGTAGCGCGCGAGGGCCTCGTGCCGGGTGATGCGCCCGTCGAGTGCGCGACGCACCTCGCGCCCGCAGGCGACGCCGAAGTAGAAGGCTGTTCGGATTCCCTCCGCCGTGAGTGGCAGGCAGTGTCCGGCCGAGTCGCCGACGAAGAACACGCCGTCCTCGGTCGCGCGCCGGAGCCGGTGCGGGATCCAGTTGCCCTGGTAGCGAACAGCGTCGCGCACCAGGTCCTGCGCGAGGCGGACGGTCGGCTCCTTGACGTGGAACCGCGGCTCGAACGAACCAACACCGACGCGGACCTCGTCGGTGGCCGGAAAGCTCCAGGCGTACCCCGCCGGCACATAGCCGCGATCGATCCAGATCTCAAGCTCGTCGGAGGCCCCACCCGGATGCACCTCCAGGCCCCGCGACAGCGGCGCGTCCGGGGGCTGGTAGCCGGGGGCTGCGAGCACGCGACGCCAGCCCAGGCAGTCGACGACGAACGGGGCGCTCAGCTCGCCGCGGTCGGTGTGAACGGTCGTGCCGCTGCGCCCGTTCACCGTCGCCGTCTCGAATCCGGCGTCGCCCTGCTCTAACAGAAGCGCGCAGAGGGTCCGGTAATCGAACGTCGAGAAGGTCCACGGCAGCGCCATGCGGGTGGTGATACGTGGGGTGTGGATGACGAGCTCGGCGAAGGTCTGCCGCATCGCCGGCGCCGTGCCCATCGCCTCGAGCCACTCCGTGGGCGCCGCGCAGGCGGAGGTCTGCCGCTCGCCGATCTCGTAGCGGTCCACCAGCAGGACCCTCGCGCCGGAGTTGGCCAGCTCGCGGGCGACCGCGAGCCCGGCGAAGCTCGCCCCGCAGACGAGGACGTCGGCGTCGCCGCGAAGCGGCGTTCGCTCTGATCGGCGCTTGGTGCGTCGCTGCGGCACTGGGCTCGGTCGAGGGTACTCGAGCGAGCCTGGAAGGCGAGCGCTGGAGAGACCAGCATTCGTCCGGCCATGGACGGAGGGACGATCTTGGTCTCGAGCCGGCCGTCTCTATGATTAGCCGCCGTGTCCGCGACCGAGACGACGGCCGAGCCTGCCAGCACGGCGGCCACCGACGCACCGCCCGCAGGCGACGACAACCTCATGACCGAGGTCGACGGGAAGCTCGTCCCGAACTACGACGCGACGATCAAGCCGTTCGAGGAGGGCGATGTGGTGAGCGGCGAGGTGGTGCGCATCGACAAGGACGAGGTGCTCGTCGACATCGGCTACAAGTCCGAGGGCGTCATCCCATCGACGGAGCTCTCGATCCGCCGCTCCGTCGATCCCGTCGAGGAGGTCTCCCTCGGCGAGCACGTCGACGCGCTCGTCCTCACCAAGGAGGACCAGGAGGGGCGCCTGGTCCTGTCGAAGAAGCGGGCGAGGTTCGAGAAGGCATGGCGCAAGATCGAGGCAGCGGCGGAATCCGGCGAGCCGGTCGAGGGAACGGTGATCGAGGTCGTCAAGGGAGGCCTGATCCTGGACCTGGGGGTTCGCGGCTTCCTGCCCGCGTCGCTCGTGGACATCCGGCGCGTCCACAACCTGGACGAGTTCAAGGGCCAGACGCTCGAGACCAAGGTGATCGAGCTCAACCGCAGCCGCAACAACGTCGTGTTGTCGCGGCGCGCGGTGCTGGAGGAGGAGCGCAAGGAGGTGCGCGAGCAGATCCTCGGCCGCCTGCGGCCGGGGATGGTCGTCGAGGGCAAGATCTCCAACATCGTCGACTTCGGCGCCTTCGTCGACCTCGACGGGATCGACGGCCTGATCCACATCTCCGAGCTTTCGTGGAGCCACGTCAACCATCCGTCCGAGGTGCTGTCGGTCGGCGACACGGTTCGGGTGAAGGTCCTGGACATCGACCGCGAGCGGCAGCGCATCTCGCTCGGGCTCAAGCAGACGCAGGAGGACCCGTGGCAGCGGGTCGTGGACGAGTACAAGCCCGGCGACGCGCTGGAGGGCAAGGTCACGAAGGTCGTTGCGTTCGGCGCCTTCGTGGAGATCGTCCCGGGCGTCGAGGGGCTCGTGCACATCTCGGAGCTCGCCGAGCGCCACGTTGACAACCCGAGCGAGGTCGTCTCGCCCGGCGACAGGGTGTGGGTACGCATTCTGGAGATCGACGAGAGCCGCCGCCGCATCTCCCTCTCGATCAAGCGCGCGGAGACGCAGAACTTGCCCCTACGCGACCTGATGCCGCGCGAGCTGACCGGGGAGGCCGCCCAGGAGGCAGCGCCCGAGGGCGTCCCCGACCTGGACGTCTCCGAGGAGGTCTTTCCCGAGACGCCGCCGGAGGCCGGCTCCGGCGAGGACGAAACCCGCGAGGAGTAGTCATCTCGCCCCCGCCGTTCGTCGGACTGACGGGGGGAGTCGCCGCGGGAAAGTCCGAGGCGCTCGCGGCCTTCGCCCGCCTCGGCGCCGCCACCCTCTCCAGTGACGCTGTCGTCCACGAGCTGCTCGGGGATCCGCAGGTCAAGGACCGTCTGGTCGACCGGTGGGGCGGCGAGGTTGTCTCCGATGGTGCCCTGGATCGCATCCGGGTCGGCGCCATCGTCTTCGAGTCACCGGATGAGCTCGTCTGGCTCGAATCACTGCTCCATCCGCTGGTTGGCGAGCGCGTGGCCGAGTGGCGCGCTGGCCTGCCGCCGGAGGTCCCCCTGGCCGTTGTCGAGATTCCACTCCTCTTCGAGACCGGGATGGAGTCGGCCTTCGACGCGACCGTCGCGGTGGTGGCGGCGGATGAGACCAGGGCCAGCCGGGCGGGCTTGCGCGGCACCGATCTCCTGGCCGCAAGAAGCAAGCGCCAGCTGCCGCAAGCCGAGAAGGCGGCGCGCGCGGTCCACGTCATCACAAACGACGGGTCGCTCGAGGAGCTCGAGCGGCAGGTGGCCGCGCTGCAGGAGCTGTTGGTGAGGCAGTCGCAGGGGGCGCGATGAGCGTGGCGGGATCAGCCGCCCGCCCGCGCCGCCCCAGCCGGCCAAAGTCGCGTCGCCGGCGCTGGGGCTGGCTCCTGGTGGCTGCCGCCCTCGGCATCGGGCTCGCGATCGGGATCAGCCAGATCGACGTGCAGAAAGCGATTCGCGAACTCACACTGCCGCTCCAGCACGACGACATCATCCGGCAGCAGGCGGCCGAGAAGAACCTGGATCCGGCGATGATCGCCGCCGTCATTTACGCCGAGTCCCGATTCCGGGATCAGGAGTCGCACGCCGGGGCGCTGGGGCTCATGCAGATCACACCTCAGACCGCCCACCTGATCGAGCGGCTGAGCGGCGGAACCACCTTCGTCACGTCCGATCTCTCCGACCCCGAGATCAACATCCGCTACGGCTCCTATTACCTGCGGTACCTGCTCGATCGCTACGGCGGCAACGAGATGGCTGCGCTCGCCGCCTACAACGCTGGGATCGGGAACGCCGATCGTTGGGGCGGCCGCGAGCTCACCCTCGATGACATCCGGTACCCCGAGACGCGCGCCTACGTCGAGGAGGTTCTCGACAAGCGGCAGGAATATCGCGACAAGTACGCCGAGGACCTGGGGCTATCCAGCCCCAGGTGAACGTCCCCCGGGGGGCGTGAGAGCTTTGGCCCGTTGACGCTCCTCATCGCCTGGTTCCTGTTCCCGCTGGTCCTCACGACGCTCGCGCTGGGCTGCGGCCTCCTGGTCGAGCGAATCGCGGGCATCGACCTACCCGGCGTCCTCCTGCCGGCAACGGGCTTCGCCCTGATCGTCGTCGTGGGGCAGTTCCTGACGCTGGACGGAGGGCTCGCAGAGGTGACGACGACGGCGACCGTCGCGCTCGCCGCCGTCGGGTTCGCGCTATCGCTGCCATCGCTCAACCGGGGTATCGCCTGGTGGGCAGTTGCCGCCGCGGTTGCCGTCTTCGCGGTCTACTCGGCGCCGATCGTGCTCTCCGGCCAGGCTACGTTCGCCGGCTACATAAAACTCGACGACACCGCGACGTGGATGGCGCTGACGGACCGGGTCATGGACCACGGCCGCAGCCTCTCCGGGCTCCCGCCGTCCACCTACGAAGCGACGCTCGACTTCAACCTCGGCGCGGGCTATCCGGTCGGCGTGTTCTTACCTCTGGGCGTCGGTCGGGCGTTGGTGTCCCAGGACGTGGCCTGGGTGATTCAGCCCTACATGGCTTACATGGGCGCCCTGCTGGCGCTCGGGGCCTGGTCCGTCACCGAGTCGCTCGTCCCCTCGCCGCGGCTTCGCGCCCTGGTCGTTTTCCTCGGCGCCCAGTCCGCGCTGCTCTACGGGTACTACCTGTGGGGAGGGATCAAGGAGATGGCGGCTGGGGCGTTGGTCGTCTCGATCGCCGGCATGGCCGCGTTCGCGATCCGCGAGTGGGGCTCGGCCCGGCCGTTGGTGCCGCTCGCGCTCATGAGCGCGGCGCTGATCGCGGTTCTCTCCGGCGGTGGTGGGGTTTGGCTCGCGCCGATTCTGCTGGTCGTGCTGATCGCGCTCAGCTGGCTGCTCGACGACTGGCAGGTGGCGACACGAGCCGTGATCTTCGCCGTGGCGGTCGTCGTGATGTGCCTGCCGGTGATCATTCCCGGCGGGCTCCTTCCGCCCACCTCGTCCTCGCTCACGAGCGAGACGGCGCTCGGGAACCTCTACCACCCCCTGAGCGGATTCCAGCTCTTCGGGGTTTGGCCGACCGGCGACTTTCGGCTCGACCCCAAGGACCTGACCGCGACCTACGTCCTCATCGCGGTGGTGGGGCTCGAGGCGGTGATCGGGTTGGCGCTCGCGATCAGGGCGAGGTCGTGGGCAACCCTGATGTACGTCGGCGGCGCGCTGGTCGCGGCGCTGGTCATCTTCGCCGTCGGGTCCCCCTGGGTGGGAGGCAAGGCGCTGGCGACGGCATCGCCGGCGATTCCGCTTGCCGCAGCCGCCGCCGGCGCGGCCCTCTTTTCTCGCGGCCTCCGCGTCCTGGGCGTGATCCTCATCGGGGCCTTGGCCGTCGGAGTGCTGTGGTCAAACGCCCTCGCCTACCGGGACGTCAACCTGGCCCCTCGTGACCAGCTCGCGGAGCTGGCGACGATCGCCGGGATCATCGGCGACAGGGGGCCGACCCTCATGACCGAGTACCAGCCGTATGGCGTCCGCCACTTTCTGCGCGACGCCGCTCCGGAAGGAGCGTCCGAGCTTCGGCGCCGCGTGATCCCGCTCGACACTAGGCGAGGGTCCTGCCCGTCGATAGCCGTGCAATCGGGCCAGGGTGTCTGCTCGCTTCGAAAGGGCTATACGGCGGACATCGACCGGTTCGCGCTGGGCGCGATCCTGACCTACCGCACGCTCGTACTGCGGCGGGCGCCGGGCGGGAGCCGACCGCCCTCGCCCTACCGCATCGTCTACCGGGGCAGGTACTACGACGTCTGGGAGCGGCCGGCGAGCTCCGCTCGCTTCGTGATCGACCATCTAGGACTGGGGACAGACACGGATCCCGCCGGCGTCCCCGAGTGCTCCCAGGTTCACGAGGTCGCGCGGCAGGCCGGCCCCGGGGGGACTCTCGCCGCCGTCAGGCGTGACCCGGTCGACGTGATCCCGCTCACCCAGACCAGGCGTCCCACCGCATGGAACTCCTCGCGGTACCGGTTCGCGCTGGTTCCGCGCACCCCGGGAAGGCTGACGGCGCGGGTTACGGTGCCGGCGGCCGGCAACTATGAGATCTACCTCGGCGGGTCGATCCGGCCCCAGGTGGACCTCTCCGTGGACGGAAAGGAGATGCGCTCGCTCCGCCAGGATCTGAACAACGTCGGCGACTACGTCCCATTCGGGTCAGTCCACCTGAGCGCCGGGACCCACCGCGTCTCGCTCACCTTCCACGGCTCCGACCTGCATCCGGGAAGCGGCGGCACCCCCGAGCCGATCGGGCCGCTCGCGCTGAGCGATCAGGACGCCGCACAGGCAAGGATCAGGTACTTCCCGGCGAGCCAGGCGGATCGACTCTGCGGGAGGGCCTGGGACTGGATCGAGGCGGCCAGCAGGCCGTCTTAGTGGTCCGGGCCGTAAGTTCGGGCCGCATTGGGATGGTCGTAGTTCTGACGCCTAGAAGCCGGGGTGGCTGGCGACGACTTGTCCTTCGCAGTTGCAAATCTCCACCGTTACCGGGGTATCCGTGCGCCGATCGGTGAGGAAAAGCACCACATCGCCGTCGGTGTCGTCTTCCAGTTCCACCCCCTTCGCGCACCTCAAGCGCACGCGGGCTACGTCTGCGCTAGCGGCGAGGAGCTGACCGCCCGCGTAGAAGCGGCCAGCCGCCCACCATCCGCCAGATTGACCCACGGCTCGTCGGGCTCCGGGCCATGTCCACTTCCGCCGGCACCGCACGTGCGCGACCCAGGTGCCGGTCTGGTCCCGCTCGGCGGCGACGAGCCAAAACCAGCGCTGCCCATGCTCATCGTCGAAGGTGACCGCAAAGAGCCGGCGGCCGGGGATGCCGCGCTCCTTGAGGAACCGCACTGTTGCCGGGTCGGCCGCGAACGGCTTCCCGCCGACTCGGGGCACCGGACGCGCCGCGCCACCAGAGCGGCGGAGCGGCTCTTGTTCGGCCGGCCGCCAGGCAAGGTGCTCGAGGATCGCCCACGGAGATATTGCTCGACCATGACCCGTATCTTCCTCCACCTGCTCAAGCCGCCGGCCTGAGTCGCGGCTCGCGTGCGGCGAGCCGGTCTACCAGCGTGGCCAGGTCGTCGCGCGTGAACCTCCAGTCGATGGGCTCCGCGATCTCGTTGTAGCGGTGCTCGAACTCGTTGAGGCTGCGGGCGAGGACGGCAAGAACGTCGAGGTCGTTGGGCTGGAGGACCTTGCGCTGGACGATCGAGAAGCAGATCTCGATCTGGTGAGCCAACTGGTGTGCAACGGCAGATGGAAAAGGACGAGGTTCGGCCAGCGGTCGTGCAGGCGCTCGATCGCTGCTTGGCCGCGGTGGGCGGAGCCGTGTCGACGACCCAGAAGACGCGGTGCGCGGAGGCGTAGGGCTCTTTCGTCATCACCTGCCGAACGAGCCGCGGGCGATCGTCGAGGGCGACGCCTGCGAGACGCCGCGTTCGACCAGAGCCGGTGCAGCTCAGCGCGCGAGAAGCGCGGGAGCGGGACGCCCTGCTCCCGCGGCAGCCCGCAGGCGATCGCCTTGACCTGGGCGACCTCTTCCGGGGGGAAAGGGCGCGGCCGCCCCGGCCGGTCTCGATCCTCGAGTCCGGCGAGCCGCTGCTCGTGGAAGCGTCTTCGCCAGCGAGCGACGACCTCCGGCGCCGTCTCCAGCGCCGGGCGATCTCCACGTTCATCAACCCCTGCGCCGCCATAGAGGATCATCTTCGCCCGCTGCACGACCTTGCGGCGGCGTGTAGCAGACCACACGGCGCGCGAGCTCGGACCGTTCCTCGCCGCTCAAGACGATCGCGTAGGGGCTCCGTCCCGCCACGCCGCCACCAACTCGCCGCGATCAGCGCAGCTCCTTCAAGCTCGACCGAACTTCCGGCCGCGACCACTTAGATTTCCACTGCTGCCGTTGTCGGCTTGGTTGCTTATAGGCGCTTAGTCCGACAACCGCGTCCGGTCCCGGCGGGCGTTCACCGCTACGCGCGCGGCTATTGTCCTTCCCGTGGCCGAGTTCCAGCTGAACCCCGCCTACACGCCCACAGCCGACCAGCCGAAGGCGATCGCTTCGCTGGCGGAGGGGCTGCGGGCAGACGAGCGGTTTCTGACTCTGCTGGGGGCGACCGGCACCGGCAAGACGTTCACGATGGCCGGCGTCGTCGAGCGGATGCAGCGCCCGGCGCTCGTGATCGCACACAACAAGACCTTGGCGGCACAGCTCTGCAACGAGTTCCGGGAGTTCTTCCCGGATAACGCGGTCGAGTACTTCGTCAGCTATTACGACTACTACCAGCCGGAGGCCTACGTCCCGGCGCAGGACCTCTACATCGAGAAGGACTCCTCGATCAACGACGAGATCGACCGGCTGCGCCACTCGGCGACCGCCGCCCTGCTCGCGCGCCGGGACGTCGTGATCGTGGCGTCGGTCTCCTGCATCTACGGCATCGGGTCGCCGGAGCTGTACAGGGAGCAGATGCAGCTCTTCAAGGTGGGGGAGTGGATCGACCGCGACGAGCTCTTCCGCAAGCTCATCGGGATGCAGTACGGGCGCAACGACACCAACCTCACTCGCGGCACGTTCAGGGTGAAGGGGGAGATGCTCGAGATCTTCCCGGCCTACGCCGAGACCGCCTACCGCATCGCTCTGTTCGGCGATGAGGTCGAGTCCATCCAGCACTTTGATCCGCTGACGGGGGAGGTGCTGGACGAGATCGACCACGTCGCGGTGTGGCCGGCGACGCATTACGTCACCAAGGAGGAGACGATCGAGCGGGCCGTCGCCGAGATCAAGCAGGAGCTTTCCGAGCGCGTGGCGTGGTTCGAGGAGCGCGGCAAGCTGCTCGAGGCGCACCGGCTGCGGCAGCGGACCGAGTACGACATGGAGCTGCTGAAGGAGCTGGGCTTCGCGCCCGGGATCGAGAACTACTCTCGGATCCTGGATGGGCGCTCGGAGGGGAGCCCGCCGCACACCCTGATCGATTATTTCCCGGGCGATTTCATCGTCTTCGTGGACGAGTCACATCAGACGGTCCCCCAGCTGGGCGGCACGTACGAGGGGGACCGCTCCCGCAAGCAGACGCTTGTCGACCACGGGTTTCGCCTGCCGTCTGCGCTCGACAACCGGCCGCTCCGCTTCGAGGAGTTTCTTTCCCGGGTTGGGCAGATGGTCATGGTGTCGGCGACGCCGGGCGAGTTCGAGCGGGCCTCCGCGTCGCGCATTGTGGAGCAGATCGTCCGTCCGACCGGCATCGTCGATCCGGAGGTCGAGGTGCGCGAGACGCGCAACCAGATCGACAATCTGAAGAACGAGGTGCGCCGGCGCGTCGAGGCGGGCGAGCGCACGCTCGTGACCACGCTCACGAAGAAGATGGCCGAGGACCTGACCGCGTACCTGCTGGAGCACGGGTTCCGCGTGCGGTATCTGCACTCGGAGATCGACACGCTCGAGCGCATCCAGATCGTCCGTGACCTGCGGCTGGGGGAGTACGACGTCCTCGTCGGCGTGAACCTCCTGCGGGAGGGCCTCGACCTGCCGGAGGTCTCGCTGGTTGCGATCCTCGATGCCGACAAGGAGGGATTCCTGCGCGGCGAGACGAGCCTCATCCAGACGATCGGCCGCGCCGCACGGAACGTCCGCGGCCAGGTCCTGATGTACGCGGACCGCGAGACCGAGGCGATGCGGGCGGCGATCCGCGAGACCAACCGCCGCCGCGCCATCCAGCTCGCCTACAACCGGGAGCACGGGATCACGCCGGAGACGGTCCAGAAGGGCATCTCCGACATCACGGAGTTCCTGGCGATGGAGTCCCGCGCGGCCCCGGCCCGCCGCCGCCGGGTCCGGCGCGGCGACGAGGCGATCCAAAGCCCGGAGCAGCTCGAGAAGCTGATCGTCGAGCTGGAGGAGGAGATGCTGGCGGCGGCGGACGAACTGCGCTTCGAGGAGGCGGCGCGGATCCGCGACGAGCTCAAGGAGCTGCGGGCGGACCTCGAGGCGCTAAGGGCGTAGGCCCGCCGGGGCGGTCGCTGTAAGCTCGCCGGCATGGATGCGCAGAAGCTGGTGGATCAGGTGGCGGAGAGCGTGCGTCAGGCGATCAACGAGGCCCAGCGTCAGGCGCGGGAGATCCTAAGCGACGCCGAGGTGCAGGCGGAGAGGGTGCGCGCCGAGGCGGCGCGGATGCGCTCGGAGGCCGAACGGATCCGTGCCGAGGCCGAGGGCGACGCGCGACGGCGCTTGGATGAGGTCCAGAAAGCCCTCGTCGACCTCCAGGGGCGGCTCTCGGGGAACACCCGGAGCGAGGTGGAGCCGGGACCGGTGACCGTCCCCGAGCCGGAGCCGCCGCAGACGCCGGAACCCACCCCGGATCCCACGCCCGAGCCGATGCCCGAGCCGATGCCCGAGCCGGTGCCCGAGCCGGTGCCCGAGCCGGTGCCGGAGCCCACGCCGCCACCCGAAGCGCCGCAGACCCCGGATCCGGCTGCGACCGCGAACGGGGACGAGACGGCCGCCTCAGCCGATGATGCCGCCGCCCGGCTCGTTGCGATGAAGCTCGCGCTGGACGGCACCTCGCGCGAGGCCGCGAAGCGGCAGCTCGCCGCCGAGTACGACGTCGCCGACCTCGACGGCCTACTGGACGACGTGTACTCCCGCGTCGGCGGCTGACCCCCTCACCGGGGTGAGCGACGAGGAGCGGAAGCTCGCTCCGCAGGCCGTAGGGGAGCAGGCAAGGGTGACGGGCCGGTGGTAACCTCGGCGGTCGCAGCTCCTTTGTGGAGGGTGAGATCGCGGATCGAGGAGGTGCCGTATGGGCTCACGGACGATCCGGCTGCTGGCTCTGGTGGGCGCGTTTACTCTTGCGCTCGTGGCCTCATCGGCCGCCGGCGTGTTTACCCGGAGCCCGCTGCAGAACGTATCGGTATCCAGTCCCTTCGCGGGCTGCGACATCTCCGGGCAGGCGGCGGGGGGAACGAACTTCCTCAACAGCGAGGTCGAGCCCTGGGTGGAGGTCAACCCCACCGACCCGAGCAATGTGATCGCGGTCTGGCAGCAGGACCGCTGGTCTAACGGGGGCGCCCGAGGCCTCCTCACGGCGGTAACGCACGACGGCGGGCGGACCTGGGATACGACCTTCCCCCACTTCAGTACGTGCGCCGGGGGAACCGCGGCAAACGGCGGCAACTACGAGCGATCCTCGGATCCCTGGGTGACGTTCAGCCCCAATGGCAAGGCATACCAGATCAGCCTGTCGGTGAACTTCGTCAACAACCCGATGACGGCGGTCCTGGTGAGCAAGTCGACCGACGGCGGGGACACATGGAGCGAGCCCACCACGCTGGCCCGCGATCCGAGCGATGTTGCTCCGTTCCTGTTCAACGACAAGGAGTCCATCACCGCAGACCCGAACGACTCCCGGTACGTGTACGCGATCTGGGACCGGACCCGGTTCCCCAGCGATAGCGCCAACTTCAATGCCCAGCACGCCTTCTCGTTCCGGGGCGACGCGATCTTCTCCCGGACCACCAACGGGGGCCGTACCTGGGAACCGGCCCGCGCCATCTTCGAGCCGCAGGAACTCCAAGCGACGATCGGTCACCAGATCGTCGTCCGGCCCACCGGGCAGCTGATCGATCTGTTCACGCTGTTCCAGGGATCGGGCAACAACCGGCCCGGCAGCAGCCTGGCGATGATGCGTTCCACGGACAAGGGCGAGACCTGGTCGGCCCCTGAGGTGATCCACAAGATCCAGTTCAACGGGGCGTTCGACCCCGACACCGGGCGGCCGATCCGCGCCGAGGGGTTCGTGCCCGAGGTGGCGGTGGACCCGAACAACGGAAACCTCTACGCCACTTGGCAGGACATCCGGTTCAATGGGGTCGACCAGATCGCCTTCTCCATGTCCACGGACGGGGGGGACACCTGGTCAAAGCCGATCAAGGTGAGCCAGACCCCGCCCAGCGCCGACCCGGCTAACGAGCAGGCGTGGGTCCCGGCGGTTGACGTGGCCGACGACGGGACGATCGCGGTGACCTACTACGACTTTCGGTTCAACACGTCCGCGCCCGGCGTCCCCACCGACCACTGGATGGTCCACTGCCACCCCTCGGCCACGGTCACGTGCGCCGAGGCCGACGACTGGGGCAACCAGCAGCCGCTGACCGATCAGCGGCTGACGGATACCTCGTTCGACGTCGAGCAGCTGCCGTTCGCTCGCGGACCGTTCGGATACTTCGTGGGCGAGTACGAGGGCCTGGCCAGCGCGGGGAATACCTTCCGGCCGCTCTTCGCGATTGGCACGGGTAACCGCCTGACCGATATCGTGACCGCGACTACTGGGCCGTAGCTGGCGCAGACTCGCAACGCGGCCGCTGGCCCTGGGTGGTCCACCGCCACGCCGCGACCACCGACGGCAGCAAGCAGTCGAGCTGCACCGCGGCGAACGAGAATCGGCTTACGCCGGCATCGTTCGAAAGCCGTAGGACGCTCGTAGTTCGAGGGGTTCTTCCCGGGGGTCCCCGGGGGCGGCCTCTAGTCGCCGAGGTAAGCGGACTGACGAACCCTGAGCCCGGCGGAGGCGTAACATCCCGGCCCCTCGTCTTGCAAGGGAGGAGGCAGCAGGAGGCACGCACGGAGGAGGAGCATCGTGAGCCGACTAACGGTCGCGCTCGCCGCGATTGCCGCAAGCCTGGTCATCGGCGTCGCGGTGGCGAGCGCAAGCACCTACACGACGACCGGACCTACCCTCGCGAGCGCGGGGCCCAGCCCGTTCGCGCCGGGCTGCGGCGGCCCCGGCGAGGGCTTCCACACCGCCTCCGAGGTCCCCGGGGTCAACTTCCCGAACACCGAGGTCGAACCCTGGTTCGAGGTAAACCCGCAGGACTCTCAAGACCTCGCCGGCTTTTGGCAGCAGGACCGCTGGTCCGACGGCGGCGCGCACGGGCTGGTCGCCGGCGTTTCGCATGACGGCGGGACGAGCTGGGCGAAGACCTGGCCCGCGTTCAGTAACTGCGCCGGAGGAACGGCCGCCAACGGCGGCGACTACGAGCGGTCGTCGGACCCGTGGCTGTCGTGGTCCCCGCTCCCGGCGAACGGGATGGGGACGCTGCACGCGATCAGCATCTCGTTTGACCGCTCAACGGCGCGCAACGCCGTGCTCGTGAGCCGGTCGCTCAACGGTGGCAACACGTGGGAACGGCCGATAACGCTCAGGAAGGACAACTCCAACTCGGGCCCGCTTGCCAACCAGTTCAACGACAAGGAGTCGATCACCGCGGACCCGACGGGCGAGACCGACAACGTGTACGCGGTGTGGGATCGGATCGAGTCGCCGAACGACAACCCGCTGACCCCGCCCGAGGCGTACGCGCATGCGCTCGCCTTCCGCGGACCGACGTGGTTCGCTCGCAGCACGAACAACGGCGCCAGCTGGGAGACGGCGCGGAAGATCTTCGAGCCGCAGCCGTCGCGGGTGCAGACGATCGGCAACCAGATCGTGGTGCTCCCGAACGCGAACGGGAGGAACCTCGTCGACGGGTTCAACTACATCACGGGCTCGAACGGTCAGGACATCCATAAGGGCGACAACGTCGCGGTCATCTTCTCGAACGACTACGGAGAGACCTGGTCGTCGACCCCGACCATCGTCGCCAACATGGGGGACCGCGGCGTGCGCGATCCCGAGCCGGTCGCTTGCAAGGGCGACAACACGCCGTCCACGCCGTGCCTGCTGGTGCGGACGGGCGACATCCTCCCCGACTTCGCCGTCGACTACTCGAACGGCTCGACGAGGGGGGACATGTACGCCGTCTGGCAGACGCACGAGTCGGCGACCGTGCAGCAGCTCGGTTCCACCATCCCGGTGGACGACACGATCCTGCTGTCCCGGTCGACCGACGGCGGCCAGCATTGGTCGGCGCCGGTCAAAGTGAACCACACCGCTGCCGGAAAACAGGCGTTCACGGCGGCAGTCCACGTGGCGAGCAACGGCGACGTTGCGGTGACGTACTACGACTTCCGCAACGACAGGCTGGGTGACTCGGCGCTCAGCACGGACTACTGGGTGGCCCACTGCCACGCCGCGACGAAGAATTGCACCGAGCGATCGAACTGGACCGCGGCGAACGAGAACCGGCTCACGCCGACCTCGTTCGACATGCGGACCGCCCCGTATGCAATCGGGTACTTCCTGGGCGACTACGAGGGTCTTGACAACTTCGGGACCACGTTCACGCCGTTCTTCGTCCAGGCGAATGGAACGGACCCGTTCCATCAGCTGACGGACGCGTTCTACTCGACCGCCCACCCATAGGCCGGTCGGAGGAATCGGATGGGCCCTTCCCGGAACCTCCGGGAAGGGCCCGTTCCGCGCCTGAACGCGAGCGCTGCGTTCTACTGCGCCGGCTTGAACGTCCCGGGACGTCCACCCGCGCGGGCTTGCGCGCAGTATTCCGCCATGTCCTGCGTCCAGAACTCCACCACGTTGCCGTCGGGATCGGTGACGTAGATCGCGCGGTCATCCCCGAGCTGGATCGGTCCCTCGACCTCAACTCCCCGCGACCGCAGGCGGTCGAGCAGTGAGTCGAGCAGCTCCCGGGCGATCTGGAAGGCGAAGTGGACGTGGGCGCCGCCACGCCCGCCGGCGAGGCCGACCTGCGGCGTCCAGATGCCCAGCCTGGCGGCGTCGCCGATCAGGTACCAGCGGCGGTCCTCGCGCCCCTCGCCGTAGCGGGTCTCCTCAAACCCCAGCGTCTCGCTGTAGAAGCGGCGCGCCGCCTCGAAGTCGGAGACCTCCAGGACCAGCTCGGAGATTCCTGTTACAGGCGGCGGATCTGGCATGGGGTGACCCTATGGCACCCTGAGTGGGTTCGCGAAGAACTGCGTCCTGGGACGAGCCGGGATGACGGCTCGGCGGTACTGGGAGGCGGGGGGGGGGGGTTGTGGCCCGGCGCCGCGGGTAAAAAAAAAAACAACCCAAGTGTAACGGGGCGACGAGG
>JBKPHA010000129.1:0-30107 GCA_046729615.1 Actinomycetota bacterium
GACTGTGCGCCAGGCCCTCATTGCCGGGGTCGTCGACGAGCTCACGCTGGATGTCGCGCCGGTCCTGCTCGGCTCCGGTGAGCGGATCTTCGACGGCGTCGAGTCGTTCGGGTTTGAGCCCGTTGAGGTCTTGCATTCGCCGCTAGCCACACACATCCGCTACCGGCGGGCGGGATGAGCCGACGAGGCCGGCCTAGGACACGTAGGCCTTGCGCACCATGGCGGCCGTCCACTGGTTCGTACCGTGGGCCGGGGGGACCCCCTTGCGGTTCAGGGTCTCGGCGATCTCGGCGAGGGACTTGCCTTTCCTAAGCAGCGTCCGGACCTGCGTCCGCCATCCGTAGTCCCGGTTGTTGCACCAGGTATGGGACAGTCGAACGTTCTCGGGGACGAGGTGCCCACCGGCCGACTTAAGGGTCGGGTAGTGGTCGGGTGAGGGCGCCCACTTGGTGCGCGGCGTCGTGACTGGATCGAATGCGCCGCGCCCCTTGGGGTGGTAGCACTGCGGCATCTCGCACTTGAGGGCGAGGAGCTGGCCGCGCTCGGCCATCTGCACGAGGACACCCTTCACACCGAGCCTGCGGAGCTCGTCCGCGATCGGGCTATCCGCGCCTCCGCCGCCAGCTGCTGCCTTCGCCATCAAGTCACCCTTCCTCGTGGTGGAGGTCGTCCTCAGCCCGGACGTGAATCGACCTCATCTCGCTCCTTTGGCTCGCAAATCGGCCTCGCTCAGTATGCCGCCCCGAACGAGTGCCAGCGAAACTTCCCGCTCCGGATGACAAGCAGGAGCGTTGCGACGCTCGCGTGCGCTGCCGCGTTCCATGGGAGCACCCCCGCCTTGAGTTTCGCTATGCGCGAGAAGCAGACGTGCTACCGACGGGACCCAGTTGGGTTTGCGTCGTCGAGGGGCTCAAGTCCCCTGTGCGGCGGTCCCACAAGAACACAAGACCAGCATGCAAGGCTTCAAAGCCAGCAGGGCGTCGCAGCCCGACGCTTGGAAGGTTCGATTCCTTCGCCGCCTCGCTCGGAAAGCCTGCAAACCTCCACGACGCTTGCCGCAGATCAAGGCCAATGACCATGGAGGATTCAGGCGGCATTTGCCGTCACGCCTGACGGGACCATCGCGAAACCATCGCGCATGGGCGTCAGGTCTTAGGCCATTCGCGAGCCGAATGATCCCGACGGACTTGAATAACGGCGGCTATCAAGCTACGAAAGCCGCATGCAAGGGGGCAACGCTACTCCCGGCGATGCGGTCGAGCAGAAGACTCTCCACCGCCGCGCACCAGCCCCCGGCATCGCGCTTCGTCATTCGCGAAGCTGCGCCTCCCGCGAACACGGTCCATGCTCGTGCCGACCGTCCTACCAGGCGCAGGTCTGGGTCGCGGCGCAGCGAAAATCAATCCGGCGCAGCTTTCGCACCCTCGCCGAGGCTCGTGCCTGGCGCCAGGACACCCAGGTCGCGATCCGCCGCGGCGAGGCCGGCGCCCCCAGCGCCCGAACCGTGCGCGAGGCAACCGAGAGCTGGCTTGCCGGCGCCCGCGCTGGATCGATCAGGACCCGCTCCGGCCGAAGCTACAAGCCCTCGGTGATCCGCGGCTATGAGATCGCCGTGCGCACGAAGATCAACCCCCACCTCGGCCCCAAACGCCTCTCGGCGATCACGCGAACCTCGCTCCAGGATCTGATCGAGCACCTCGTCGTCCAGGGCTACTCGCCGAGCTCGGTCCGGAACGCCGTGATGCCGCTGCGGGCGGTATTCCGGCGCGCCGTGAGCCGCGGCGAGGTGCCGCCCGGGTGGGGGGCCGAAGGGCGCGAGTTCAAATCCGGCTGCCCCGTCCTAACCCCGTCGGAACCGCTGCTCCGACGGGCCGCGAGCGGACGCTACTTGCCCGTGAGGCGGAAGTGGCCGGTGTTCTCCTCGTCGTCACGCACCTTCTTGACGCGCCCCGATCTACGTGCGGCCTTGAAGGCCTTCTGGAGCTCGGGCTTCTTAACCCCGAGCTTTTCGGCGATCTCAGCGCGAGTGAACTCCTCCTGGGGGAGCTCCTTCGCGGCCCCCACTACTTCGTCTGCTGTGATCGTGTTCGCCATGTTTCTTCTCCTTGGTGGTTGGTCCTCGTACCGGTGAGCGAAACTTGATTTCCCCCGCCGCTCGCCGTCGCTTCGGCTCCGGGGAGTGGAAGCCGCAGCGCCCGTTCGGGTCTGCGGGGGGTGGCGTGCCGTTCAGGCAGCGTGCTTTGGTTTGCCGGGGCCGGGCTCGCCGGGAGCCGGAACCGGTGTCGCGGCCGGGATCGGCGAGGCATCAGGGATCGGCGAGGCCGGCGGAATCGGCGAAGCCTTTGGAATGGGTGTAAGCCCCGGAGCGGTCATGACCACATTATACCCTGTATTCATGAACGATAGTTCCAGAATAGGAGAGCAAGGTTTGATGGGCCGGCGCTGGGACTTCCTCACGAATCATGCCCACGTCCTCCTGTGCGTCGCCAACGATCCGGGTATCCGCCTGCGGGACATCGCCGCCGCCGTCGGGATCACCGAGCGCGCCGCCCACAAGATCCTGTCCGAGCTCGTGGAGGAGGGCTACGTGAAGCGCGAGCGAGAGGGGCGACGAAATCACTACCGGGTCGTCCCGGAGCTTCCCCTCCGTGATCCCCTGGTGCGGGGGCGAGAGGTGGGGGATCTGCTCAAGATCGTAGGTGGCGCGGCGGGGCGAGAGAGTCCGAGCCAGCAAGAATGAGTGTCGCGAAACGACCGGGCGCGTCGGAAGAGGCCGGCAACGCGGTCGCCACCACGAGCGTCCAACAGCACTGATCGACGTCCGCGGGGACGATCCGCTAGCTTGATCAAGAACCTCAGATATCCATCGACGCCTTGATCGGCCCTCCGGTGGTACCCGGGGGTCCAGCCACCGGAAGGAAGTTGATATGCCGAGAATCATCGTGATGAGCGAGCCGAACGCCGAACCTGAGGGCGCGATCACCCTCGACGAGCGGGTCACGCCCGCGGATCTGCGAAGCGGTCATCACTCCGCTCAGCTGATCGAGCGGGTCGGATGGGCGGTTCATGACGCCGACGACGTGGAGCGCGCGGACGGGGAGGCGGGTCGATCCGCAACCCGGCCGTTGACTGGCTCAGCCCGCCGCCGGGCGAAGGCGCACACGAACTAGCCTCGGGCGGCTCTTGAGCCAGTCGCTCGGGGAGACCAACCGCTTTCCGCCCCAAACCGTGGCGCGCATCCGCCGCCGATTAGCTCAGCCGGCTAGGGAGAGTATGCTTGCTCGAACCTGGCCCTGTGGCTAGAGACTGGCCAAGGCCCAAATGGCCGCCGAAAGCGCCCACGGCGCGGACGAGGCGAGGAGCTGAGGCAAACGGCCTTTCCACGGGGCCAGTTGTTATGAGGGATGGCACGCCGCGAGCGGCGACTCCAGGCCTAGGTGCATGAAGAGAACGCTGGTCCCGGACGGTCTACAGCGGCCATCCGAGTCCGCTACGCGCGAAATCAGGCGCGACTGCGGGTATATGAGACTGATTGGCGTCGGTCCTAGTCGAACGCCGGCGGCCCCGTGAGGGGAGTCGCCGCCACTGGGGTCAGCGCTTCTCGAGCACGATGCGATAGTGATCCAGCAGCTCGCGCTGAAAGCAGACGCTGTTCGCACTCACCCCGGATGTGAAGGCGAGTCGGAAGTCGGCGCTTCGGAGCCAGCGCGGTACCAGCCTGAGCTTGAGCAGCGCTTTCCGGGGGCTGGGCGCCGCGAAGCGCCGCCGCCACTCTCGGATCGTCTCGATGTAGTCGAGCCGGCCGCTCGTGCTCGACACGAGCCTGAATCGCGGCTCGGCGCTGCGAATGACCTGCTCCGGTCCGAAGGGCAGCCAGGAGCCGGGAAACTGGCGGCCCATGAGGGCCAGATACCATCCGTCCGACTCCCGCGGCGCGCCGATGTCGATCTCGTCGATCGGAATCATGTTGCGGCCGAACACCATCGTCTGTAGGTAGAGCCGTCCTCCCTCTGGCAGCACGCTCGCAATCCCCCCGAACAGCGCGCGATAGACCTCCTCCTGGCGCCCGGTGCGGTAGTCGTCCGGCGAGCAGAAGTGCTCGAAGGCTCCGAGGCTGGCCACCGCATCGAACTGGCCGAAGACCTCTCGCGTGACCTCCCTCGCATCTCGGACGTGGACGTCGAGCCCGTGGGTTCGGCAGGACGCTGCCTGCGCGGACGACAGCGTGACCCCGACGCCGGTCGCGCCGCGATGGCGAATAAAGTCGAGAAGCGGGCCCCATCCACAGCCCAGGTCAAGCACGCGCCGTCCAGGCCCGATCCCGATCTGCTCGGCCACGTACTCGTGTTTGCGCCGCTGAGCCTCCTCCAGGCTCATCGAGAAGTCGCCGTCGTACTTGGCTCCGCTGAAATCCGCGCACTCCCCCAGGCTGGCCCTGAAGATGCGGTCGATCAGCGAGTAGGTGAACTCCAGGTCTTGGCGGTTGGCCACGTCGAATCAGCGAACCGGGGTGATCGAAGACTGCGCCGCGGCTCCGGCGCTGGGTGCGCGCGCCTGTGCGAACGTGACCAAACGTTCGCGGTCCTCGTCCCAGAGCTTCAGGCGCACGGCGCGCAGGCCGTCCCACAGCGAGAGCATCGGGACGTCGCGGAAGATCGCGTTCTCGTCGTGTGCGCGCTGGAGGTTGTAGTTGGGAATCCGGGTGCTTAGGTGGTGCACGTGATGGAGGCCGATGTTGCCGGTGAAGAACTGCAGGACCTTGGGGAGCTTCAGGTAGGAACTCCCACGGAGCGCGGCGACATCGTAAGCCCAGCCTTCGGAGGTCTGCCAATAGGTGTCCTCGAACTGGTGCTGCACATAAAAGAGCCACACGCCGGTCGCACCGGCAAGCCAAACCGTCGGCACCTGCACGAGCAGGTAGTCACGCCAACCGATCAGCCAGCAGAGTCCGGCGATCAGGGCCGCGAGCGCGATATCCGTGACGATGATGCTGCGCCGGATGCGCTTTCGAGCGTCTGCAGGCGGCCAGCGGGGGGAGAGGATCATGGAGTAGATCGGGCCCAAGCCGAACATCACCAGAGGGTTCCGAAACAGGCGGTATTTGAGCCGCGCCACCCACGGCAGCTCCCGATACTCTGCGACCGTGAGGGTGGCGACGTCGCCAACCCCGCGACGATCTAGATCTCCCGCCGTTGCGTGGTGAACGGCGTGCTCGTGCCGCCAGCTCTGGAAGGGCGTGAACACGAGCAGCCCGCAGACCGTTCCAATCCAGGCGTTCGCACGCCGCGATCGCATGAACGAGCCGTGTCCGCAGTCGTGAAAGACGATGTACGTCCGGACGAGGAACCCAGCGGCGGGCACCGCGAGGACGAGCGCGAGCAGGTAGGAGACGTCCAGCGCGAAGTACATCAGCACCGAGAGTGCGAGGTACGGCACGACGGAGGTGGCCAGGTCGAGCAGGCTGCGGCCGCGGTGCGGGCGCGCGTACCGAGCCACCTCGGCCCGTCCACACAGATGCCTCGAATCGTCGCCGGGCCCTGGGCTGGCTGGGGTTCGTCTCGCGGGCTCGCTCATGCTCCTCCTGCCGGTTTCGCGCCTTCCTCCCGGAACGTCGTTGGTCAGGCAGAGGCCAAGCAAACCGGTGACGCAGTGGTGGCTGTCTAGTCAGGCCGTTTCAGCGCCCCGTCTGACTATTCCAACTCGAACGAGACTACTCCTGTGCGCCGCCGAGGCCGCAGGCGGGCCCCTGTTCTCCTGCCAACGAGCTCCTCCCCGGCGACGTCGGTCTCCGCCGTGCTTTGGGCTCGGCCACGTTGACGACGACGGCAAGTGGCGCACGTGGATCAGCTTCCACACCTCCGCCATACGTGCGCGAGCCTCCTGTTCGGCCCCGGCCGAAAGGACGTGAAGCAGGTATCAGCCTGGCTCGGCCACGCCGACCCGAGCTTCACCCTGCGGACCTACGTCCATCTGATGGACGAGGGGGTCGGCGATGCCGCGTTCCTCGAGATGCCGTCGCGGTGGCAACGGTTGGGCAACACAAGACCCGCAGACAGCCACAAACGGCACCCTCGCCGAACTGGCGGAATCCGCCGGTTAGCGGGGGAAACGTCGAGCAGCCGCAGACCGCGGCAGACGCCGTGGACGACTGAAAATCATGGTGTCGGCGGTTCGATTCCGCCCCTCGCCATCCTTCCGCGACCCCAATGGTGGATGATGGGAGTCAGATCGTGCCGCGCTCGATAGGGGCCGCTCTTGAAGGCAGAAGATTTGATCGGAACCTGGCGCCTCCGGTCCTGGAGGAACGTCGCCAGCGACGGCTCCGCGGTGAATCCGCTCGGCGAGAACCCGATCGGCTACATCTTCTACAACCACGACGGCTACATGTCGGTGGAGATCATGGCCGCGGACCGGGCACCGTACCAGGATCCAGATGCGTTCGGCGGCACGGCCGAGGAGCGATCCGGGGCGATCGGCACCTACCTGTCCTACTCGGGTCCGTTCGAGGTGCTGGCCGACCAGGACACCGTTATCCACCACATCGAGGTCTGCTCGTATCCGAACTGGATCGGCAACGCCCAGGTGCGGTTCGCGAAGCTTCACGACAACCTGCTCGAGCTCAGCACCAGGCCGATGACGTTTCAGGGAGTGGAGCGCAGGGCGGAGCTCATTTGGGAGCGGATCGGCCACGACTGAGCTCTCGCTCGGCGGCGATAGTGTGGGCCTTGTGGAGCGAAGCATCGACCTGGATGCACTTCGAAACGTTTTGGAGGGAGCGGAGGTCTCATCGGTTGAGGGGTCACCCGTGGAGTTGCGACTCGTCCTGGCCGACGGGGACCAGATCACGGTGCGACCCGAGCCCTCCGCACAGCCGGAGCCCGAGGCCAGCCTCAGGTTCTTTCACGAGGCAGCCTTCAGCGACTGAAGCCTCGGCCGCGTGATCCGGCTGGATGCGGCCGGGCCCCGTAGCCTTCGCCGCGATGGTCCTCGCGGCACTTGGCTTCGATCGGGCGGCTCCCGGCCCATGCTGATCGCTCAGCTCTCTGACATCCACATCGGGGGCGCCCGGTACCGCGAGGATCTCCTGCGCGTTGCGATCGAAGAGGTCAACCAGAGCGAGCCCGACCTCGTCGTCCTTGCCGGTGATCTCACCGATGAGGGCTATCCGGACCAGTACGCGCTGGCAAGCGAGCTGCTGGGAGGAATCGCCTGTCCCCGGCTGGTGCGTGTGCCGGGAAACCACGACGCTCGCCACGTCGGCTACCTCCAATTCGAGGAGGCATTCGGATCGCGGGATACGCGACTTCGCTTCGAGGCCGCGGGGCTGAGCGTGACGGTCGTTGCGGTGGACTCATCGAAGCCCGATCTGGACGAGGGCGAGATCGGTCGCGAGCACTACGGCTGGATCGAGGAGGGCTTCGCCGACGCCGCCGACCTACGCGTCTTCGTCTGTCACCACCACCTGGTGCCGATCCCGGGAACCGGTCGTGAGCGAAATCAGGTCCTGGATGCTGGCGACGTGCTCGCCCTGCTCAGCCGGCTGCGCGTCGATCTCGTGCTCGCCGGCCACCGGCACGTGCCCTACGCCTGGCCCGTAGCCGGAATGCTGCTCGTGCACTCGGGCACGGCCTCGACCCTTCGCACGCGCGCGTTCACCGAGCCCGCCTACAACCTCATCCGGGTCGACCAGGACGCGATCACCGTCGAGCTGCGCGTGCCGGGAGGGCGCGCCGACCTCCTGGGTGAGTATCCGCGGGCGTGGCCCGCCGAACTCGCCGGACCCCGCACGGAGCGCTTCGTCCAAGGCCGCCGCGGGCCCGGGCTGGCGAACGACTGAAACAGGCGGGCCTTTTGCCCGCGGACGCGCCGAGGCTGGACTCTGCAGCGCGATAGCTCACAAACTCCAGTGTCGATGGCTGAAACCGGGCAGCATCCGCGGTTTGACGCGCCACGCCAACGGGAAATCGCTGCTGGGGTGAAGGGACCGCGTCATCCAACCGACCTTGGGATTCGCTCCTGGTGGGGGGTGCTCAAGCGCACCGTTTCCGAGTTTCGCGCCGACAACCTCACCGACTGGGCGGCGGCGCTGACCTACTACGGGGTGCTCTCGATCTTCCCGGCGCTCATCGTGCTCGTGTCGATCCTGGGACTGGCGGGGCAGTCGGCCACAAACACCGTCCTCGACAACATCAACGAGCTCGGGCCCGGGCCGGCTCAGGACATCGTCAGCGGCGCGATCAAGCAGATCGCATCAAGTCAGGGCACGGCCGGCGTGGCCTTCGTGCTCGGGCTGCTCGCCGCGCTGTGGTCCGCATCGGGATACGTCGGTGCGTTCTCGCGCGCCTCGAACGCGATCTACGAGACCGATGAGGGGCGGCCGTTCTGGAAGCTGCGCCCGCTTCAGGTCGCGATGACGCTCATCCTCCTGCTCC
The DNA here is from genome assembly GCA_046729615.1 of Actinomycetota bacterium. Classification (GTDB taxonomy): domain Bacteria; phylum Actinomycetota; class Thermoleophilia; order Solirubrobacterales; family 70-9; genus AC-56. The sequence goes on from JBKPHA010000129.1 coordinate 8,433, forward strand.
TCGTCGCGCTGAGCGCGATCGCCGTCGTCATCAGCGGGCCGCTGGCCTCCGAGGTCGGGAAGATCTTCGGCGTCGAGGGCACCGCGATCACGATCTTCAACATCGTGAAGTGGCCGGTGATCGTCGTCGTCGTGATCACGATGCTCGCGATCCTCTACTACGGCGCGCCCAATGTCAGGCACGCCGGCTTCAGGTGGATCACCCCGGGCGGAATCCTCGCGGTCGTGGTCTGGATCGCAGCGTCCGTCGGCTTCGCGTTCTACATCGCGAACTTCAGCTCCTACAACAAGACCTACGGAAGCATCGCGGGGGTCATCGTGTTCCTGGTGTGGCTCTGGATCTCCAACTGCGCGGTGCTGCTGGGGGCCGAGATGAACGCCGAGCTCGAGCGCGGACGCGAGCTCGAGAGCGGCGTTCCCGAGGAGCGCACGATCGCGGTCGAGCCGCGTACGGCCGCGAAGAACTAACCCGAGCGGGCATAGGCGTGGCGAAGCTCATCTTCATCCCGTTCAGCGTCATCGGCGGGTTCATCGCCGGCTTTCTCTCGAAGAAGCTCTTCGACCTCGCCTGGGGTTTCGTCGACACCGAGGAGCCGCCCGAGCCCGAGCATCGCGACGTTCCCGTAGGCAAGCTCGCGGTGGCGCTCGCGCTCGAGGGCGCCATCTTCCGCATGGTGCGCGGCCTCGCGGACCACGGATCGCGGCGCGGCTTCTACCGGTTCACCGGCTCGTGGCCGGGTGAGGAGGAGCCCGAGCAGACCGGATAGCGCCCGCCGACCGCTCGCCGCGGGGAGATTTGGCATGTCCGGCTGCCTCTCTACTGTGAGCGACGCGATGAGCGACCAGGTCTCACTAACGGAGCGAGCCGCGGAGGGCGAGCGCGTGAGAAACCGGCCCCGGCGCCAGTCGGGAACGGGCGCGGCTGGTTTCGAACAGCCGCCGCTTGAGGCGGGATGCGGGGCCAACGGCTCCAGTGCCAACGGCGCTGTCGGTGAGCGCGCCTGGGTGCGCGATCTCGTGGACGGACAGTCCGTGGCGGGTGTGTTCGCCGTACGCGAGCGCGAGCTTCGCCAGCGGCGAACTGGCGGCGACTGGGTGCGCCTGATCGTGTGTGACCGCTCCGGGGCGGTGGAGGCCGTCGCCTGGGACGCGGTCGCCGATTGCTTCGAGGCCGCTGCTCCTGGATCCGCCGTCCACCTCACCGGCCGCTTCGGCGTCCATCCCCAGTACGGGCCCAAGATCACGATCGAGGCGATCCGAGCCGCACGCGACGGTGAGTTCGAGCCAACCGATCTCGCCGAGGGTCCGAGCGTCCCGGTCGAGCGCCTCGAGGCCCAGCTTCGCGAGCTCCTCGCGACGATCCAGAATCCGCAGCTGGCGACGTTGCTCGACCGCTTCTTCGCTGCGGGTTCGCCGGTCTGGCGGCGGTTCCGCGAGGCCCCCGCGGCCAAGTACTACCACCAGGCCTACCGGCACGGGCTGCTCGACCACACCGTGTCGGTGGCGCAGGCGGTGAGCGCAGCGGCGTCCGCTTTCGGTGGCATCGACCGCGACATCGCGATCGGGGGCGCGCTGCTTCACGACATCGGCAAGACGATGGCCTACAACGAGGACCCGCTCGCGATCGACCTGACCGATGCCGGCCGCCTCCAGGGCGAGATCCCGCTCGGCTACTACCTCGTCCGCCGGGAGGTGGAGCGGATCGAGGGTTTCGATCCCGAGCTGGCCCAAGCGCTCTTCCACATCGTCCTCTCGCACCACGGCACGCTCGAGAACGGGTCCCCGGTGCCGCCGGCCACACGCGAGGCGACCCTGGTGCACGCGATCGACAACCTCGGCGGCAAGCTGGGGAGCTTCGACCGGATCGAGCGGACGCTCCCCGAGGGCGAGACCTGGTCGCGGTTCGACCGTGGGCTCGACTCAGCCGCCTACTTCCGCTCCCGGGCCGCCTAGCGGCGCAGCCCGGATCCCGCCGCCGCAATTTGCAGCGGCTCCGCGGAGATGCGCTGATCGTCCCGCGGCAAGCCCCTATGCTGCTCGCCGTGGCTAAGGACACAGAGAAGCTGATTCGCCAGCTCTCCCTGATCTCGTTCCTGATGGCCACCGGCCGTCCGGTCTCCGCGCTCGAGATCAAGCAGGAGGTCGAGGGCTACAGCTCGATGAACGACGACGCCTTCGCCCGGCGCTTCTACGCCGACCGCGCCGAGCTCGAGAGCCTCGGGATCTCGCTCAACGTCGACAAGCCGGCGGAGGGGTTCTTCGAGTCGGAGCTCTATGCGCTCCCGCCGGAGAACTACTACCTCCCGCCGATCGAGTTCACCGACGGCGAGCTGGCCGCGCTGCGGACGGCGCTCGTGCTGCTCGACGGCGAGTTCGCCTACGCTGAGCCCCTTCGCCTCGCGCTCCAGCAGGTCTCGTGGGGTCGCCCCAGCCCGCTTGCGGAGGGTGACCCAACGTCCATCGACGTCAAGCTCGCGCCCTCAGCCGCCGGCCGAGAGCTGTCGCAGCGCCTGGCGAAGATCGAGACCGCCATCTCCCGCCGCAAGACGATCGAGTTCAGCTACTACTCGATGCAGCGCGACGAGCTATCGGACCGCAGGGTCGACCCCTACCACCTCGTCTTCCGCAACGGCCAGTTCTACTTGATCGGCTATTCGCACGAGCGCGACGGCGTGCGGGTCTTCCGTCTCTCGCGGATCCGCGGCAAGGTCTCCTACGCGACCAAGGCCGAGCACGATTTCGCGCCCCCCGAGGACTTCGACCGCCGCGACTACGCCTCCCGCGCCGACTGGCAGATGGGGGAGATCGACGGCACGGCCAACGTCTTTCTCCGCGAGCGGATCGCCTGGCTCGTCGAGCGCGACTTCGGCGCGTTCGGGAGGCTGCGCAAGGCGGCGAAGAAGGACGGTGTGCCGGGCCGCGGCAGGATCTACGAGACGGAGTACGCCTCACCCCGGCAGCTCATCTCCTGGGTCCTTGGCTGGCGCGAGAACGCGCAGCTGCTTGCACCCGAGGAGCTGGCGAAGGAGGCGTCGGAGCGTCTGGAGCTCTTGCGGGTTCGCCACCGGGCCGGATTCGAGGTCGCGGAGACGGTCCGGCGCCCGATCGTCGAGGGCAACGGGAGGCCGCGCTCCGCGGACGGCCGCTCCGAGGCGGTCATCCGCCCGGAGCGCTTCGCTCGACTTGTGACGCTCGCGGGCCTGCTCATCGGTGCAGCGCGCGATGAGACGCCGCTCGAGGTCGACCGCGTGACAGACGAACTGAACATCTCCCGCGACGAGCTGCGCGAGGACCTCGACGTCCTGAACGTCGTCAACTTCGGCGCTGGCGCCTACGTGCTCTACGCCGAGATCCAGGGCGACGAGATCCAGGTCGACCCCGACACCTACGGAGACAACTTCGCCCGCCCCGCCCGCCTGCTGCCGCTCGAGGCGAAGGCGTTGGTCGCGGCCATCGACCTCTTCGGCGACCATCTGCCCCAGGCTGGCCTCTCGACGGCGCGCGAGAAGATCGTCCACGCGCTCGGCCACGATCCCTCGCAGGAGGGCCTGGAGATCGCTCCCGGCAGGGACGACTCCGAGGTGGTGCGCGCCGTGAACGAGGCGATCGAGAAGCGCCGCGTCCTCGAGCTCCACTACTACAAGGAGAACGAGGACGAGTTCACCAAACGCGAGGTTGAGCCCTACCAGCTCGTGAACGGGCCGGAGGGGTGGTACCTGGGCTGCTACGACCTCGCGAGGGACGACACGCGCCACTTCCGGCTCGATCGAATGAAGGAGGCGCGTATCGCCAACCGCTCCTTCGAAGCTCGCGAGGGCATCGAGGAACGGCTGGCCGAGCAGGAGTGGCTGGTCCACGGGGAGGTGGGGTCGGCCGGCGTTGCCCGGGTCTGGGTCTCGCCGGAACGCGCGCGGTGGCTGCGCGAGGAGCGCACCGTCACCGATGAGCTCGGCGACGGGGCGGTCGTGGTCGAGCTGCCGTACGGATCGACGGACTGGCTCGTGCGCGAGGTCTTGAAGGGCGTTGGGGACCTGGTCGTGCTAGAGCCGGAGGATGCCCGCGAGGCGGTGCTGAGCGCCGTCGAAGGCAGCTAGCACGGAGCAGGTAGATCTCGCGCCAATCTCCTCTCCCGACTCCATGCTCCCTGCTGGACCTCCCGACTCGCCGCCGGGCCATCCCGACATCGTCCGCATAGTCGCGCCCAATCCGGGTCCCATGACGCTGGGCGGCACGAACACCTACGTCGTCGGCGCCGATCCGGCGTACGTGATCGACCCGGGACCGGCGATCGGCGAGCACGTATCAGCCCTGAAGGACACGGCCGCGGGGCGCGGCGGGCTCGGGGGCGTCCTCCTCACCCACTCGCATCCAGACCACGCCGAGGCCGTTTCGCTTCTGGATGCCCGGGTGCTCGAGGAAGGTCCCTTTCGCGCGGTCGCCACTCCGGGCCACACGGAGGATCACGTCTGCTTCATCCTGGACAGCGTGTGCTTCAGCGGCGACCTCATCTTGGGCGAGGGATTCGCGTTCGTCCCGCCGACCGGTGGGTCGCTGGCCACGTACCTGGATTCGCTTCGCCGGATTGGCGCGCTCGACCTCGAGCTGATCTGCCCCGGCCACGGCCCGTACGTCATCGATCCGGCGGCGAAGGTGCGCGAGTACATCGAGCACCGCATGGATCGCGAGCGGAAGCTGATGGCCGCGCTTGAGCGCGGGGAGCGCTCGCGGGCCCGGCTCCTGGACGAGGCCTGGGACGACGTCCCTGACGAGCTGCGCCCAGCCGCGGCCGTGGTCATGCAGGCCCACCTGGAGAAGCTCGATGACGAGAGCCGCCTTCCTCGCGACCTCATCGACTGACGTACGCATACAGTTGCCGCGATGGACATCGGGACCCTCGCGAAGCGAGCGGCGATCGCGAGCGCGGCGCTCTGGGCGCTCGCGGGCACGACGACGCTCGGCGTCTGGTACCAGCTCTTCCGCCGACCGTTGCCGCGCACCCGGGGCACCATGCGGCTCGCCGGCCTCGAGGGGCGTCTCGAGATCTCCCGCGATCGTTGGGGCGTCCCGCACGTCCGGGCGCAGACGGCGCGGGACCTCTGGTTCGGTCAGGGCTTCTGTCACGGGCAGGACCGGCTGTGGCAGATCGACTTCTACCGCCGCGCCGGGGCCGGGAGGCTCTCGGAGCTCGCTGGTCGCGCGACGCTGCCGACCGACCGCTTCATGCGCACGCTTGGCTTGAGACGTGCCGCCCGGCAGGAGGTCGCCGGCCTGGAACCGGACGTTCGCTCGTCTCTCGAGGCCTTCTGCGCCGGTGTCAACGCAGCGGCCGCCGACCGCCCGCTGCCGGTCGAGTTCCAGCTCCTGCGCCGGACATTTGACGCGTTTGAGCCGGCCGATGCTCTAGCGATGACGAAGCTCCTGTCGTTCGGCCTGTCCACCAATTGGGAGCGCGAGCTCCTGCGCGCGGAGATGGCTCGCGAGCTCGGTCCGGAGCTCGCGGCGCGGCTCGATCCCGCCTACCCCGTCAGGAATCCGGTGGTCATCACGCCGGGTGCCGGCTGGAGCGGCGATGGCCTGGGGCTCGTCGAGCAAGTCGCGAGAGTGCGCGACGTGCTCGGGCTGGCGGTCGAGGCGACCGGGTCCAACAACTGGGCGGTCGGCGGGAAGCGCTCGGCGACCGCAGGACCGCTGATCGCCGGCGACCCCCACCTCCCTCCGAGCATGCCCGGGATCACCTACCAGGTGGGCCTCCACCTTGGCGATCGCTTCTGCCGCGGGGCCTCCCTGGCCGGGCTGCCCGGCGTGGCGATGGGACAGAACAACGACGTCGCCTGGACGTTCACGAACGTGATGGCTGACGTGATGGACCTCTTCGTCGAGCGAATCGAAGGCGGTGACTACGAGTTCGACGGCGAGCGGCGCCCGCTGGAGGTGACCAAAGAGGAGATCAACGTCAAGGGCCAGCCGCATCCGGAGACGCTCATCGTCGCCGCCACGCACCACGGGCCGATCGTCAACGAGCCGCTGCGCGCTGACGTCGCCGAGCCGCTTGCCCTGTGCTTCTCCGCGATCGACCTCGCAGGGCTCACGCCGGCCAACTTCAAGGTTCTCGACTTCGCCAGCGGTCCGGATCTCGTGGATGCGCTCGCCGATCACTGCCATCCCGTCTCCAACCTCGTCTGGGCCGACCGGCACGGGTCGATCGGCTACAAGACTGTGGGGCGGATTCCCGTCCGGCGCGGCGCGTGCCCCGACCTGCCGAAGCCGGGCTGGACGGGCGAGTACGAGTGGGAGGGGTGGGTGCCGTACGAGGAGTTGCCTCGCGTGGACGATCCCGAGTCCGGCTTCCTCGTCACCGCCAACAACCGGATCGAGCCCCCCGACTTCCCGCACCACATCACGAGCGACTACCTCGACGGCTACCGCGCCAGGCGGATTGAGGAGCTGATCGAGGCCACCGACAAGCACGACCTCGAGAGCTTCGAGTCCATACAGGCCGACATGCGGTCGATCCCCGGGCTGGAGACGGTCCACCGCCTCGTCCGCCTCCGCCCCCGCGACCAGCGCGAGCTGTCGGCGATCGAACGCCTGCGCTCGTGGAACGGAAGCATGGATCCCGATTCGGTCGCGGCGACCATCTACCAGGCGTTCACCCTTCGACTGGGAAGGGAGGTGGCCCGCGCCGCGCTCCGCGACCGCGACCTCGCCGAGCGCTGGCTCGACCGGGCAGACAACGGGTTCATCGCGCATGTGACCTCTCCGTGGCGGTGGCAGTCGCATTTGCTCGGACTGTGGGAAGAGCGGGATGGCGGGCTCATCGGACGCCCCTGGGACGACCTGGTCCTGGATGCGCTGCGAGCGGCTATGGACGACTTGGAGTCCGAGCTCGGCCCCGATCAGGGGACGTGGCGGTGGGGTCGAGTGCATCCTCTGGTCTTCCCGCACCCGCTGGGCGCTGCGAACCCCGTGTTCGCCCGGATCTTCAACCGCCGCCTGGAGGTCGGTGGCGCCCAAGAGACGGTCGCCCAGGTGGGGTGGGACCCGAACGACCCGTTCACGGCGATCTGGGCACCTTGCTGGCGCATGGTTGCCGACCCCGTGCGGCCCGAGCGGTCCCGCTGGCAGGCGTTCACCGGCCAGTCGGGCCATCCGGGAAGCCGCCATTACGACGACCTCCAGGTCGACTGGAAGCAAGGTAGGACGCAGCCGGTGGTCGGGGAAGGCCCTTGGCGCACCCTGACGCTGGAGCCAGCGGGGAGCATGTAAGCAGGGAGAATCCGGCGAGCGATGCCCTACCTGCTACCTGCTCCCTGCTTCGCGTGAGCCGCCGCGCCAAGATCCAGCTGATGCCCGACGAGCAGCGGGAGCTGATCGAGTCGGAGCGGATCGTCGTCGTCTCGACCATCGGTCCGCGGGGCTGGCCGCACTCAATGCCGCTGTGGTACGTGCCCCGCGAGGGCGAGATCTGGATCTACACGTACGCGAAGTCGCAGAAGGTCCGCAACCTGGAGCGGGATCCACGAGCCACCCTGCTGGTCGAGGCAGGGCACGAGTACAACGAGCTGCGCGGTGTGGAGATCGAGTCCATTGCCGAGATCCACCGCGACACGAACACGGTCTACGAGCTGGCGAGGGAGCTCACCGCGCGCTACGCGGGCGGCGCGCAGGTGGATGAGGCCCAGGCGGAGGCGCTGCGGGCGCAGGCTCCAAAGCGCGCCGCGATCCGGTTCGAGCCGAAGCGCCTCGCGAGCTGGGACCACCGGAAGCTGGCCGGCACGCACTAGGCCCGCTCAGCCCCAGCCGGGGGAGAGTTGGACTTGGAGGCTCGTGGTCGTGATCGTGGTGCCGTCCTGGATCCAGAGCTTGACTGGAGCTGACACAGGCTCGCGGCCGATCCAGCGATCCGGGCCATCATCGGGCGTGATACGAAGAGGCCCGTCGATCAACCCAGCGGGCCGAAGGAAGCCGGCGAACATGCGCCGCAGACCGTTCACGGCCGGTTCGCTCCACTCGGGGTCGTCCAGTTCAAACGGGCGGCCGGCGATCTCGGCCCGGACCGCGGTAGCGGGATCGCGCAGCCAGACTGCGAGTCCGACGCGATCGCATGCGAACGAGTTCGCGACCGGGCACGAGACTCCCATGTAGGGATCGCGAGCCAGCACCTCGCCGGGAGGTACGTCAGCGGGCGCGTTGTGTCCCGAGCGGGCAGGTTCGTTCCCCGTTTGCGCACAGCCCACGAGGACAGCCAAGAGGATGACCGAGGTGAGGAAGCTGCGCCGCACACCTCGCATACGTGTGTGCGTTGTCCCAAGGTCCGAGCGCAGCGCGCCCGATTAGGGCGCCGACGGTAGCCTTCCCGCCCCGATGGAGAACCTCAAGGGATTGATCCTGTCGGGCGGGGCGGGCACGCGCCTGCGCCCGATAACCCACACCTCGGCCAAGCAGCTCGTGCCCGTCGCCAACAAGCCCGTGCTCTTCTACGGCATCGAGGCGCTGGTCGAGGCGGGGGTGGAGGACATCGGTATCGTCATCGCGCCCGAGACCGGTGACGAGATCCGCACCGCCGTCGGCGACGGATCGCAGTTCGGGGCTCGCATCACCTACGTCCCTCAGGAGGCCCCGCTTGGCCTCGCCCACGCGGTCCTCACTGCGGAGGAGTTCCTCCAGGACGGACCGTTCGTCATGTACCTCGGCGACAACCTGCTTCGCGACGGCATCACGGACCTGGTGAACGCGTTTCGGGAGTCCGAGCCCGACGCCCTGATCCTGCTGACGCGCGTCCCGGACCCCGAGCAGTACGGCGTCGCCGAGCTGAACGGGGAGGAGGTCGTGCGCCTCGTCGAAAAGCCGTCGGATCCACCGACCGACTTCGCGCTGGTCGGCGTCTACATGTTCGGTCCCGCCATCTTCGACGCCGCGCAGGCGATCGAGCCCTCCGGTCGCGGCGAGCTCGAGATCACCGACGCGATCCAGTGGCTGATCGACAACGGCAAGTCGGTGGCGAGCCGCACGGTCACCGGCTGGTGGAAGGACACCGGGCAGCTCGACGACATGCTCGAGGCCAACCGGCTCGTGTTGGAGGACATCGAGCGCCGGGTGGACGGCGAGCTCATCGACTCGAAGGTCGAGGGACGCGTGATCGTGCGGCCCGGCGCGCGGCTGGAGCGCGCGGTGGTGCGCGGTCCGGCGATCATCGGCGCGGGCTCGCGCATCACCGACGCCTATATCGGCCCCTACACCTCGATCGACTCGAACGTGACCGTGGAGCGCGCAGAGGTCGAGCATTCGATCCTCCTCTCCGGATCCAGCGTGAGCGACCTCGGTTCGCGCATGGAGGCCAGCCTGCTCGGCAAGAACGTCACGCTCTGCCGCGGCGCGAGCCTGCCCAAGACCCTGCGCATGATCGTCGGCGACAACGCGGAGATCAAGATCCCATGAGCCCCGGCAGGAGGATCCTGGTGACCGGGGTCGGCGGGATGCTAGGCCGCGATTTTGCGATCGCCGCGCGCGGGCGTGGCCACGACGTGATCGGGCTCGACCACGCGGAGCTGGACATCACCAACCCGGCGGCCGTCGACAGCGCGATCTCGCTGTACCACCCGGACGTGGTGGCAAACTGCGCCGCCTACACGGACGTCGACGGCGCGGAGTCCGATGAGCGGACGGCGATGCGGGTGAACGACGAGGGCGCAGGGATCCTGGCGTCGGCGGCGGCGAGCATCGATGCCGTGGTCGTGCAGCCCTCGAGCGACTACGTATTCGACGGTTCCGCGCGCCGCCCCTACGTGGAGTCGGACATGACCGGCGCGCTCTCGGCGTATGGCCGGTCGAAGCTGGCGGGCGAGACGTCGGTGTCTGTCGCCAACGCGCGGCACTTCATCGTGCGCTCATCGTGGCTGTTCGGCATCGGCGGCAGCAACTTCGTCGAGACGATGCTGCGCCTTGGCGACGAGCGGCCCGAGGTGCTGGTGGTCTCCGACCAGGTCGGATGCCCCACCTACACGCGCCACCTCGGTGAGGGCCTGGTGGAGCTCCTGGATACCAACGACTACGGCATCCAGCACATGGCCGCGGAGGGCCACTGCTCGTGGTACGACTTCGCCCAGGAGATCTTCGACCAGGCGGGCATCGAGTGCCGCGTGATGGCCGGAACGACCGAGATGCTCGGGCGCCCGGCGCCGCGCCCGGCCCACTCCGTCCTCGGCACCGAGCGTCCGAACGCGATCCGGCTGCCGCACTGGCGGCAGGGCCTCGCCGAGTACCTGGCCGAGCGCGAGCTCGTGATGCAGGAGGCCGCGGCGTGACGCTCTTGGTCGCCGGCGGCGCCGGCTTCATTGGCTCCTGCTACGTCCGCCATCGTCTGGAGGCGCACCGGGACGATGACGTGCGAGTGCTCGACAAGCTGACCTACGCCGGCCGGCCCGACAACCTGAAGGGCCTCCCCGCGGCCAGGGTCGAGCTCATCCAGGGTGACATCGCCGACATGGACACCGTCGCGTCGGCCGTCCAAGGCTGCGACGCCATCGTGAACTTCGCCGCCGAATCGCACGTGGACCGCTCGATCGAGTCGCCGGGCGAGTTCATCGAAACCGACGTCTTCGGCGCGTTCGTGCTGCTCGAGGCGGCACGCTCGGCCGGCATCCGGCACCTCCAGGTCTCGACCGACGAGGTCTACGGCTCGATCGAGTCGGGATCGTTCACCGAGGAGTCGCCGATCGAGCCGTCCTCGCCGTACTCGGCCTCCAAGGCCGGCGGCGACCTGATCGTCGGCGCGTATCACCACACGTACGGCTGCGACGCCCTCATCGTCCGCGGCTCGAACAACTACGGCCCGCGCCAGCACCCGGAGAAGCTGATCCCGCTGTGCATCCTCAACGCTATGTGTGACGACCCCCTTCCCGTCTACGGCGATGGGATGCAGGTGCGCAACTGGATCTACGTCGAGGACATGTGCGCCGGGGTCGATCTCCTGCTCGAGCGCGGCGAGGCGGGTGGCGTCTACAACCTCGGGGGCCCGGAGGAGCTCCCGAACATCGAGGTAGTGAGGAAGATCCTCGAGCTCACGGGTCGCGACGAGTCGCTGATCAGCTACGTCGCCGACCGGCTCGGACATGACCGGCGCTACTCGCTGGCGTCGGAGCGGGCCGTGGCGCTCGGCTGGGAGCCGCGGGTCATGTTCGACGAGGGTCTGCGCCGCACTGTCGACTGGTACCGGGAGAACGAGTGGTGGTGGGGGCCCATCCGCTCGGGTGAGTACCGAACCTACTACCAGCGGCAGTACGGCCGGGCGCTGGGCTAGCGGTGCCCTTGATGCCGCGGCGTCTCGAGACCAGGCTCGACGGGTTGGTGCTCATCGAGCCTGACGTGCACGGAGACGAGCGGGGCTTCCTGCTCGAGACCTACCGCGACGATGTCTGGCGCGACCTCGGGATCGACATCCGGCCCGTCCAGGAGAACCACTCGCGTTCCGCGCGCAACACGCTCCGCGGCCTTCACTTCCAGACAAGCCCGGGTCAGGCGAAGCTTGTCCGCTGCCTGCGGGGGCGGATCTGGGACGTCGCGGTGGATCTTCGCCGGGACTCATCGACCTTCGGCCAGTGGGAGTCCCACGAGCTCGACGACGTCAAGCATCGTCAGTTGTTCATCCCGGTGGGCTTCGCCCACGGCTTCTGCGTGCTCAGCGAGGTCGGAGACTTCGCGTATCTCCTGTCCAGCACCTACGACCCGGCGACGGAGGCGGGAATCGGCTGGGATGATGCGGACGTCGGCGTGAAGTGGCCGGTCTCCGAGCCGCTTCTGTCGGAGCGCGACAAGACCGCACCGCGGTTGGCGGAGATCGCCGACCGTCTGCCCTGGTGACGCGCTACGGGTTCGCGATGAAGATCTGCGTCCTCCAAGTGGCCGGGCAGCTGGCCAGCGTCGTGCAGGGCGGCTTGCTCCCCGACGCCCACTGGCTCACGTTCCAGATCCGGGAGCTCGTGCTCGGGTCCGGGATGGCGGCCGCGTAGTCGCCCCACCGGCAGAACAGGGGCTCGCCCGGGAACGGTGCGCAGTCGAAGCCCGCGATCGGGCCCGACGACTGCTTCACGAGGACTGGGTTCGACTGGCCGCTCCCCTTCTTCTTGGACACCATCTCGATCGCCGGAAAGCTCGACCCCGACGACGTGACGAAGTTCATCACCATGTTCTTCCCGCCAGATCTGCTCGACCCCTTGACGGCGCGGTTCGGCGAGATAGCGCCGTCGAAGGCGTACTGCGAGCCGCTCGCGATGGAGCCGTTCTGGATCAGCTTGGGCTCGGAAGGATGGATCTCGTACCAGCGGACCATCGATCCGGCGCCGCCCGCGACGGCATGCTGGGTCCAGATCGTGAACTTGTCGTTGTGGCCGGGGTCGGTCGCCGCCACCGCCTGCGTCAGCCGGGCGTCGAGGGTGTCGATCTTGGTGCTGTTGCCGCTCTGCGGGGCCTGGGCCGGTTCGGCGTACTGGTGGACCTTGAGCTGGGTTGCGGTCTTCTGGATCTTGGCCTCACCGTTCTTCTTCTGGACCTTGAACAGGGAGATCTTCCTGCTCGGCAGGCTGCTGGGAATCGCAGCGATCCAGCCGCTCTTCTTCGTGTCGATCTCGTTCGCGGGCATTGGACTGAAGGCCAAGGTCGAGCCGTGGCTCGTCAGGTCGGACCTCACCTCGAGCTTTGGATCGCTCTGGCAGCCCGATCCCGAGGGCTTGTTGATCGCCAGCGCATCCGCGCCCATGAAGAAGTTGCCGGAGAACACATTGACGCCGATCAGGGCGTAGTACTTGCTGTCGCCGAGCTTCGGGAAATCGGGGAACCGGCTGCCGTAGTTGATTGCGTACTTGCACCAGTCCGAGCCCGAGGCGCTGGATGGGGAGGCCGTCTTGCTGTAGCCGTACGCGAGCCGGTTCTGGGTCCGGGAGACCACGTCGATCATCGTGTAGTAGAAGCGACGTGTCGTCGGGTCCCAGATCACCTGCACGTCGAACAGGACGTCGGCGGCCGATGTGTTCGCGAGCGCGTTGAGGGAGCCGGTCGAGATCGGCGTCATCGATCCCTTGCCGTAGATCGCGAACTGTGAGTTCACGAGCTCGATGAACCGCTGCGTGCCCACGGCGCCAGTGGAGTCCGAGGGCGCGAAGTCGTCGTCGTGGAGACCGGACCACGAGCTGACGGTGGCGGGGGCGAGTTGCCGGGTCAAAGGCGCGGCCAGCGCCGACGCCGGCCGTCCGGCGCGCTTCGCCGCCCTGGCCTTCGCCCGCTCGTAGGCCCGCCGGTCCGGCACCAGGTAGCCCTGATCGAGGGCGTGGCGGGCGGCCGGCCCCAGCGTGCCACCGCCCTCGGGTCGCGGCACCGCCGGCACGACGCGCAGCGGCTTGGCTGCCCCGAAGGCGGCAGTCGTGAGAACACCAAAGGCAGACGCCGCCGCGATGAGTGCGGCGAGCGCGACCCGATAACGAGATGAACTCACCTGGCTCTTAGCTCCCTCGGCGCCATCTTATGGACCCGCTTGGGCGGAGTCTAAGATCGGAGGGTTGACCACCGACCTGAAATCGACTGCCGAATCCCCGCTTGAGCTTTTCTCGGATCCGGTACGGCGCTGGTTCGAGGCGTCGTTCGCGGAGCCGACACCAGCGCAGGCGCTCGGCTGGCCCAAGATCGCCGACGGGGCCCACACGCTGATCTGCGCTCCCACCGGATCCGGCAAGACGCTCGCCGCGTTCCTGTGGGGAATCGACCGGCTGGCACGGCGCGCCGACGCCCCCGACGTCCTCGGGTCGGGTGTGCGGATCGTCTACGTCTCGCCGCTCAAGGCGCTCTCGTACGACATCGAGCGCAACCTGCGGGCTCCGCTCAAGGGCATCGGCATCGACGTCTCGGTCGGCCTTCGCACCGGCGACACCCCCCAGCGCGAGCGCCAGGCCATGCGACGCAAGCCGCCGGACATCCTGATCACGACGCCCGAGTCGTTGTACCTGATGATGACCTCGGGCGTCCGGGAGATCCTCACCGGGGTCGATGCGGTGATCGTGGACGAGATCCACGCCGTGGCGCAGTCCAAGCGCGGGGCGCATCTGGCGCTAACGCTCGAGCGCCTCTCGCACCTCGTCACCTCCAACGAGGGCGCTGACCCGCAGCGCATAGGCCTGTCCGCGACCCAGCGCCCCCTGGAGCGCGTGGCGCAGTTCCTCGTCGGACCCAAGCGGAGCTGCGAGATCGCGGACGCGGGCAAGCGCAAGGAACTCGATCTGGAGATCGTCGTGCCGGTCGAGGACATGACGGAGCCGGACGCGTCGATCGAGAAGCGGCGCGACGGCGGCGACGCGGGCCTCCCCGGCGACGCCAACTTCGACGCCGCGCCCACAACCCGCTCGATCTGGCCGGCGATCTACCCGGAGCTGCTGCAGCTCGTTCGCGAGCACACCTCGACGATCATCTTCGTCAACAGCCGCCGCGGCGCCGAGCGGCTCGCCAAGCGGTTGAACGAGCTCGCCAACGAGGAGGCCGAGCAGGAGCTGCCGGCCACCGAACAGTTCGGAAACGGCGCCGGGTCGGACATCGAGGCGCCGATCGAAGTCGCCCGGGCGCACCACGGCTCGCTCGCCCACGAGGAGCGCTTGGTGGTCGAGGAGCTCCTGAAGTCCGGGCAGCTCCCGTGCCTCGTCGCCACCTCCTCGCTCGAGCTCGGCATCGACATGGGCGCCGTCGACCTGGTGATCCAGGTGGAGTCGCCGAAGTCGGTCACGCGGGGCATGCAGCGGATCGGGCGCGCGGGGCACAGCGTGGAGGAGGTCTCGGTGGGCCGCATCTTTCCCAAGTTCCGGGCCGATCTCCTGGAATGCGCGGTGGTCGCCCGCCGGATGCGGGAGGGCGAGATCGAGGAGACAGTCATCCCACGCAACCCTCTCGACGTGCTGGCCCAGCACCTCGTCTCCATGTGCGCGGACGACGAATGGGAGGTCGACGAGGCAGAGCGCCTGATCACCGAGACCGAGCCGTTCCGCGAGCTCTCGCGCGAGCAGCTCGACAACGTGCTCGACATGCTCGACGGGCGCTATCCCTCAGACCGCTTCGCCGAGCTTCGGCCCCGCCTCGTCTGGGACCGCGCCGCGGGCACGATCCGGGGCCGTCCCGGGGCCCGTCAGCTCGCGGTGACCAACGCCGGGACGATCCCGGACCGCGGCCTGTACGGCGTACATCTACCCGACGGCAGGCGCGTCGGTGAGTTGGACGAGGAGATGGTCTACGAGGCGCGGCCGGGACAGACCTTCCTCCTGGGCGCCACCACCTGGCGGATCGCCGAGATCACACGCGATCGCGTGATCGTGACGCCGGCGCCGGGCGTCCCGGGCGCGGTGCCCTTCTGGAAGGGCGACGGGATCGGCAGACCGGCCGAGCTCGGGAAGGCGATCGGCGCCTTCGCCCGCGAGGCGGTGAGCACCGAGCCGGCGAAGCTCGCGGCCGGCTACGACCTCGACCGGCGCGCGGCGCAGAACCTCGTCGCCTACCTGCGCGAGCAGCAGACGGCCACGCGCGTGGTTCCCTCCGACCAGACGATCGTCGTCGAGCGCTTCCGCGACGAGATCGGCGATTGGCGGCTGTGCGTGCTCTCGCCCTGGGGAGGGCGCGTGCACGCCGCCTGGGGGCTGGCCCTTTCTTCCCGGATCAGGGACGAGTACGACATGGAGGCCGACGCGATCTGGTCCGACGACGGCATCGTCGTTCACCTCCCCGACGCCGACGAGCCGCCCCCGGCAGACCTGGTGCTGCTCGAGCCGGATGAGATCGAGGACCTCGTCGTGCGCGAGCTCGGGGCATCCGCACTCTTCGGCGCGCGGTTTCGTGAGAATGCGGCGCGCTCGCTGCTGATCCCGCGCGCCTATCCGGGCAAGCGGACGCCGCTCTGGCAGCAGCGCCTGAAGTCGCAGAGCCTGCTGGAGGTCGCGAAGGAGTTCCCGCGCTTCCCGGTGATCCTCGAGACCTACCGCGAGTGCCTGCAGGACGTGCTCGACGTGCCGAGCCTGCAGGCTCTGCTTCGGGACCTCGAGACACGGAGGATCTCGCTGGTCGAGGTGGAGACGCCCACCGCCTCCCCCTTCGCCTCCTCGCTCCTCTTCGACTACGTCGCGACGTACATGTACGAGGGCGACACGCCCAACGCCGAGCGGCGTGCGGCCGCGCTGTCGCTTGACCGCGAGCTCCTTCGCGAGCTGCTCGGCCAGGAGGAGCTGCGCGAGCTGATCGACCCCGACGCCCTCGCCGAGGTCGTCGACTCGCTTCAGCACCGCACGGAGGCCGCCCGGGCGAGGGATCGCGACGCGCTCCAGCAGATCCTGCGGCGGCTGGGCGACCTTACGCAGGCCGAGTGCGAGGAGCGCGTCGCGGAGGGCTACTCGGCGGCTTCGATGCTGGCCAAGCTGGAACGCGAGCGCCGGGCCACGCGGATTCGGATCGCCGGCCAGGAGCGCTGGATCGCGGCGGAGGACGCCGCGCTCTACCGCGATGCGCTGGGCGTCCCGCCGCCGCCGGGCCTCCCGGATTCCTTCCTCGAGGAGGCCGAGGAGCCGATGGTCGGGCTCATGCGCCGCTACGCGCGGACGCACGGGCCGTTTACGACCGAGGAGCCGGGACGGCGCTACCGCGCGGATCCATCGCCGGCGCTGCGCGAGCTCGAACGAGCGGGCGAGCTCGTGCGGGGGGAGCTCTTGCCGGGCGGGAACGAGCGCGAATGGTGCGATCCCGATGTCCTGCGGCGCCTCCGCCGGGCGAGCCTCGCCCACCTTCGCGCCGAGGCGGAGGCGGTCGACCAGCGCGAGCTGGCCCGCTTCCTGCCCGGCTGGCAGAACGTGGATGCGTATAGGCCGGCGGGCGCCGGCCCCGACAGGCTGCGCGAGGTGCTGGTGCCGCTCCAGGGGGTGGCGCTGACGCCCGAGGTTTGGGAGCGCGACGTGCTGCCCCGGCGGCTCGGCGCTTACAGTCCGGCTTGGCTCGACGAGCTGTGCACCGGCGGTGAGGTCGTATGGGTCGGGGCCGGGGCGCTCGGACGAACCGGGGGCAAGGTCGCGCTCTACTTCCGCGAGGACGTACGTCTCGCCGGGCCGCCGCCGGCCAACGCGCGCCTCGAGCCACCCCAGGGCGAGGTGCACGACGCGATCCGCGCGCTGCTCGGCCGCAGGCCCTGCTTCTGGGTCGACATCGTCGACGAGCTGGATAGCTCGCCTGAGGAGCTTCACAATGCGCTTTGGGACCTGGCTTGGGCGGGCGAGGTCACGAACGACGCCTTCGCGCCCCTGCGGGCGCCGCGTTTGCGCTCCGCACGTAGCCAGCAGCGCCGCGGGCGGCGCTTCGCGGCGCGGCGCGCGGCCGGCTCGCACGCCGTTCAGGGCCGGTGGTCGCTGACGGCGGAGTTGTTCGAGAGCGCGCCGCCAATCGGCCCGCGCCTCCGCGCCCAGGCTGAGCTGATGCTCGAGCGCTACGGCATCGTGACGCGGGAGACGGTGCTGGCCGAGGGCATCCCCGGCGGCTTCTCGACGCTCTACGGCGAGATGTCGAACCTCGAGATGCTTGGCACCGCCCGCCGGGGTTACTTCGTGGAGGGGCTGGGCGGCGCGCAGTTCGCGCTGCCGGGTGCCGTGGAGCGCCTACGCTCGCTGCCGCATCCGGGGAGTACCTACACGATCCTCGCCGCCACGGATCCGGCGAACCCGTACGGAGCCGGCATCCCGTGGCCACGGCGCGAGGCGGGCCGGCGGCCCAGCCGCACGCCGGGCGCCTACGTTCTCCTTCGCGACGGGGAGCCGCTGCTGTTCGTCGAGCGCGGCGGACGCGGGATCCTTCGCCTCGCCGATCTCGAGGGCGAGGCGTTCGCCGAGACGGTCGGCGAGGTCGCTGCGGCAGCGAACGACGGACTGCTCCCGCGCCTCGCGATCGAGCGCGTCGACGGCGAGCCGGTGATCGGCTCCGGGTTGGAGGAGACGCTCATCGCGGCGGGCTTCCACCGCCAACCCCGCCGCCTGGTTGCGTCGGCGTAGGTCGCCCGACGAATGGGGAGTTGGGGCCACTATCACGACCTCGGATTCCCAAACGCTCGCCCCCGCCGGCCAGATGGTCGAACCTATCTGAAATGGCCGAGGGAGACACGATTCACCGCACCGCGCGAGCGCTCCAGGATGCGCTCGGCGGCAAGACGATCGTGAGCGTGGAGGCGCCGAGCCCCCGCAGCCCCCTGCGACGTCAGGGCCGGCTCACAGAACGGCTCGTCGGATCCCGGATGACGCGCGCCGAGGCGAGGGGAAAGCATCTGCTCCTTCATTTCGAGGGCGACCTGGTCCTTCACTCCCACCTCGGCATGCGCGGGTCGTGGCGGCTCGTCGCGGCCGGGGATGCCGCTGCGCGCGATCGGCGCGCGTGGGCCGTGCTGGCGACCGAAGGCGCCCAGGCGGTCGAGCTGGAGGGCTCGCACCTGGCCCTGCGCACGGAGGCGGAGGTCCGATCGGATCCGCGGCTTCGTGCCCTGGGTCCCGACGTGCTCGCGCGAGAGTTCGACGCCGCCGCGGGAGTCGCGGCGCTGCGCAGGACGGACCAGTCGCGGCCGGTAGGCGAGGCGCTGCTGGACCAGCGCGTGCTCGCCGGCATCGGCAACATCTACAAGTGCGAGGGCTGCTGGTCGGCGCGGATCGACCCGTGGCGGCCGCTGTCGGATCTGACCGACGACGAGCTCCGGGGACTGGTGATCGAGACGGCGGCGCTCATGCGCTACGCCCTGGAGACCGGTAGGACGCCGAGGTCGATCTACCGCCGAGCCGGCCAGCCATGCGCGCGCTGCGGCGAGCGGATCCGGGCTCGTGGCCAGGGGGACGCCAGCCGCACCACGTACTGGTGCCCCGCCTGCCAGGGCGACGCGCGGGATAATTCCCGCATGGGGGAGGAAGAGTGAGCCCTGGCGAACCCATCGAGTTGCTCTCGCGCGTGCCGCTCTTTTCCGAGCTCTCCCGCGAGGAGCTCGAGCGCATCTCGCGGGTGTCGGTCGCGAGGAGCTTTCCAGCAGGCGTACGGGTCTTCCACGAGGGCGATCGCAGCGACGCCTGCTACCTGGTGCGAAGGGGAGATCTGCGGGTGACCCGGGAGCATCCCGACGGCCGCGCGATCACGCTCGCGACGCTCGGCCCCGGCGACATCTTCGGCGAGCTTGCGATGCTCGACGGGCAGGCGCGCTCCGCGAGTGTTGAGACGCTCACGGAGGCAGAGCTTCTGGCCCTGCCGGCCGCCGACGTCCGGCGGCTGCTCTCCGACCGTCCCGAGATCTCGGTGAAGCTGATCGCAGCGCTTACGAAGCGCTTGCGCGAGACGAATGAACGCGTCGCGCGCCAATCCTTCCAGACGGTCCCGAGCCGGGTGGCAGGCGTCCTCAATCAGCTCATCGCAGAGGAGAGTGCGGCCGCCGGACATCAGGGCATCACCATCCGGATGACCCAATCGGACCTGGCGCAGCTCGCTGGCACCTCGCGGGAGAGCGTTAGCCGGTTCCTCGCGATCCTGGAGCGGGCGGGCGTCGTCAAGGTCGGGCGCGGGAGGGTCACGGTCCTGGAGCCTCGCCGCCTTCGCGCCTACATCTTCTAAGTGGCGCCGCTAATGATGCGCAAACCTTCCGACGCCGCCGAGTTCGCGTCGCAGCGGGAGGACATGGTGGAGCGCCAGCTCCGCCGTCGCGGCATCAGCGACGGGCGGGTGCTGTCCGCGATGGCGACGATCCCGAGGGAGCGGTTCGTCCCCGAACCGTACGCGCGCCGAGCCTACGCCGACTCGGCCCTTCCGATCGGCTTCGACCAGACCATCTCGCAGCCGTGGATCGTCGCCGCGATCTGCGAGGCGCTGGAGCTCGAGGGCTCTGACAAGGTGCTCGAGGTAGGGACCGGGTCTGGCTACTCGGCCGCCGTGCTGTCGCAGCTGGCGCGCGAGGTTGCGACGATCGAGCGCGTTCCGGACCTCGCGCAGCGCGCACGCGAGACGCTTCGGGACCTGGGGATCGCGAACGTCGAGGTCATGGTCGGTGATGGCAGCGCGGGCTTCCCGGATCGCGCTCCCTTCGACGCCATCGCGGTCCACGCGACCGCGCCCGGGCCCCCGCCCACGCTGATCCGCCAGCTCGCGGTCGGCGGCCGCCTCGTCGTCCCGATCGCGAGCCGGGCGGCAGACATGCTCACCGTGTTCCGGCGGACCGCCGAGGACGTGGATCTTGCGACTGGCTCCGGACTGCGGCGCGGCGTCATCGGCCCGTGCCGGTTCGTGCCGCTGATCGGCGCCGAGGGGTTCGCGGAGTAGCAACAACGCCCCGGCCGAAAAATCCGCGTTAGGCTGCCGCTGTGAGCGCCAACCCCGAGAGAGGGCCGGTCTCACCGTGACGGGCGGCCTGTTCGCCCTCAATTTCTTCTCCCCGGCCTTCGTCGACCAGCTCAAACGGGGCCGGAAGACGGCGACCATCCGTCTGGGCGACAAGTCGCGCAAATACCAGCGCGGCCAGATCGTCTGGATCACGGTCGGCTACCAGCACAGTCCGCGTCAGAAGCTGTTCGCCGCGGTGATCGACGACGTCGAGGTAAAGCGGGTGCGGGATCTGTCGCCGCGCGACATCGAGCACGACAATCCCGAGTTCCGCCGCCTCGACGAGACGACTGGCTTCCTGCGGCAGATCTACGGCCGCGAGATCGATCACCAGGACACGGTCACGGTGATCCGTTTCTCGCAGGTCGTCGAATCAGTCGCGCCGCACATGGGCAACGGCGAGACGCCGTCTCGCAACTGATTCGCACGCCCGAGTGTCCGATTACAGCTTCCTGACGACCTGGTGCCTGGAGGCGCCGCGCGACCGCGTCTGGGACGCGATCTGGGACTCGGAACGCTGGCCGCACTGGTGGCGGGGCGTAACCAGCGCCGTGAAGGTTGCCGAAGGCGACGAAAACGGTGTTGGCCAGGTGAGCCGTTACGTTTGGCGCTCGAAGCTCCCATACGACCTCGACTTCACGATGACAACGACGCGCGTGGAGAAGCCGCACCTGCTCGAGGGCGAGGCGACGGGCGAGCTCGCCGGAAACGGCCGCTGGCGCCTCTTCTCGGAGGATGCAGATGTCGCAGTCACCGCCGTCGTCTACGAGTGGAACGTGCGCACGACGAAGCCGTGGATGAACGCGCTCGCGCCGATCGCGGCACCGATCTTTTCCTGGAATCACGACTGGGTGATGCGAAACGGCGCTCACGGCCTCGCGCGCCTGCTCGGCTGTCGCCTTCTCGCCAGCTGATCTGAGTCTCCCCCACTCAGATGTTGACATCTGGACTGCGTTGGCTAAACTCACGATGCGCCTTGGCACTCTCCCCTATGGAGTGCCAGGCAAGGCGGGAACAACTTCAAGCCCACCACAACGGAGGTAACGAACGGATGAAGCTGAAGCCCCTGAGCGATCGGCTGATCGTTAAGGCGATCGAGGAGGAGGAGGCGACCGCGAGCGGGATCGTCCTTCCCGACACCGCCAAGGAGAAGCCCCAGAAGGGCAAGGTGATCGCCGTCGGCGACGGCCCCGTCGAGGATGGGGAGCGTCGTCCGCTCGACGTGAGCGAGGGCGACGAGGTCCTCTACTCGAAGTACGGCGGCACCGAGATCAAGGTC
>JBKPHA010000130.1:0-11265 GCA_046729615.1 Actinomycetota bacterium
GGCTATCTCAAGCTGGTCGGGCGCCTGGCGGGCCTGGGCAGGCGGGCGACGATCGAAGAGGTGGAGGAGTTCTTTCGGCCATATGGGCCCTACCGCGGCCTCGCGGGCGACTTCGCGCTGTTCGCCCTCCACAAGGCGATCGCGACGGGGCCGCCGCTGCGGATGGCCGCGTGAAGCTAGTGGCGACTCACGCGAGTACGCCGCGTTCTGGCGGCGTCTGGACGCGCCTGGTGGCGCGCGCCGGGCCAGGCGATGTATTCAACATCGCCTTCGCCCGCCGCGCGTGGCCAGGCACACCCAGACGTTCGAAACCACCCGCGCCCGTTCACGACGGGCGCCTGGGGCTGGTTTCTCACCCGCTCGCCGTCCCGGCTCGCCAGAGCCGCGCCGCACCCACTCGAGGCGCCACTAGGGCTGCTGCGTTCCCGGCAAGAGCTCGTTCGTCAGGACGTCGTCGATCTGGGGCAGTGCCTTGATCTCGCCATTGTCGGCGAAGAACTGCGCGAACAGCTGCCACTGCTTCGGGTCAATGTAGCCGTACGGGTGCTTCGTGTCCCTGGGCAGGAGCAGCGGCAGCGTCTTGCGGACCTCGGCGGCGGTGATCTTGGGGTCGAGACCCTTGCCCGCCTTGAGGATGTCCTTCGTCGCTCCGGCCGGGTCGGCGACGGCCGCCTTCGTCCCGCGCTCGAGCGCCGCCAGGAACAGCCGGATGTCCTCGGATCTTTCGTCGAGCGTATCCGAGTTCGCCACCAGCACGAGCTCGTCGTAGGTTGGGATGCCGAGCTTGTCGACGGGGATCACCGTTGGGTCCTTGCCGCGAAGTTGCAGGTCGACGCCCTCGACGTTGAGGAAGCCGCCGAGCATCGCCTGGGCGCGTCCCGAGAGGATCGCGGGCAGGAGCCCCTGCTGGACGTCGACCGTCTTTACGTCGCTTGTCGATAGCCCGGCACGCCCGAGGATCGTCGCGAGGTACGCCTCCTGGTACGGGATGCCGGCGGTGGCGATGGTCTTCCCACGCAGATCCTTGACGTCGTGGATTCCGGAGCTCCTTAGCCAGATGAGCGAGGTGAGCGGCGTCGGGACGAGGGCGGCGACGGCCTTGACCGGGAGCCCCTGATCGCGAGCGAGCAGGACCTCGGGCTCATAAGAGATCGCGAGATCGACTCTCCCTGTGGCGACCTCGCGGATAGGCGCTGACGGGTCGGACGGCGTCTGCGGCTGGACGTCCAGGCCCGCCTCGCGGAAGTAGCCGTCGTCGATGGCTTCGTAGATCCCGGCGTGGTCGGGATTGACGTAGAAGTCGAGCGCGAGCGTAAACGGCGCCGGCTTTCCCGGCGTCGTCGACTCGGACTTTTCGCCGCATCCGACGGCGACCGTGGCGACGCAGACCGCCAGCGCCACCGCCGTCGCTCGGACCGACTGCGCACCTAGATTGAGCACCAAGCCTCCTCGTTCGGATTACATGGCGTTCGATCGATCGGGTCCCCACCAGGCGACGCGCCGCTCGAGCAACGCAAGAAGCCCGAACAGCACGATCGCGAGCACGGACAGCACCACGACGGCCGCGAACGTCCGGGCGGTCTGGAGCTGAGCCGACGCCTGCTGGATCAGGTGGCCCAGGCCGGAGCTCGAGCCCGCCCACTCGCCGAAGACGGCGCCGATCACCGCGACCGCGACCGCGATCTTTGCCCCGCTGAAGAAGTGCGGGAGCGCGGTCGGGGCCTCGACGCCGAGCAGGGTGCGCCAGCGGCTCGCATCGAGCGTGCGCATCATCTTCACCAGATCCGGGTCTGTGGAGCGCAAGCCATCGAGCGTGTTGACCGTGATCGGAAAGAAGCAGATGAGCGCGATGATCGCGAGCTTGGGCCCGATGCCGAAGCCAAGCCAGACCACGAGGATCGGGGCCACGACGACGATCGGTACCGTCTGCGAGGCAACGAGCAGCGGGTAGAAGGCCCGTCGCAGCGTGGGGGAGAGGTGCAGCACCAGCGCGAACCCGGCGCCGGCAGCCACCGAGACGGCGAATCCCGCCAGCACCTCCTGCAGCGTCACCCACCCGTTGTCGGCGAGCAGCGAGCGATCCGTCCACAGCGACCGCGCGATGTCGCTCGGCGACGGCACGAGGAACGGCTCGATGTGGAGCGCACTTGCGATCACGTCGTAGCTCGCGGCGACCTGCCACAGCCCGACGAGGATCAAGACGATCGCGACGGGCGAGAGCCAGCGCCTCACCGTGACGCCCCCGTCAGGGCCTCCAGCGCGCGCTCCCGGGCGGCGATGAACGCGGGATCCGTGACCGCGTCGAGCCGCGGCCGCGCGGGCGGCGCGGGGGCCGATAGCTCCGCGACCGCCCGCGCCGGCCGCGGCGACAGTACCGTCACCCGATCCGAGAGATAGAGCGCCTCCTCGACGTCGTGGCTCACCAGGATCACCGAGCGCGACTCCGCGGCGAGCGCTCCGGCGAGCCATTCCTGCATCTCCGCTCGGGTGATGGCGTCGAGCGACGCGAACGGCTCATCCAGCAGGAGGACCGGCTTTCCCGCCAGGAGTGTGCGCAGGAACGCGATCCGCTGGCGCATCCCGCCGGAGAGCTCGGCGGGCCGGGTCCCCTCGAATCCGGCGAGCCCGAAGCGCTCGAACAGCGGGTGCGCCTCCTCGCGAGCGTCGCGGCGGGAAGCGCCCCGGTTGCGAAGCGCGATCGAGGCGTTGTCGATCGCCGACAGCCAGGGGAGGAGCAGGTCACGCTGGGGCATGTAGGCGCAGCTCTTAAGGCGAGCGTCAGGGGCCTGTGAGCCGTGGACCGCAATCTCGCCGCGGGACTGTCGACGAAGGCCGCTCACGAGCTCCAGCAGCGTCGACTTGCCGCAGCCCGAGGGGCCGACGATCCCGAGCACCTCGCCCGGGCGCAGGCTGAGATCCAGGTGCGCGATCACCTCGAGCTCGCCGAACGAGTGCTCCAGTCCCTGAATCTGAGCGGCCGGCGCTTGGAGCGTCGCCGGATCGGCGGCGGCCTCGCCACGGGCGCCGGTGCGCACCGCCGCCCTCTTAACCGGTTGAGGCTCCGCTACGGGAGCCTCGGAAGTCGTTCGCATGCTCCCTCCGCGCGCATTACCGCACAGGTTCTAAGGGTCAGCGCCGGGTGCAGATCCAGAGGCGCTATCTCAGCCCGCTAGCCCGCGAGCACCCCTGTCGTTCAACTGAGGTTAAGTCTACCCGTCGTCGGCCGCAGCCCCCGCCTCGACCCGACCGATCACCGGCAGCTCTGGCAGCGCCGCCCGCAGCTCGGCGAGCCCGGGGAAGACGGCCACCGCTCCTGCCTCGCGCAGCTCGGAGGCCGCGAACCCGCCGGTCATCACGGTCACCGCCGGGATGCCCGCCCGCTTCGCGGCCTCGCAGTCCCAGCTCGTATCGCCGATCATGAGCGCCGAGTCCGTGCCGACCTTGTCCATGGCGGCCTGCACGAGGTCCGGCTGCGGCTTGGTCGCCTCGACGTCGGCCGATGTCGTCCAGTCCGTGGCGACGCCCCTCGCGTCCAGCAGGTCGAGATAGTGATCGACCTCGTGCTCCTTGGCGGAGCTGGCCAGGATCACCGCATCGGCCACCTCCCGCAGCTCCTCGATCAGCTCCCGGGCCCCCCGGAAGGACTCGATCTCGTCGATCATGCCCATGTAGATCTCGCCCTCCGCCTCACGGATGTCATCGCCGAGCCGTCGCTCGACCTCCTCGCCCGCGATCGCGCCGACGAGCTGGTCCCCCCCCATGCCGATACGCCGGTGGATGCGCCAGACCTCGGGCGTCACGCCGTTACGGCGGAAGGCTCGATACCACGCGATCGCATGGTGGTAGTTCGTGTCGACGAGCGTGCCGTCGACGTCGAGGATCGCGGCTTTCGTCACGGCGAGCGGCTACCCGACTGGCGCTCCTGCACCCTCGGTTGTCGGGTTTTCCCCCTATATCGCGACAAACCCGACAATCGCGATCGGGGCGGTTATGCCGGCTCCACCGGCGGCGTGCCACCCGCCACGACGTTGACGAACTGCTCCAGGTGGCGCGTGGTCCAGCACTCGAACGCCGCCGTGCAGTGGCGCTGGTAGGCGGCCATCACCGAGTCGCCGTAGTTCCAGTAGAGCTTCGGCTCCGGGTTGAGCCAGAAGGTGCGGCCCGCCCGCTGCGTGATCTGTGCGAAGACGTCCGCGTGCGGCTCGCGGCCGTTGGTGCGGGCGTCGCCAAGCACGATCACGGTGGACCGCGGGCCGAGGTCGTCGACGATCTGCTCCAGGAATTCCAGCCACACGCGGCCGTAGTCGGTGTAGCCGGAGACGTCGGCCACTCCACCCTCGCGGCTGATGCGCTCGGAGATCGCGCGGAAGTCCCGTTCGCGCTCGAAGACGTCGGTCACCTCGGACATCCGCTCGATGAAGACGAAGCTCCGCAGCTTGCGGAACGCGTCGTGCAGGGCGTGCAGCACCGAAAGGAAAAAGACGCTCGCCGAGGTCACTGACGTCGAGACGTCGCAGAGAACGTAGATCTCCGGCCGGCGCGGGTGCTTGGGCCGGTACTTCAGCCGTAGCGGTACACCGCCCGTGTCCAGCGACGCCCGCATCGTCCGGCGCACGTCGACCACCGCGCCGCGGCGGCGTCCGCGCTGCTCGTGACCCACCGTCGCCAGGCGGCGCTTGAGCTGAGCGACCGCGCGGTGAACGGCGGCGAGGTCCTGGGCTGGGCTGGTCGGCAGGGCTCGATCGAGCTCCGCCAGCGGGCGCGCAGGCGGGAGCTTCTCGGCTCGCTCAATCAGCGCGCGCTCCAGCTCGCGGCGCAGGTGGCGCTCGAACTGGTCGATCCGCTCGCGATCGAGCTCGACCTCGCCGGGCTCAGTTCCCCGTCCCTGCGACTGCAGGCCGAGCGTGCGGCGGATCCGCTGCACGTCCACACCGATCACCCCTGAGCCCTCGCCCCGTCGGCCGAAGGCCGCGATCGCTAGACGCGCCAGGTCGCGCATCTCGCCGTCGCCCCCCTCCGCGAGCGCCTGGCGTACCGCCTCGCGAAGCTCGCCTAGGTCCAGGCATGCGCCGCCCCCATCGCGCCGGTCCTCGCCGATTCCGCGCTCCAGCGCCTCCAACTCGGCCCCGCGGAAGAAGAAGCGGTCGAAGAGGAGCTCTAAGATCCTGCGGTCCTCCTGCGACTTCGCGACCGTGGCCGCGAGCGCCTCCCGAAAGTCGTCCTCGCGCGTCCAGGGCACGCTCTCAAGAGCGTCGAAGGCGTCGAGGATCTCCGACGTGCCGATCGCGACGCCCTCGCTGCGGAGCTCCTCACAGAAGGAAACGAGTCGCGGGGCCAGCCCGGGAGGAAGCGGGCTCATCGAGCAGGGAGCAGGGAGCAGGGAGAGGCTCTGCCTGCTGCGTGCTGCCTGCTCATCCTGCCGCCCCCGCCCCAAGCCCCTCGAAGCCACACAGCTTCATGCCCACGCGCTCGGCCACGAGGTCCATGTCGGTGCGGTGCTTGACGATGATGCTCATCGTGCGGGCGAACAGCGAGGCGTCGATGTCGTCGGCGCCGAGCAGCAGCAGCGCCCGCGCCCAGTCGATTGACTCCGCGATCGAGGGCGGCTTCTTCAGGTCGAGCTGGCGGACCATGTGGACCACCTCGACGAGGCGGCGGGCCAACCGCTCGTCGAGCTCGGGCGCGTGCAGGCGGACGATCTCCATCTCGCGCTCGACCTCCGGGTAGTCGAGCCAGAGGTACAGGCAGCGGCGCTTGAGGGCCTCGGTCAGCTCGCGGGAGTTATTGGAGGTAAGGACGACTATCGGATGGGTGCGAGCCTCGATCACGCCGAGCTCGGGGATCGAGATCTGAAAGTCGGAGAGCACCTCCAGGAGCATCGCCTCGAACTCCTGATCGGTCTTGTCGATCTCGTCGATCAAAAGAACGGCCGTCTCGGTCGCGGCGATGGCCTGTAGGAGCGGCCTCGTCAGCAGGAACTCCTCGCTGAAGATGTCGCTGTGGACGGCGTCCCAGCCGGCCGCCTCGCCGTCCCCGCCCGCCTCGGCCTGGATCCGCAGAAGCTGCTTGCGGTAGTTCCACTCATAGAGGGCCTTGGGCTCGTCGAGGCCCTCGTAGCACTGCAGTCGGATCAGCCGCCGCCCGGTCCCGCGGGCGATGGCCTTGGCGAGCTCGGTCTTTCCAACGCCCGCTGGCCCCTCGACAAGCACCGGCTTTCCCATGCGCTGCGCGAGGTAGGCGACGAGCGCCGCGGGTTCGTCGGCGAGGTATCCAACGTCGCCTAGGGCCTCCCGGACCTCGCCGACCGATCCGGGATCTTGGATCGCGGTCATGCGGGCGATGATAATGAGCGGATGGCGGCCGCCGGGATTCTCCCGCACTCGATCGGCCCCTACCTGTCGCTCATGGTCGCGGGCTTCGCAATCGGGATCTTCGGTCACCTCTTCCGCGCCCGGTGGCTCGTCGCCATCGGGATCATCCTCATCTTCCTGGGCGCGGTCGCGCTGCCGCTGGCGTTGAACGTCACAACAGACAAGCCGGAGCCACCCGGCCCCCTGCCCGAGCCCTTCTGAGGGTTCGAGCCGCGGCGGCCCACCCCTCACCGGGCGCTCGGCGCAGCGATCCCATCGGCCTCGTCGAGCGCGCGCGCAGTCGTGTAGGCCTCCTCGATCGTTGGGAACGCCTGCAGGCGGACGAGAAGCCCGTCCCGGAACGTCCAGAGCTGCGCCTCGTCCACTTCGATCGGCGCTCCGCTCGTCGCACCATAGGCGACGACGTGGGCGCGAACCACCACGTGCCGGCCGGCCGCGATGAATTCGCGTGGCTCCCAGCGAATCGGATCGAACGACTCGGCAGTCTTCTGGAAGAAGGCCCGCACGCCGTCAACGCCGCGCCACACCCTGCTGTCCGGAACGTCGGGGCGATCGTGGAGTTCAACGTCGGGATGGGCCGCGCTGAAGTCAAGCTCGCCGGTCTCGTTGAATCGCTTGAAGAGCACCCGCAGCCGCTCGATGTTCGAGGTCACGAGTGCGATTATCGCCGCAGCGGGGCGACTCCGGCACCCCGTCGAAGCGAACGTCATCGCTGGACTGAGAGGATCGGTGCGTGGGGCGACTCGCCGAGGTGGATCTTTCCAAATCGCTCAGCCGCAAGGAGGAGGAGCGCGCCCTGGACCGAGGGTGGGAGCGGCTCGCCCAGCTGCGACTCACCCTGGGCGGCCTGATCGGCGAGCATCGGCTCGGCCCGCCCCTCTGCGTTGTCTTCGAGGGCTGGGACGCATCCGGAAAGGGCGGCGCGATCAAGCGCCTCGTTGCGCAGATCGACCCGCGCCATGTGCGGGTCGTTCAGTTCGCGGCGCCGACGGCGGATGAGAAGCGCCACCACTTCCTGTGGCGCTTTTACCCGGTGCTTCCGGGGTGGGGCGGCATGGCCGTCTTCGACCGCTCCTGGTACGGCAGGGTCCTGGCGGAGCGCGTCGAGGCATTGGCGACCCGCGAGCAGTGGCTGCGGGCCTACGACGAGATCAACGGGTTCGAGCGCTCGCTGGCGGCCGAGGGGATGATTCTCGTGAAGTTTTGGCTGCACATCTCCCCGGAGGAGCAGCTCAAGCGCTTCCGCAAGCGCGAGAACGACCCCCTGAAGACCTGGAAGCTCACCGACGAGGACTGGCGCAACCGGGAGAAGCACGAGGCCTACGCCGAAGCAGTCGAGGACATGCTGGCCCGAACCGACCAGCCGCACGCGCCGTGGGACGTCGTGGAGGCCGAGTCGAAGCGCTACGCCAGGGTGAAGGTCGTCGAGACCGTTGTCCAGCGAATCGAGGACGGGATGCGGCAATGGGGCATGGAGCCGCCGCGTCCGCTCCCCCAGAAGCATTGACGGGGTTGGCGGGCCTAGGCCCCCTTAACCCGTCAATTGTGCGAGTCAGGCGCTCAGAGGATCGGCAGATACTTCTCGAGCTCCCAGCGCGTCACCTGGACGCGGTAGTCCTCCCACTCCGAGCGCTTCAGCTCCACGTAGCGCTCGAAGATGTGGTCGCCTAGGGCGCGCCGCACGAGGTCCGACTCCCCCAGGATCTCGATCGCCTCCCCGAGCGTCTCCGGCAGCTGCTCGATGCCACGGTCGATCCGCTCGTCGTGGGAAAGCTCATAGAGGTTTCGCTCCATGGGCTCCGGGCACTCATACGCCTTCTCGATCCCCTCGAGCCCCGCGTGCAGCATCGCCGCGAACGTGAGGTACGGGTTGCAGGAGGGGTCAGGACAGCGCAGCTCGCATCGCGTCGACTGCTCCTTTCCCGGGTGGTAGACCGGCACCCGCACGAGCGCCGAGCGGTTGCGCTGCGACCAGGCGCAGTACACCGGCGCCTCATATCCGGGCACGAGCCGCTTGTACGAATTGACGTTCGGCGCGAACAGCGCGGCGATCTCGCGCGCGTGGTGCAGAAGCCCCGCGATGTAGGCTCGCGCCACATCCGAGAGGTGGTAGTCGCCATCGGCGTCGAAGAAGGCGTTCTTGCCCCCGGCGAACAGCGACTGGTGGGTGTGCATCCCTGAGCCGTTCTCGCCGAACAGCGGCTTCGGCATGAACGTGGCGTAGACCCCGTGCTCGGCCGCGATCTCCTTGACGACGATCCGATACGTCATCGCGTTGTCGGACATCCGCAGCCCCTCGGCGTAGCGCATGTCGATCTCGTGCTGGGAGGGTCCCACCTCGTGGTGGGTGTACTCGACCGGGATCCCGACCCGCTTCAGCGCGTGGACCGTGTCGCGGCGGAGATCCGATGCCGCGTCGAGCGTTGTGAGGTCGAAGTAGCCGCCTTTGTCGAGGATTTCGGGAAGCCCGTGCGGCCCCAGACCGTCGGACGCGAAGTAGAAGAACTCGAGCTCGGGGCCCAGGTTGAAGGTGTCGAAACCCATGTCGTTCGCCCGCGCCAGCGCGCGGCGCATGACGAAGCGCGGATCGCCCTCGTAGGGCTCACCGCCGGGCTTCAGCACGTCGCAGAACATGCGCGCGACATTCCCCTTTTCCCCGTCGGTCCGCCACGGAAGAACGGCATAGGTGTCCGGGTCCGGCATCGCGATCATGTCCGACTCCTCGATCGCGTTGAAGCCGGTGATCGAGGAGCCGTCGAAGCCCATGCCGTCCTCGAGCGCTCCCTCGAGCTCCTCGCGGCCGATCGAGAAGCTCTTGAGCTGCCCGACGATGTCGGTGAACCAAAGGCGGATGAACTCGACGCCGTCCTCGTCCGCGCGGGCGACGATGTCCTCTGGCTTGGTGCTCGGCTGGATTGCGGTTGCCACCGTGTCGTTCCTCCGTTCTGGGCTCGCAGATGTCCAAATCTGCCGGAAGACTTACGGCAGGGGCGGCAGAAGTCCCTGTACCGGTGTCGAGAATTTGCGGCGGGAGCTTGTACCTGATGTCGAACGCCGCCGTTCGTGCCGGCAAGGCGGTGCAGGCGCTCGTTGTGCTCGGGCTGCTACGCGCTCGTAGCGAGTCCCGCTGGGGCGGCGGCGCCCACTTCGAGCTCGGCGCCCTCCATGGCCATGCCCACGGACGCCGGATCACCGCCGAGCTCCGCCCACCGTCGTCGGGCGGACGCATGCAGGTCGTCGAGGAACCGATCCGGATGGAGGGGATCGTGATGGAAGAGGAGCAGGCGCCGTGCCCCGACGCGCGACGCGAACGTAAGCGCGTCGGTCATCGCGGAATGCCCCCAGCCAACGTGTAGGGGGTACTCGTCGTCGGCGTATTGGCAGTCGTGGATCAGGAGATCGGCATCCCCGGCGAGGTCGTAGCCGGAGATCCACTCCGGCTCCGTCTCGGCAAGCACGGTGCCGAGCGCGGGCTCGTGATCGGGGATGTAGCAAAGCGTGACCTCACCCTCGGTGATGCGATAGCCGAGGGTCGGGCCACGATGGTTGATCGCTTCGCACCGGATTGTCGCCGAGCCGAGCTGCCATTCGCTTGGCGGCGTGTCGCGAAACGAGACGTCGCAGGGAAGCTCGCGAACCTCGACGGGGGACAGTGGAGCTGAGATGTAACGCGCGACGCGGGCCTCCAGCGACGCCTCCGGCGAGGCGGGGCCCCAGATGGTGATGTCCGCGTCGGCGCGGAAGCAGGGTGGGAAGAACATCAGCCCCTGGATGTGATCCAGGTGAAGGTGGGTGAGCAGGATGTTCACGTGCGGCGAGGACGTGAGGTCGAGGCCGAGCGTGCGGATCCCGGT
The DNA here is from genome assembly GCA_046729615.1 of Actinomycetota bacterium. Lineage (GTDB taxonomy): Bacteria > Actinomycetota > Thermoleophilia > Solirubrobacterales > 70-9 > AC-56. Next base: position 10,226 of record JBKPHA010000130.1, read on the forward strand.
GCCGGCGTCGAGGATTATGCACTCGCCGCTCGCCAGCGTCAGCTCGACGCACGAGGTGTTCCCGCCGTAGCGATTCATCTCCGGCCCCGGTGCCGGCACCGATCCGCGCGCCCCCCAGACCTTGATTCTCATGCGCCGTCCTCGTGAGGCCAGAAGAAGATCATCGCCCCGGACGAGCCCTGCTCGGAGGCGACGATCGGGAACGCGCTTGACTCAATCTGGCGCATGCCGTTCGCCGAGCGGATCGTGAAGACGGCGTGCGCGGGGCGGCCCTCGCGGACGGCGCGCGTCGTGGGCAGCTCATCGAGCTCGACGGGCGTGCCGTCGGCCCCGAACGGGCCGTAGGTGGACGTCCATTCCTCCGGCGACATCCGGCCGACGTCCTCGAACGAGCGGCCCAGGAGCGCGCCCGCCGCCTCGTTATAGAAGACCACCGCTGCCTCCTGATCGACGAGGAACGCGGGCGTCGAGATGCTGGTCAGCAGGTTGCGGGCGAGGATCAGCTCCAGGGGCTTTTGAGGTGCCATCGCCCCCATTCTTCCACCTGGCGCCCGTCTCGGCCGGCGCTTCGGAACGGCGCAATCCGCACTGGTCCTCGCTAACTTCGTTCCATGAGGAGGAGGCGGCGAGCCTGGATCGTCGCGGCCAGTGGGGGCGGTGATATTGGCCGCCGCGCCGATCTCTCGCCCGTCTAGGAGAACGGCCGGGGCTCAGCACAGCCGCGACAGCTCCGCCAGCGCCTCGTCGAGTCCCTTCGCCAGGTCCGCTACCCCCGGCACGGCGCCTGGGTCCGTGCAGAACCCGAGGCCCATCCGGCCCGCGAGCGAGAGGGCGGATGCCCGCAGGGCATGACGGTCCGCCGGCTCCGCGGCCGAGTAGAGCTCCGCGACGTTGCCGCCGAGGAGGCTGACCGGCTCCCGGGGTCCCGGCACGTTCGACACCGACAGTGCGAACTCCCGGGGCCCGGAGGCGAATCTGGCGACCGCGTCGTAGAGCGGCCTGACGTGGGAGAGGCTGTGGAAGAACGAGTAGAGCTCGTC
>JBKPHA010000131.1:0-8254 GCA_046729615.1 Actinomycetota bacterium
AACGCCGGCGATCGCAGCTGGTTTTCGACGGCCGACGGCCGCTCTCGTGTGCGCGCGAGCGCGATCGTCAGGACTGAGGTCGAAGGTCGGCCTGATACGCCGCACGACCCTGTCGAGCGGCGAAGCTCATAGAGGGGCACACATACCCGAGAGCGGACTACCGATCCGGGTCTACAAGGAACACGACATGTGGCACGTCGACTACGGCGAAGGCGAGACCGAAGACCACACCAGCCGGGAGTGTCGACCGGTTCGGGTGTGAGCAGCCCGAGCTCCCGGTGCAAGCGCTCGCGGTTGCAGTTCGTGTAGCTGCGCAGCGTGCGTTCGAGGTGGCGGCGGCCGAGGATCAGCAGCCAGTCGAGTGTGTCTACGTAGGGACGCCTCCGAGTCCCTAAATCGCCACGCTGAGAGGCGCGTTCGATCAGGGCGCCGGCAGCCGGTAGAGACGCTCGGCGTTGCCGCCGAAGACCCGCTCGTCCTTCGCGTCCACGATCTGCTCGGCGAGCGAGACCACGGAGTCGTACGAACCCGACAGCGTGCAGACGGGCCAGTCAGATCCGAAGAGCAGCCGCTCCTCGCCGAACCACTCGAGCACCCGCGACGCGTACGGCAGGACATCCTCCGCACGCCACCGCTTCCAGGCGGCCTCCGTGATGAGGCCCGAGAGCTTGCACGACACGTGCGCGAGGCGGGCGAGCGGGGCCAGCCGCTCTGCCCACGGGTCCAGCTCGCCCGAAGCGATCGGCGGCTTGGCGATGTGGTCGATCACGAAGCGCAACTCCGGCAGGGCGCGGATCGTCTCGAGAGCGGCGGGCAGCTCCCGCGTTCGCACGAGCACGTCGTAGGCGAGCCCGGCCTCGCCGATCGCGCACAGGCCACGGCGTACGTCGTCGCGCAGGAGCCATTCCGGGTCGGGCTCGTCGTGCACCTGGTGCCGAATGCCCACCAGATAGCGCCCGCCCGGTCCTTCTCTCAGCTCGGCGACGGTCTCCGCCACTGCCGGGTCGGTGAGGTCGACCCAGCCGACGACGCCGCCCAGGAACCCCGTCGTGGCGGCGAGCTCGAGGTAACCGCGGGTCTGCTCGTGGCTCGGACAGGTCTGGACGAGGACAGCCCGGTCGAAGCCGTGCCGCTCGAGGTGGCTGCGCAGGTCCTCGGGTCCGAAGGACCGGCGGATCGCGTCCATCTCCGGCGTCATCCACCCGTAGCCGGCGAGCTCGGCCGAGCCCCAGAAATGGACGTGCGCGTCGACCCTCACGGCGTCGGGGCATCCTTCCGGACGAGTCTCTCGGCGCGCAGCTCGTGCCAGAGCTCGACGGGCAACTCCAGCCGTAGCAGCGCGAGGTTCTCCTCCAGCTCCCCCACAGAGCGGGCACCGAGCAGGACGGAGGTCACGGCGGGATGGGCAAGCGGGAACTGGAGTGCCGCCGCCTTCAGCGGCACGCCGTGCCGCTCGCAGACGGCGTCGATGCTGTGGGCCCGCTCGAGCAGCTCCGGCGGCGCGAGGCTGTAGTCGTACGTGATTCCCGGCCGCGGGTCCGCGAGGATACCGCTGTTGAAGAGACCGCCGAGGATAACCGCGATTCCGCGTTCCAGGCAGAGCGGCAAGAGCTCCGCCAGTGCCGACTGGTCGAGCAGCGTATAGCGGCCGGCGAGGAGGAAGCAATCGAAGTCCGCGTCGCGCGCAAAGCGGACGAGCAACTCGACCTGGTTCATCCCGGCGCCGACGGCGTCGATCGTGCCATCCAACCGCAGGCGGTCGAGCGCTCGGTAGGCGCCACGCCGAGCCTGTTCGTAGTGCTCATCGGGGTCGTGGATGTGCAGCACGTCGATCCGGCCGAGGCCGAGCCGCTCGAGGCTCTCCTCGACCGAGCGCAGGACGCCGTCATAGCTGAAATCGAAGACCGGGTTGACGGGCCTGACGCCTGGCCAGCGCTTGAGTCCGCCGGAGAGCTGGCTGTCGTCGGGCGGGGCGCCGGCGCGTAGCAGACGGCCGACCTTCGTGGCGAGGACAAAGTCGCCGCGCCGGCGGCACGCGAGCGCGGCGCCCAGGCGCTCCTCCGAGAGCCCGTGCCCGTACAGCGGCGCGGCGTCGAAGAAGCGCAGGCCGAGCTCCCACGCTCGGTCGATCGTGGCGCGCGCCGCCTCGTCGGCGACGACCTCGTACAGCCCGCCGAGTGCGGCCGTCCCGAGACCGACGCGCGTGACGGTCAACCCTGTGCCGCCGAGCGGAACCTCCTCCGTCGACTCCATTAGCCGAGCAAAGCGGCCGGCAGGTCGTCGGCGCTCGGAAAGCTCGTCTGCGTACCGCGCCCCTGGACGCTGAGCGCGGCGACCGCGTTCGATCGCTCGGCTGCGTCGACCGGACTGCGGCCGGCCGCGAGGAACGTGGCGAGCGCCCCGACGAAGGCGTCGCCGGCTCCCGTCGTGTCCACTGCCCGTACCGGCTCGACCGGGACCTCGGTCACGCTGTCGCCCTCGACGAGCAGGCACCCCTGGTCGCCCAGCGTCAGTGCCACCGCTCCCACGCCGCGGGCGAGCAGCTCCCGCGCGGCCCCTTCGCCCGCGGGCATCCCCGTCAGCAGCTCAGTCTCAGGCTCGTTCGGGCAGATCACGTCGCTGAGCCGGAAGAGCTCGTCCGGCAGGTCGTCGCGGGCGGGCGCCGGATTGAAGATCGTCCGCACGCCCTCCTCGCGCGCGATCCGCAGCGCGGACAGGGTCGTCTCGACCGGCAGCTCGAGCTGGCAGACGACGACGTCGGCCGCCGCGATCGCCGGCCGGGCCCGCTCGAGGTCGTCCAGCGAGAGCAGGTCGTTGGCGCCGGTGACGATGATGATCGCGTTGCGCCCGTCGGGGTCGACAGCGATCGGTGCGACGCCAGAGAACGCGTCTTCGGTGAACGTAACGTGGGTCGTGTCGACGCCGTGGGCCCGGAAGTTCTCGAGCGTCCCTTCCCCGAAGACGTCTCGCCCGAGCTTGCAGACCATCGTCACCTCGGCTCGGAGCCGGGCCGCCATCACGGCCTGGTTCGCGCCCTTGCCGCCGTAGCCCATCCGGAACTGCGTTCCGTGCAGCGTCTCCCCCACCTGCGGCAGGCGCGGGACATAGCTGATCAGGTCGATGTTCGCCGCGCCGACGACGCAGACCTTCACCGGAGGACGAACTCCTCGGTGTAGATGTGCGTACGGACGAGGGTGAACGTGTCCGCGTCCGCGACCGCCACCGCGGCCTCGCCAGAGGCGAAGTCAGCTTGCATCTCCTCGAGCGACTCCCACCAGAGCTCGGCCGTGCCGTCGTAGGGCAGCGCGCCCTCAAGCTCCTGGTATTCCGCGATCGCCACGTTGATTCGGTAGCCCTTCAGGTTCTTGAACCGGAGCGTAAGCGGCGCATGTCCCTCGACCCAGCGCCGCGCGAACTCGTCTCGGCTCAGGCCCGGCTTCGCCTTCAGCAGGGCGATCAGCTTCACTGGCCCCTCCATCGTCCTCCCCTCATCCCTTCACGGCCCCGAACGTGAGCCCGCGGACGACGTACCGCTGCAACACGACCGCGAGCGCGACGACCGGCACGATCGCGATCACCGTAAGCGCACCGATCTCGCCCCATTGGATCTCGTGCCCGCCGACGAGGTTCGCGAGCGCGACGGGAAGCGTCCGCACCTGCGAGCGGGTGAGGAACAGAGCGAGCAGGAACTCGTTCCACGAGAAGACGAACGCCAACAGCGCGCTGGTCACGATCCCCGGGACGGCGAGCCGCAGGGCGATCCCGGTGAACGCGCGCCAGCGCGTCGCTCCGTCCACGAGCGCGGCCTCCTCGAGGTCGCGGGGCAGGTCGTCGAAGAAGCCCTTCACGAACCAGACGACGAAGGGAACGTTGAAGGTCAGGTAGGCGATGATCAACGCCCAATAGGTGTCCAGCAGGTGGTACTTCTGGAAGAGCAGGAACAGCGGCACCGCGGAGGCGACCGGCGGGAACATCCGGATGCTGAGGATCCAGAACGCTAGGTGCTTGCCGCCGACGGCGAAGAAACGGCTGAGGCTGTAGGCGGTCGGCACGCCGACGAGCAGCGACAGCATGGTGTTCGCCGAGGCCACGATGAGGCTTGCTTTCAGCGCATGTCCTCCCGGCCCGTGCAGGACCGACGAGAAGTGACGGAAATCGATGTTCTTGGGCCAGAAGATCGGCGGATAGTGGAACACCTCCCCCTGCGCCTTGAACGAGGTGATCAGGATCCAGACGACCGGCAGAAGGAAGAACGCGAGGGCGACGGCGACGACGAACCACGTCAGGCCGTTCTTCACGATCGACCAGCCCTTCACCCGAGGCCCTTTCGCATCCGCCGGACGAGGAGCGTCGCGACGACGGTGATCACGATGAGCTGGATGTAGCTGATCGCCGCCGCGTAGCCGAAGCTGAAGAACTGAAGTCCCTGGAGGTAGGTATAGAAGCTCGCCGTCTCGGTCGAGGAGCCAGGACCGCCTCCGGTCATCACGTAGATCGTGTCGAACGTCTTGAAGATGTCCATCGCGCGGATCAGGACCGTGACGATGATCAGCGGCTGGAGCAGCGGCAGGGTCATCGTGGTGAAGAGCCGCCACCGCGTCGCGCCGTCGATCTCGGCCGCCTCGTACTGCTCCTCAGGCAGCGTGCGCAGACCGGCGGCGAGGATGATCGCCACGAACGGCGTCCACTGCCAGACGTCGGCGAGCAGGATCGAGTTCAGCGCGACCGAGCGGTCGCCCAGCCAGATCGGCCCGCTGATGCCGATCTCCGAGAGGAGGTAATTGAGCGGGCCCCAGGAGTTGTTGAAGATGACCACGCCCTCGATTGCGACGGCGACCGGCGCGATCATCACGGGCACGAGGAGGAGCGCGGTCACTATCGTGCGCGCGCGCCCGAGCCGGTTCACCACGAGCGCGAGCCCGAACCCGAGCACGAGCTCTATGAGCACCCCGAAGCCGACGAGGTAGAAGCTTCGGCCCATCGCCGGCCAGAAGCGCGGGTCCTTTGTGAAGGCGTCGACGTAGTTCTGGAGGCCGACCCAGTGCGCGACGGGCGAGAACGAGAGCTCCAGTCTGTAGAAGCTCTCCCGGAGCGAGTAGATCAGCGGATAGACCGTGACGGCGAGAAGCACAGCGACCGCCGGCAGCACCATCAACCAGGCGAAGAGCGGCTGGCGCGACCGGGGCACTCGCGCGGCGAGGCCGGCCGCCGTGTCCTGTCCTCTCGCCTGGACCATAACGCGTGAGCTCCCCCCGCCGGCCCGAGAGCCGGCGGGGGAGATTACCGCGTGCCTACTTGATCAGTCCGATCGACTTGTACTGCTTGAGCGCGTTCCGCCACAGCGTGGTCTGGTGCTTCTTGTCGAGCTTGTCGGTGATGACGTTCCACGCCTTGGCCGCATCGTGGAGCGCCGCCGCGGGATCCTTCTGACCGGAGATGGCCTTGTTCACCGCGAGGTCGAGCGCGTCCTCGTACTGCGCGGCGCCCGGAATGTAGATCTCCGGGAAGCCGTGCTCGAGGGCGCCCTTGACCGTGGCGAGGTACTTCTTCGCGTCGGCCGGCTTGAACTCCTTGTAGTACTTGGGCTTGAGCTGGCTGTAGCGGTAGGGGTCGAGCCCGTCGAGTGGGGTCGAGACGTTGAACCGGCTGACGTCGTCGCTGATGTACTTCGCCATGAAGTACGCGGCGTCCGCGTGCTTGCTGTTCTTGGGGATCGCCAGCACACGGCCCACGGGCATCATCGAGCGGGTGTTGAGCTTGCCGTTGACGATCGTGCCGGGGAGCAGCCCGTAGCCGAGCTTGCCCACGACCTGGCTCTGGGTCGGATCGGCGCCCTTCTTCGGCACGTCGCTCCACTGCACGACCATCAGCGTCTGGTTCTTCAGCAGGGAGTCGCGGAGCTGGTCGTAGCCGAAGTTGAGCACGTCGGGCGGCGAGCACGTCTTCACCGCCGTGACCATGTTCTTGAGCGCTTTGATCGCCTGCGGCGAGTCGATCTGCGGCTTCATGTTCCGGTCGAAGTAGACCTGGCCGCTACTCGCCCAGCGGTCGACGAACCATGCGAATGAGAAGCCGCGCTGACCGTACTCGGCGCAGCCGTAGAAGGGCCGCTTCAGCGTCTTGCCGGCGAGCTTCTCTCCGGCCTTGCGCGTGAAGAACTGACCCACCTGGAGATACTGGTCCCACGTCTTCGGCGGGGCCAGGGCGCGGTGGTACTTCGCCTTGAACGCCTTTTGCTCCGCCGCGTTGCCCAGCAGGTCCTTCCGGTAGATGAAGATGTGGACATCGCCGTCTTCGGGTAGGGCGTAGGTCTTCCCGGCCCAGCCAAGGTAGAGCTTCCGGAACGCCGTGATCACGTCGCTCAGGTGCGGGTTGCTCTTCTTGATGTGGGAGTCGAGCTGCAGCAGATAGCCGTTGCTCGCGAAGTCTCCGATGTACGCCGGGTAGAAGACGACGAGGTCGACCGCCTTCGTGCCGGCGATGAACTCGGCCTTCTCCTTGCTGTAGACATCGGCGAAGGGAACCTCGATCGCCTTCAGCTTGATGCCCGCCTTCCGCCACTCCGGCATCCAGAAGCCGAACACGTTCATGTTGTGGCCGCCGTCGCCCATCACGGTCACTGTCTGGCCCTTGAAGTTGGGCAGTCTCTTCGGCACAGGGATCGACTTCCGGGCGGCGATCATCGCGCTGAGCGGCATATCGCCGAACCCGGGGTTTCCGGCTGCCGTACTCGCGCGCTGTGCGCCGGCGCCGCCCACGGTCGCTGCCAACCAGGTCGTTCCGAGCGCGACCAAGGCCGCGGCGAGCAGCGCCCTGCGGTTCCTGCAATGTCTCGTGGCTCGGTGAAGCATGGTGAGCCTCCCTCCTTGTGGACGAGAGCACGTTACGAGCCCTGCGCGGCAGGGTCAAGGAACACCCGAAGCGACTACGGGGCGCCGCTGGGAAAACGGTGGCCCTCGAGCGAATCGCGCTTCATCTCCGCGCTGTAGCCGGGCTCCTCGGGCGGCATGTAGCGGCCCTTGCGCATGACGACCGGCGAGACGAAGTGTTCGTGGAGGTGGTCCACGTACTCGATTACGCGGTCGGTCAGATCCGCGCTCACCGCAACGTAGTCGAAGAGGGAGAGGTGCTGCACGTACTCGCAGAGCCCGACCCCTCCGGCGTGCGGGCAGACCGGAACGCCGAACTTCGCGGCGAGCAGGAGCACGGCAATCACCTCGTTGACGCCACCGAGGCGGCAACTGTCGACCTGGCAGAAGCCGATCGCGTCCGCCTGGAGGAGCTGCTTGTACATGACGCGGTTGTGCACGTGCTCGCCGGTGGCGACGCGGATCGGCGCGAGCGCCTGGGCGATATCCGCGTGGCCGGGGACATCGTCGGGGCTCGTCGGCTCCTCTATCCACCAGGGGTCGAACTCGGCCAGGCGGCGCATGTTCTCGATCGCCTGCCCGACGTCCCACGCCTGGTTGGCGTCCATCATCAGCTTCCGCTCGGGTCCGATCTCCTCGCGGACCATCGCGGCGCGGCGGACGTCGTCCTCGAGGCTCGCGCCGACCTTCATCTTGAATTGCGACCACCCCTCTCCGACTCCTTCGCGGCAGAGCCGGCGCACCTTGTCGTCCGGATAGCCGAGCCAACCCACCGACGTGGTGTAGGCCGGGAAGCCGTCCCGGCGCATCTCCCGCTCGCGCTCGCCTTTCGTCGGCTCGTTGCGGCGGAGCAGCTCGAGCGCCTCCTTGGGCGTAAGCGCATCCGTCAGATAGCGAAAGTCGACGCAGGCGACGATCTCCTCGGGGCTCAGATCGACGAGCAGCTTCCAGAGGGGTTTGCCCTCGCGCTTCGCGTACAGGTCCCAAACTGCGTTCACGATCGCGGCGGTCGCCAGGTGGATCACACCTTTCTCCGGGCCGATCCAGCGGAGCTGGCTGTCGCCGACCAGCGAGCGCCAAAACGCGCCCATGTCCGCGAAGACGTCATCGAGCGAGCGTCCGACGACGAGCGGCCGCAGCGCCTCGATTGCGGCAACGCAGATCTCGTTGCCGCGCCCGATCGTGAACGTGAATCCGTGCCCGATCGCGGACTCGTCATCGGTGCGAACGATCGCGTAGGCCGCCGAGTAGTCGGGGTCCGGATTCATCGCGTCCGAGCCCTCGAGGGAGCGGGAAGTCGGGAAGCGGATGTCCAGCGCGTCGACGGCCGTAATCCGGGGCATCGCGTTATCCTGCCGCACCGTGAGCAGAATCGTCTTCGACGA
>JBKPHA010000132.1:0-10851 GCA_046729615.1 Actinomycetota bacterium
TCGCCGCCCCCGTGACCAGCCAGATCGTCGCCGGCAGTCGATCGAGGATCAGCGTCCGCACGTCTGCGCTCGACTGATAGCTGTAGCCGAAGTCGAAGTGGAGCACGATCCCCTTCATGTAGTCCCAGTACTGCTCGTAGATGGGTTTGTCCAGGCCGAGCGCGTGGCGAATCGTTTCGACCTGTTGCGGAGAGGCGTTGCGACCGGCTCGCAGCTCCGCCGGGTCGGCACTGGGAAAGACGTAGAAGATCACGAACACGACCGCGCTCACGATCGCGAGCATGAGGATGCCCCACAGGATTCTTCTGACGATGTAGCGGGCCATGCCTAGGGATGACGTGACCCCGCCGCCCGGACGGGCGGCGGGGTCACCATTTCATTTGGCTGTTGCGCTTTCTCGTGTCAGCGCCTCACTTCTTGAGCGAAGTGAACGAGAGGTCGGTCGTTGAGTTGAACTTGTTGATCACCACCGCCACGTCGGACGACGCGAGATTGGCCTGGTTGTCCCAGATCCACGGGATGGCGGGCGCTTGGGCGGTGATGTCCTCGTCGATCTTGCCCCAGGCCTGGGCGCGCTGATCGGGATCGGTGATCAGCTTGGCCTTGTCCATCGCTTGGTTGATCGACTTGTCGTCGAGCAGCGGCCAGTTCGAGTTGTTCGACGGGACGATGCTCTCGCCGTTGAACGGGACGTCAAGGATGGCTTGGCCATCATTGAAGTCCTTAATCCATCCCACATTCGGGCACACGTTTGGCTCGTTCTTCGGGACGTTGCAGAACTTCGTGTACATCACGTCGCCGTTCACTTCCTGGAGGTTGACGTTGAACCCGAGTTCCTCGAACTGGCTCTTCGCCACCTCCGCGGTGTCCTTGTCCGGCGGCTGGTTCTCGCCGACCATCGTGATGTCGCACACGGAGCCCTCGCACTTCCCGCTATCGAAGCCGGCCTTCTTCATGTACTGCGCGGCTAGCTGCGGATCCCCCTGCGGGTTCTGGACGAAGTCGAGGTCGGGTCCCTTCAATCCACCGGCTTCTTCGAATCCCGGAATCTCCGGCGGGATGAAGTGCGTCGCGACGGGGCCGACCAGCGGCCCGCCACGAGTCGCCACGAGCGCCGTACGATCGGAGTTGGCGATCACCGCCTTGCGAACGTTGATGTCGTTGAACGGCGGCTCGCTGGTATTCAGTGCTACGTACCTGTTGCCGCCCGAGGGCGTCAGCGTCATCTGGTCCGGGTACTGAGTTGCCGCCAGCTTCACGCCCTGGGCCGGCGGCGAGAAGTCGCCGTTTATCTCGGCGCTCCCCGTGAGGATCTTCTTCGTAGCCGAGACCGTGTCGGTGAAGCCGGCCTCCACGTTGATCTTGTCGAGGTACGCGGGGCGATAGTCGGTGCTCGGATCCCAGTTCGGGTTCCGGACCAGGTTGATCTCCTTGCCCGGCGAATAGCTCTCGAGCATGTAGGGACCGACGTTGACCTGGTTCTCACCGTACGTGGAGGGATTCTCGGCGTCGTACTTCTTCGCGTACTCCTCCGGCACCGGCGAGCTGATCGGCAGCGACAGCGCCTGCTCGGCGGTCAGCCCGGTCGATTGCGCGAGATGGAAGACGATCGTCCGGTCGTCCGGCGTCTCGATGCCGCTGATGTCGGGTGCCTTGGTCGGGTTCTGCTTCGCTGCCGCCTCGGCCTCCTTGAAGCCCTCGAGGTCCCCGAGGTAGGCCGCCACGTAACCGTTCGCCACGCCGGGCAGCAGCGCGCGCTCGATCGCGTACTTGACATCGGCCGACTTGACCTCCCGGTTTACCGGCGGGCTGTAATGGATCCCGCTCTTGAGCTTGAAGGTCAGTGTCTTGCCGTCGCTCGAGAGGTCCTCGCTCTCCGCGAGATCCGGCTGCGGCCTCTGCGTCTCGTCGGGCGGCCAGCTCAGCAGCGGCCGGTCCAAGGCCCCGTCGATCGTGTACGTGTACTGGTAGTACGCGGCACCGGGATCGATGTAGTCCACATCGCCTGAAGAGATCACGGTCAGCGTGCCGCCCTTCTGCGCGTTGTCGGGCGGCGCGGTCGGTGGTGCGAACTTCGACGAAGTCACGCTTTCCTCTCCGCCACCTCCGCCTCCGCACGAAGCCAGCGCGACGGCTAGTCCCGCCACTGCCAGTACCGGCAGCAGGACCTTCAGCCACCTCAATCGCATCCTCGTTCCTTTCTCTCGGACATGTCGTTCATAGATACGCGCTAAGTCTTCTTCGCCCTCGGGTTCAGGGCGTCCTGCATCGCGTCCCCCACCAGGTTGAAGGCGAGCACCGTGAGCAACAGGGCGATCCCTGGAAAGAGCATGTACCACGGGGCCTCGCTGAAGGTCGGGGTGGCGTCGGAGATCATCTGTCCCCAGCTCGCCGTCGGCGGCTGCACCCCGACGCCCAGGAAGGAGAGCGCCGCCTCGTAGAGGATCACCTGCGGGACGAGGATCGAGGAATAAACGACGATGGGGGCAACGAGGTTCGGCAGGAGCTCTTTGAAGATGATCCGGGTGTGGGAGGAGCCGATCGAACGCGCCGATTCGATGAATTCCTTCTCGCGCAGCGACAGCGTCTGCCCGCGGATGATCCGGGCCATGTAGGTCCAGCTCGTGAAGGCGATCACGACGATCACGACGCCGATGCCGGGTTTGATCAGGCCGCCCAGGCAGCCGGCCCCGCCGAGGGTGCAGGCTGCGGCGAGCCCCACGGCGAACAGGAGGTAGGGGATTGCGAGCAGGACGTCAACGGCTCGCGATACGAATGTGTCCACCCAACCTCGGAAGTAGCCGGCCAGCAGTCCAGCGACAACGCCGGCGATGGTGGCCAGGCCCGTTGCGGCCACGGCTACGATCAGGGAGACCCTCGCCCCGTAGACCGTGCGGCTGAAGACATCGCGCCCCAGCTGATCCACGCCGAAGATGTGCGCGGAGCTCGGGCCCGTCGCCGTGCCAAAGATATCGAGCGCAGTCGAATCGGCCTCGTTGGGCGGTGGCGCGCCGACGATCTTGATCACCAGCGGCGCGAAGATCGCCACCAGGGTGAGAAGGACCAGGAAGACGAGCGAGGCCATCGCGAGCTTGTCCTCCCGGAACCGCCGCCAGAAGAGCTGCCACGGCGACCGCGCCGCGATTGCGCCTACGTCGACCTCCGCGAGCTCGGCACCCGCGCCGACGGTCGCGGGCCGCTCCTGATATTCGGTGGCTCCTGCCGCCAACGCTTACCTGCGCCTAACGGAATTCAGCTCTTCCAGCCCCAATTATCTCCACCTATGCGCGCGAGCGAGGACGCTCGCGATGTGGACGGACATCATATGCCTCCGCCACCGTCGGCGGCCCGGCTCGCCGCGTGCTGGGCGAGCTCTCGCGCTAGTGGAGCGGTCGGCGCGAACGCCAGCGCCGAGCCTCGGGCGGCGGTTCCAAGGGCGAAGTACCCGTCGCTGACGCGCCAGGTTTGCCACTGCACGCGCTCCGCGAAGAGTTGAAGGATCGCGTAGGCCGGAACGGCCAGCGAGAACTGATGCGCGTCTTGACGGCGGCGCCATCGGAAGGCGATCACGCCCACGTCGCCGGTGGCGCAGCCACGCCCGCACTCGTCCGCGGGCCGGCGGGGCCGCCAGACTGCGAATCGGCCCCCGTTCCAGCCTGACGCGCCGACCGTCGCCCGGCTCGCGAGGGATCCGGCCAATAGGATGGTCAGCGCGCGCTCCTCTCCGGCGACGCCACCCCCGATGCGCTGCCATCGCGGCCTGAGCCACCGTCCGACGCCGAGCCTCACCCTGGGGGGCCGGCTCCCGCCGCCGGGCCATGAGCGAGGATGGAGGATCTGATCGCTACGCCGCGGCGGGTCCGTGAGTGCCCGGTTGACGAGGCGGAAGCCGTGGGCGCGCCTGTAGAGGGCGCGGACGAACAGCCCGCCGTTGGAGTAGTCGAAGACCGCTTGGGCATTGATGGCGGAAGGAGCCGATCCGGCCGCGATCACGCTCCCCATGCCCTCGAGCCGCTCGCGCAGCGGCACCCGATCGTGCAGATAGCGGCGGCGGTAGAGGTCCTGTACGAACGTCGCGGTTCCCTCGATCACCGCGCGGCGCGCCTGTGCGGCTTCGCTGGCGGCCGCCAGCTTCCCCAGCCCCAGGCCGAAGTGCTCGCTCTCAAGGGCGTGGGTGAACTCGTGCGCCAGCGTGTATGAGAGCTGATCCCGGGTCTGGATCAGCGTGGGCAAGATGACAATGCGATCCCGGCGCTGGTCATAGGCGCCGCCGATGCGGTCCAGGCCCGCGGGCTTGGCGTCCGGGCCGAAGGCGAGCCTGGGCGGCAGCAGGCCCGCGAGCTGGTCGAAGCGGGTGCTGGCCCGCTGCAGGCGCCGGGCCGCGCGGAGCGCCTCGGTATCACGCTGAGCCCGGCTGCGCTGCTCGCGCGCGATCCTGCCGGCCAGGGCGCCGAACTGATGCTGGCCCATGACGACCACCCGCGGCCGCTGCTCGAACTCCAGATGCCGAAGCCTCTCCACCCGCTCTGCGATTTTGTTGACGATCGGGCGCAGCCTCGCCTGAACCTGGGCATGCGGCCCCCGCAGGAGCTCGAGCGGGGGCGGCTCCCGTCCACCGCTTCCTTCTCCCAGGGCCTCGAGCACGATGATCGCTGCGGCGGCGATCAAGACCGCGCCGATGGCCGTGACCCGCCGACGCCGCCGACGCCGGCTCCGTGAGCTGCGGCTGTGGCCCGGGTCTCCGAGCGTCTTCGACTCCTTCCCTCCGCCAGGTTAGACACTGCTCACCGCCGGGCGTCTGGTTTTGGGGCTTATCCTGCGGCGCCGTGCGCGCCTTGACCTTTCAAGCGCCGGGCGAGGTGCGGCTGGACGAGCGGCCGGACCCGGAGCCCGTCGCCGCCGACGACGCGGTGGTCCGGGTCGAGGCGACGGGCATCTGCGGCTCGGATCTTCACATCTACCACGGGCGTGTCTCCATCGAGCCGGGATTCATCATCGGCCACGAGTACGTGGGAAGGGTGGTCGCCGCGGGCGATTCGGTCACGCGGGTAGCGGTCGGCGACCGGGTGTTGGGCACCTACTGCACCGCCTGCGGCGCCTGCTTCCACTGCCGACGCGGCGAGTACCACAAGTGCGAAAGCGGTCGGGTCTTCGGGCATGGCGCGACGCTCGGCTCGCTCCAGGGCGCCCAGGCTGACATGGTGCTCGTTCCCAACGCCAACCTGACCCTGCGGCGTGTCCCCGACGGCCTCTCCAACGAGGTCGCCCTGTTCGCCGGCGACGTGGCCGGCACCGGCTACCACGCGATCTGCGGCGACGCCGCGGTTCCGGAGGCCCTCGAGCCCGGGGCGACTGTCGCGGTCCTTGGGCTGGGGCCCGTTGGCCTGTGCGCGGTGCAGGTCGCGAAGGCCTCGGGCGCGTCGCAGGTGATCGCCGTCGACACCGTCGAGGACCGCCTGCAGATGGCGCAGTCCTTCGGCGCCATCCCGATGCACCTCACCGAGGACGACCCACGCGGCAGCGTCAAGGAACTGACGGAGGGCCGCGGCGTCGACCTCTCCGTGGACGCGGTCGGCCATCCCGACGCCCTGGACCTCGCCTGCCGCCTGGCCCGCAAGGCGGGCACGGTCTCCGTGATCGGGGTCTACGCGGAGCGGGCCGAGGTCCACATGGGCCTGGTGTGGATCAAAGCTCTACGCTGGCGGACCGGCCACGCCAACGTAATCGGCCACCTGGACCGGGTGCTGGCGATGCTGTCCGCGGGTGTGATCGACCCCACTCCGCTGGTAACCCATCACATGACCCTCGACGACGCGCCGGAGGCCTACGAGATCTACGACCGCCGCGAGGCGCTGAAGATCGTCCTGACGCCGTAGTGCTTTCGGCGTGGGTGGCGCGCGCCGTACGGGTTGGCGGCCGGGCGTGATTCCGGCTGGGTAGGGGAGAGGGTCAATTCCGTCGCCCCGCTGTCGATGGTCGAGAAGCGGCGACCTGAGTGCCGTTTCTCGACCATTACCGCGCGGCTGGTGGGGCGGCCGAGCTTTTGCCCGCTATTCGGCCAAAACCTCAATCACCCCTCGCCGGCGGGCGAGAATCGTCACGAAAGCCGCGCCTAGTCACATGAACGCTCGCGCCACCGTGGCGTCTCCCCTACGTGCCCTCCCCGCTGGCTGCCGTGAGCCGCCCGGGCGGTGGCCGTCAGTCCCCCAGCGCCGAGAGCTCCTCGAACTCCTCGCGGGTGAGCTGCAGGGCCGCGGCCGCGACGTTCTCCTCCAGGTGCTCGACCGAGGACGTGCCCGGGATCGCGAGCATCACCGGCGAGCGCGCGAGGAGCCAGGCGAGGGCGACCTGGAAGGGTGTGGCGTCATGGGCCGCGGCGATGCCGGCGATCGGGCCGCGCTCAGCGAGCCTGCCGGCCGCCAGCGGGAACCACGGGATGAACGCGATGCCCCGGTGCTCGCATTCCTCGAGGACCGTTTCGGACCTGCGGTCCTCGACGCTGTAGCGGTTCTGCACCGAGATGATCGGGACGATCTCGCGGGCCAGCGCGAGCTGCTCCATGTCCACGTTCGAGAGGCCGATGTGGCCGACCTTTCCCGCATCGCGCAACTCGGCGAGCGCTCCGACCGACTCCTCCAGGGGCACGTTCGCGTCGACGGTGTGAAGCTGATAGAGGTCGATCCGCTCGAGGCGCAGCCGCCGCAGGCTTCCCTCACAGGCCTCGCGCAGGTGCTCCGGTCGGCAGTCCGGGCTCCATTGGCCCGGGCCGGAGCGGGTCAGGCCGCCCTTCGTCGCGATCACGAGCCCACCCGGGTATGGGTGCAGCGCCTCGGCGATCAGCTCCTCGCTCACGGTCGGGCCGTAGGAGTCGGCGGTGTCGATGAAATCCACCCCGAGGTCGACCGCGCGGCGCAGCACCGCCTTCGCCTCCTCGCGGTCGTCCGGCGGTCCCCAGATGCCATCGCCGGTCAGACGCATCGCGCCGAAGCCCAGCCGGCGCACCTCGAGGTCGCCCCCCAGCGTTACGGCCCCGGCCGCCGCGGCATCCGTCGACTCGATCGCCATGAGGGTCGAGGTTACCCGGCGCCCGGAGCGGAGAAAGAGCCGGGGAGCCGCTGCGGCCGGGGGGCGGTCGAGCGTGGACTTCACCGGAAATATTCAGGTGAATCGTTCTCTCGATCGGGCGCTCTTCCCTCGGTGCCCGTCCAAGGGGATATAGGGGCATCGAATACGATCCGGCCGTGACCGCGAACGAGCGGGGGCAAGTATCTCGCTAGTCGCGCATCTCCCGACCGTCCTCGCCGCCTCCTCCGAGCTCGCGCCGGCTCGAAGTCAGATGGCATTCACGCTCGGGTTCCACATCGTGCTCGCCTGCCTCGGCGTCGCGTTCCCGGCGCTGATGCTGATTGCGAACTACATCGGCCTGCGCAGAGGCGACGACGACGCGCTGCGCCTCGCCGAGCGCTGGTCGAAGGTCGCCGCGGTCACCTTCGCCGTCGGTGCCGTCACCGGGACCGTGCTCTCGTTCGAGTTCGGCCTCCTCTGGCCCGAGTTCATGGCCCGGTTCGGCGATGTGTTCGGGATCCTGTTCGCGATCGAGGGAATCTTCTTCTTCACCGAGGCGATCTTCCTCGCGATCTACATCTACGGCTGGCGCAGGCTGCCGGGATGGGCCCACTTCTGGACGGGCGTTCCGGTGGTGATCTCCGGGATCGGCGGCGCTTACTCGGTCGTCGCTGTCAACTCGTGGATGAATCGGCCCGGCGGCTTCGAGCTGGCGCCGGACGGATCGGCCACCTCGATCGACCTATGGAAGGTGATCTTCAACGGCGCCGTCCCGTACGAGGTGCCGCACATGATCCTGGCCGCCTACCTGGTCACGGGATTCCTCGTCGCTTCGGTGTATGCGACCGGGATGCTCCGCGGGCGGCGGGACAGGCACCACCGGCTGGGCCTCCTGATCCCGCTCACGGTCGCCTGCATCGTGGCCCCGATCCAGTTCGCGGTCGGGGACACCGCCGCTCGGGCGATCGCGGACGATCAGCCGGTCAAGTTCGCGGCGATGGAGTGCGTCCAGCACACCGATACGCACGTGACCGAGTACATCTACGGCGTCTGCACCGACGAGGGCGTGAAGGGTGGTCTGGGCATTCCCGGACTCGACTCGTTCCTGGTCGGCTTCAGCACCGACACCAAGGTCACCGGCCTCGACTCGGTCCCCGCCGACCAGCGCCCCCCGTTCAACACGCTGCTCCATTGGTGCTTCGACACGATGGTCGGCATCTGCACGCTGATGATCGCTCTCGGCCTGTGGCTGGCATGGGCGTGGTGGCGGCGCCGGGACATTCCGCGCACGCCGTGGTTTCTGCGGGCCGTCGCGGTGTCGGGCGTGGCGGCGGTGATCGCGCTCGAGTGCGGCTGGATCGTCACCGAGGTGGGTCGCCAGCCGTGGGTCGTCTACGGGGTGATGCGCACCGAGGACGCCGTGACCGGAGCGAGCGGGGTCTGGGTGACGTTCGCGGCGGTGCTGGCGATCTATGCCGTCCTGGGTGTGGCGACCGCGCTGATCCTGCGGACGATGAGCCGCCGTTGGCGCGAGGCCGGTGAAGCGGAGGTCGAGGTGCCGTACGGTCCGGAGGAGCCGGAGCCACCGCAGCTGGGGACGACATGAGCACCGCCGACGCAGTCGCTGGGGTGCTCTGGATCGGGGCGACGCTCTACGCGGTGTTCGGCGGCGCGGACTTCGGCGCCGGGCTCTGGGCGCTCCTCGCCGGCACGTCGAGGCGGGGGGAGCGGGCGCGCAGCCTGGTGGACTGGGCGATCGGTCCCGTCTGGGAGGCCAACCACGTGTGGCTGATCTTCGTCCTCGTGGTCCTGTGGACGGCCTTCCCGGTCGCGTTCTCGTCGGTGATGTCGACACTGTTCATTCCGCTGAGCCTCGCCGCGCTGGGGATCGTGCTTCGCGGTTCCGGCTTCGCCTTCCACAAGCAGGCCCGCCACCTACGGTACCGCCGCTTCGCCCAGCTTCTCTTCGGCGTCTCCTCGCTCCTGACTCCGTTTTTCATGGGGACCGTCGTCGGCGCGATCGCGTCCGGCCACGTGCCGGTGGGAAACGCGGCGGGCGACCCCGTCGCGAGCTGGACGGGCGCTGCTCCCCTGATAACCGGCGCCCTATTCGTCGCCACCGGCGCATACCTCGCCGCGGTGTTCCTCGTGTTCGACGCGCGCCGGGCGCGGGAGCCCGATCTCGAGAGCTATTTCGCGGCGCGCGCGCTGGCGGCGGCCCTGGCGGCCGGCGCGATCGCGATCGCCGGGCTCTTCGTTTACCGAGCGGACGCCCGCTACATCTACGACGGGCTCGTCGGCGACGCGCTCCCGCTGGTGATCGCGTCCGTGCTGTGCGGCGCGGCGGTCCTGGCAATCCTCTGGCGTGGTGGACGCCGCGGAACGCGGCCCCTGGCGATCGGTGCGGTGGTCGCGGTGATCTGGGGCTGGGGCGTGGCACAGCATCCGTACCTCTTGCCGAAGTCGCTCACGATCTCGCAGGGCGCTGCGGGCGAGGCGACGCTGGACGCTGTGCTGATCGTCTTCGGGGTCGCGGTGGTGATCGTGCTGCCGTCGCTGGGCTTCCTGTACACGCTTACCCAGCGAAGCGTCCTGCAGGGGGAAACGCGCCCGCCGGAAGCCGCGGGCCGCGCTCCCGGCTCCCAACGGTGATGGCGCTCGACAAGCCAGCCGCCCGGAAGGGCTGACTCGCCGATGCGCGTCGCCGTCGTCGGGCACGTCGAGTGGATCGAGCTCGCGCTCGTCGGTCAGGTGCCGGACGCGGGAGAGATCGTTCACGCGCGCGAGACGTGGCAGATCCCTGCCGGGGGCGGGGCGGTCGCGGCGGTTCAGCTTGCGCGCCTTGCCGGCCAGTGCCTGTTCGTCACGGCGCTGGGCGACGATGCTCTCGGCCGGCGCGCGAAGCGGGAGCTGGAAGGCCTCGGCGTCCGGGTGGAGGCGGCGTGGAGGCCCGAGGCGCAGCGTCGCGCGTTCGTTTACGTGGACGCTCGGGGGGAGCGGACGATCACGGTCATCGGCGAGCGGATGGGCCCGAGCGCGAGCGACGACCTTCCGTGGGACGAGCTCGAGGGTGCCGAGGGCGTGTACTTGACCGCCGGGGATCCAGCAGCGGTTCGCCGCGCTCGCGCGGCCGCCAAGCTCGTCGCCACCACCCGAGCGATCGCGGCGCTGTCGAACGCGGGCGTCGACCTCGATGCCCTGGTGGCCAGCGCCTGTGATGAGGGCGAGCGCTACCGGCCAGGCGAGATGGACCCCCCACCGCGACTGGTTGTGCGGACGAGTGGCGCCGCCGGCGGATCGGTCACCACGGCGGACGGCGAGGTGCTGCACTGGCAAGCGGCCCGGCTGCCCGCCCGCATCGTCGATACATATGGCGCCGGCGACTGCTTCGCCGCCGGGCTCACCTACGGCCTCGCCGAGGGGCAGTCGGCGGCCGATGCGCTCGCGCTCGCCGCTCGCTGCGGCGCCGCGTGCGTGACGGGGCGCGGCCCCTACGAGGCGATGCTGACGGGCGACGGGCTAGGGAGATGATTGAAGCTGAGCGATCGTGTCGCTGGCCGTCTTCCGGCAGGCCTTGAGCGCTGCGTCGCGCGCCGGCCCCTCGGGCGCGTTCGAGGCTTGGGCCCCGCACTGCTCAAAGGCAGCGCGAGCCTGCGCGCAGCCGCGCTCGGCCCTCGGCTCGGACGCCGTTCGCTGGACCGCGTCCAGGCACGTCTGGTAGACGTCCTCGGGGCTCGGCTGTCCGGACGCCTGAGTCGAGGTCGTGGTGGTGGTCGGAGGGGTGGT
>JBKPHA010000133.1:0-16446 GCA_046729615.1 Actinomycetota bacterium
AGGTCGACGGCGGCGACGGCCACGCAAGCTACGCGCACATGCAGCGCGACCGCGGCGTGACCTCGCCCTGCGGCGAGCCGGCTACACCGTGCTCCGCTACACCTGGCGGCAGGTGAGGGGCGAGCACGCCGCCGTGGCAGCCGATATCCGCCGGGCGCTGCGAGCCGCCGCGGCGTAGAGGGCAGCCCGGGAGTCACCGGGGTTGTTCCTCATGTAACCCAGCGAGGAGGTAAACGTGCCCCAGAAGTTCAGCCGGGGCGATCGTGTCGAGTGGAACTTCCGCGGGAAGAAGGTCGTGGGTCGGGTGCGCAGGCGCCTCGTATCGCGGACAGAGGTCGCCGGGCGGGTGGTGGCGGCCTCCAAGGAGGACCCGCGCTACCTGGTCCGCAGCGAGAAGTCCGGCAAGGAGACCGTTCGCAGACCCGCAGCCCTGACCAGGCTCGAGTAATCGGAGCTAGCGCTGAAACAGCGACGCCGATTGGGGCTCGTGGCGCCGCGGCTGCCGCACGGTGAGCACCCACACGCCGGCGGCGATGAGGAGCTCGACGATGAACCCGCCGAGGCTCCAGATGTTGTCGCTCGTGGAATAGCGGTCGGTGGTTGTCAGGTGGTAGACGAAGTGCGGGATCGTGCCGAGGAAGAAGGCGACCACCGCGACCTGCACCAGCCGCCGCTCGCAGAACAGCGCCGCGCCCAGGAGCACGAGCGCGATGGTCACGTTCGCGGCGCCGAAGTCGCGCAGCAGATGCTCGTTGTACGGCGGGAGCGCGGACACCCAGTGCCGCCCGGCGCCGGGGAAGTTGTCGTAGAACCCCCTCGGCGAGACCAGCGACCACGCCGCAATCACGGCGGACGGGATCGCCAGCAGGACCAGTCCTGCCCTGATCCAGCCTCGGGACCGCAGCTCGCCGTACCCGAGCCCGCGCGGCATCACAGCACCGGAAGGAACCTATCGACCTCCCACGGGGTGACCTGCACCCGGTACTCGGCCCACTCCTGCCGCTTGGTCTCGATGAAGCGGTTGAACGTGTGCTCGCCCAGGATCCGTAGCACCAGCTCCGAGTGGGCTGCGATGTCGATCGCCTCGCCGAGAGTCTCCGGCAGTTCCTCGATCCCCCGCTTCTCGCGCTCCTCCGGGGTCAGGTGGTACAGGTTCTGCTCCATCGGCTCGGGGAGCTCGTAACCCTTCTCGATCCCCTCGAGCCCGGCATGGAGCATCCCCGCGAAACAGAGGTAGGGATTGCAGGCGGGATCGGGGCACCGCAGCTCGGCGCGCGTTGCCTGCTCCTTGCCGGGGTGGTAGAGCGGCACCCGGATCAGCGCCGAGCGATTGCGACGCGACCACGCGAGGTAGGTCGGCGCTTCGAAGCCCGGCACGAGCCGCTTGTAGGAGTTGACCCACTGCGCGAAGAGCGGCGCGATCTCGCGCGCGTGCCTGAGCTGCCCCGCGATGAATGCCTTCGCCGTCGGTGACAGGTAGTACTGATCGTCGGAATCGAAGAACGCGTTCTTGCCGTCGCGCGAGAGCGACTGGTGCACGTGCATGCCCGACCCGTTCTCTCCGTAGAGCGGCTTGGGCATGAAGGTGGCATGCCAGCCGTACTTCATCGCGTACTCCTTAACGACGATGCGGTACGTCATGCAGTCGTCGGACATCGCGAGCGCGTCCTTGTAGCGCATGTCGACCTCGTGCTGGGACGGCCCCACCTCGTGGTGCGCGTACTCGACGTGGATGCCGAGCTGCTCGAGCGCGAGGATCGTCTCCCGCCGCACGTCCGAGCCGGCGTCGAGCGTCGTCAGGTCGAAGTAGCCGCCCTCGTCGAGGGTCTCCGGCGGACGACCGTTCGTCTTTCTGTCGCGGAAGTAGAAGTACTCGAGCTCGGGCCCGATGTTGTAGGCGTCGAATCCCATGTCCGACGCCCGCTTGAGCGCCCGGCGCAGGATCCACCGTGGATCGCCCTCGTACGGCTCGCCGCCCGGAACCTTGATGTCGCAGAACATCCTGCCGGTCGCCTTCTCCGCCGGCCGCCATGGGAGGATCGCGAACGTCGACGGGTCGGGCATCGCGATCATGTCCGACTCCTCGATGGGGTTGAACCCGGTGATCGACGAGCCGTCGAAGCCCATCCCGCCTTCGAACGCATCATCCAGCTCGGCCGCGTTGATCGAGAAGCTCTTCAGCTGGCCCAGCATGTCGGTGAACCACAGCCGGATGAACCGCACGTCGCGGTCCATGACGGCACTCATGACGTCGTCGGGGGTCTCAGTTCGCACGGCATTCGCGCTGTCGGCCATCTCGTCCTCCGGTGTATCGCATGACGGCGGGCGAGGCCCGCGAGCGGAGCGAACCATACCGGCGGCGCAGACGGGTGAACCGGCGCCGCCGCGGCGATCGTATTCAGCATCGGAGGCGTTGTCATTCGACCCCTGCCGCGCTATAACTTACGCTGAGTAAGTAACCCGCTAAAAGTAAAGTAAAGGCGGGATTAACAACGGGTAAACCGCGCACACGATCCACTCGATACCAGCGAGAAGACGAATTGACCATCAAGACCGATATCAGCCGCTTCGACATCCACGATGAGCTCACCGCCCCCGAGGCGAGCGCCCGCCTCCTCCGCGGGATGTCGGACGCGGGCGGCTCGGTATCGAAGTTCGTCGGCGTTCTGGCGGGATCGCCGGCGGCGATGAGGGCGTTCGCGCGGATGCGGCACGAGCTCCGGGGCGGCGCGCTTCCGCGGCCGACCGCCGAGCGCGTGGCCCTCGCCGTCGCCGAGAGCCGCGGCGACACCTACTCCGTCGCTCAGCACGCCAGGACGGCGCGCGCGGCCGGACTCGGCCTCGACGAGATCTCGCAAGCTCGGAGCTGGACGTCCAATGATCCGAGGGAGACGGCGCTGCTGACGTTCCTGAAGGCGCTGTTCGAGTCCCACGGGCGGCCCGCGCACCACTTCCTCGAGGAGGCCCGCGAGGTCGGCTGGACGGACGAGGAACTGCTCGAGGCAGTGGCCCATCTGGCCCTGAACGACTTCCAGAGCCTGATCTCCAACGCCGCGGCTCTCCCTCAGGACCAGGTCGACCCGGCGATCCTCCCCACGGCGGCTTGAGGCCGATGTAAAGCAGCGGCTCGCGGCGGCCGGGGTAAGCCGCCGCGCGAGCCGCTGTGTTGCTGCCCTCGCCGCCCCGGCGAGAGGGGTGTCGCCTACTTCTTGATCGGGGCGGCGCGGATTGCGTCGGTATGGGTGAAGTGGTTTGTGGGGCCGCCGCCTGCGGAGGCATGCGCGCTCGCTGCGGCGGCGATCATCCCCACGATCGCGATCCCGACGGCCCACAGCGCGATGCGATCTGGCCGCCGCATGGGCCGAGGCTCCTCGCGCCGGCGATATTCGGTTTGCGCCCCGGGGCGGGGCCAGCCTTCGTTCATGTGCTCTTTCGTCGCTTACGGGGTTAGCTGACGGGCTCGCGCCGAAAGAGAAGGCGCTACACAGCAAGCTGCTGCGATTCGCCCCAGAAACTGGGTCCCCCGATCCCCGCGATATGTGGCGGGGATTCAGCCGGAAGGTGGCCGCATCCTAACAAGCACCCGGCCGCCCCGCCTGGCTCTAAGCTGCGGCCGTGTCTGCGGCTCTCGTCACCGGCGCCGGTCGGGGGCTCGGCCTGGAGATCGCCCGAGCCCTGGCCGCGCGGGGACTGACCGTGCACGTCACCGATGTCGACGAGGCCTCAGCGGCCGCGGCGGCACGTGCGATCGGTGGGTCCGCCTTCTTCTCGAAGCTCGATGTGCGCGACCGCGAGGCCTGCGAGGCGGCGGCCGCCATGACGGTCGAGCGCGCCGGCTCGCTCGACGCCTGGGTGAACAACGCGGGGATTCTCGTCACCGGCCACGTCTGGGACCACGATCCGGACACCTGCCGGCTCCTGTTCGAGGTGAACGCGCTTGGGACGATAAACGGCACCCTGGCCGCGCTCGGGCGGATGCGCCAGGCGGGGCACGGTCACGTCATCAACATCGTCTCGTTGGCCGGGCTCGGGGCCCCGCCGGGCGAGGCGCTCTACGGCGCGACGAAGCACGCGGCGATCGCGTTCAGCCTCGGCACGCTGGGCGACCTGCGCCGCGAGGGTCTCAGGAACATCCACGTCTCCGCGGTGTGTCCCGACGGCATCTGGACGCCGATGATCGCCGACAAGCTCGATGATCCCGACGCCGCGCCCTCGTTCTCGGGGCAGCTCCTGCGCCCGGAGGCCGTGGCGCCGAGGGTCGCCGCGCTCCTCGACCGCCCGCGGCCGGTCCTCACCTTGCCGCGCTGGCGGGGCGCGTTCGTCCGGATCCTCGATGCGTTCCCGGGCCTCTTCGTGCGGATGATCCCGCTGTTCATGGCGGATGCCCGCCGCCGGCAGCGGCGCTGGAAGAAGCGGATCGAGGCCGGTCACGCCCTGTGACCGCTGGTCCGCTCTTGACTCCTCGCTCGCCTCGGTCGGAAGCGGAGTTTGCCGGGCCGCTCCAGCAAGCACTTACCGTTCGACTGGTCGGGCCCCGAAGAAGCCTGAGAGTCGTCGGAGGAGGACGGGCGGGGTTGCCGGGATCGGCGTCGGGAAGACCGTACTTCGCCCGCCACCCCGCGCCTGCGGAGGAGGTGGTGGTAACTTCGCGTCGTCATCGAGGGGTGGCGGGGAAATCGAGGGCCAGCGCCGCGGTTCCGGCGCCGGGCGGCGCTGCTCGGTTTGGCGGTGATCGTCGCCTCCGCAGCCGCGTCGCGGGTGGCGAGCTCGCCGGCTGCGGTGACCGGCGCGCCGACCGCCGTCACCGGAGACGTCAGCGACGTGCACGTGGACTCCGCGGTGCTGCGGGGGACCGTGCAGCCGAACGGCCTGCCGACCAGCTACCACTTCGAGTTCGGGCGGGGAAAGCGCCTGCTGCGCTCGACCCGCGCGCAGATAGTCACGGGGACCGCGGCCGTGACCGTGTCCGCCCCCGTTGCGCGGCTGGCGTGGGGAACCGACTACCGGTACCGCCTCGTGGCGACGAATGCGGCCGGGAGCGACACGGGAGCGACCAAGACGTTCACCAGCCTGGATCCCCGGCTGGGCGGGGGGTTCACGGTTCGAGCGCGGATTCGGCGAGGGGGCCGTCCGTTCCACCAGCGCCGCGGCGACGTCGTCCGTCGCGATTACCGCTTCGCGGCACACTGCCCGGGCGCCCTATGTCCCTCCGTGACGCTGAAGCGCCGCGGCAAGCGGGGCGTCTTCGGCTCGGGTCTCAACCGCCGGGGGGCGGGCGTGTACGCGGGCGTCGAGCGATTCGGCGGCGGGTGGTGCGACGACGGCCTTCGCTTCAAGTCCCGGACTCGCGTCTTCGTGCGCGTGG
This sequence comes from Actinomycetota bacterium, assembly GCA_046729615.1. Classification (GTDB taxonomy): domain Bacteria; phylum Actinomycetota; class Thermoleophilia; order Solirubrobacterales; family 70-9; genus AC-56. The sequence goes on from JBKPHA010000133.1 coordinate 5,366, forward strand.
TCGCGCTGGACGGGGATCGCGCGCGTCGCGTCAAGGGGACGCTGCGGCCACGCGTGAGCGGCTGCGTCCGCGGCTCCGAGCGCGCGACCTTTGGAGGGAGGCGTCGATGAGGACCCCAGGGGGTCGTCGGTGAGCGCCGCCATCGCTCCGGCCTTCGCCACGGTGGCGGCGCTGGTGGTCGTCGCCGGGGCGACGAAGGTGCGGAATCCGCTGCCTGCGCGGTCGGCGCTCCGGGCGATCGATGCGCCATCCGGTCCTGTCGCGGTACGGATCCTGGGCGCAGCGGAGATCGCGCTCGGCGCCCTTTGCCTGGTGTGGCCGACTGCGACCGCCGCCGTGCTTCTGGCCCTCGCCTACATCGTCTTCGCCTGCTTCGTCTCGCTGCTGCTGCGCGCCAGCGGATCGGTGCCGTGCGGCTGCTTCGGCGCCTCGTTCTTCGAGCCATCGCGCCTGCACGTGGCGATGGACCTCGCCGCGGCGGCCGTCGCGCTCGTGGCCATCCCCTCCCCCCCGCCGGCGCTCTTCGCGATTTCGCGTGCGCCCGCGAGCGAGGCGCTCGTGCTCGCGTCCATCGCCGCGGCGACCTACCTCGGGGTGCTCGCGTTCACGCTCGGGCCGCGGCTGTGGAGGTCTTGGACGCCGGAGAGGCGGCCCGGATGACCGAGCGCGTCGCGAATCGCTCGGCGTCGCTGCTGGATCGCGGCACCTCCCGGCGCGGCTTCCTGTCCCGCGTCGCGCTCGCGGCGAGCGCCTTCGCGGTGGCCCCCGTCCGCTACCTCGTACGCCCGGTGTCCGCGTGGGCGGTCATCCGCCCGTCCGATTGCTCGGGGGGAAGCCGCTGCCAGGACGGCTACACGGAGTTCTGCTGCTCGATCCACCACGGCCGCAACTCGTGCCCCTCCTACTCGTATGTCGGCGGGTGGTGGAAGTGCACCAACTACAGCGGGACCAAGCTCTGCGCCGAGGAGAACGTCCGCTACTACCTCGACTGCAACCTGAAGCCGGGCCACAGGGCGCCGGGCGGCTGCCATTGCGCCGGTAGCCGGTGCAGCGAACGCCGCGTCGCGTGCAACGTCTTCCGCTACGGGCAGTGCAACACGCAGGTCGGCGGCGTCACTCCGATTGTCTGCCGCGTCGTCACCTGCGTGAACCCGGCGTCGATCCCCGCCTATAACTGCAACTCGACCTACATGTCCGACAACTCCACCTGCGGCCACGAGGCCGGTTGCCTCACCGAGTCGCACGAGACCATCCTCGGCAAGAATCCGGGGGCGTGACGTGACCGTCCTCGTCGCCGCCGAGACGCTGATCCTCCTGCTTCTCGTGGTCGTGGTCGCGGGGCTCCTTCGAAGCCACGCCGAGATCCTGCGCCGGCTCGGGCCCGAGGAGGAGGGCGAGTCTGGCGCAGGTTCGGAGCTGGCCAGTCCCTCGGCGCAGCCGCGTGCCGACGTCAGCGCCCCCGACATCGCGGGGACGACGCTCGACGGCGGCGGCGTGCAGTTCGGCATGCGCAGAGGGTCCGAGCCGACGCTCCTCGGGTTCCTGTCGAGCGGGTGCCTCGTCTGCGAGCGCTTCTGGCACGACCTCCAGCCAGAGCGCCGCCCCGCGATCCCAGGAGGCGCCCGTCTCGTCATCGTGACCAAGGACTCCAAACACGAGAGCCCGTCGCGCCTGCGTGAGCTCGCGCCGCCGGACGTCCCGCTCGTCATGTCCTCGGCCGCATGGTCCGACTACTCCGTTCCGACCTCGCCCTACTTCATCCACGTGGACGGGCGCTCGGGCGAGGTGGCCGGAGAGGGCGCGGCGTCGTCCTGGGAGCAGGTCGCGTCGCTACTCCGAGACGCGCTGGACGACCGGGACCCGCCGCCCGGTCGTGGCGGCCGGTCGCGCGCGCGGCGGGTCGACGCGGACCTCGAGGCGGCGGGGATCGGGCCTGGGCACCAGAGCCTGTATCCGGATCGGGTGGAGCAAGAGGAGGCATGACGGCGGCGGCGGCTCTGGTCGGCGTCGGATGCGGCGTGGCCGCGCTCGGAGCGATCCGCGCGGCCTGGTCGCCGTGAGGGGAGTCGATGCTGACGAGCATCACTCCGCTCGGTGAGCGGAGCCGCGGATCACGATGGGGGACGACCGTGCTTGCCTTCCTCGTCGGTTCGCTGCTTGCGGGATCGGCGCTCGGCGCGGTGACCGGCGCGCTCGGAGAGCTGGTCGGCCTCGGGTCAGTCGGAGCGGCCTGGCGCCTCGGCCTGTTGGCGCTGGCCCTCTGCATGGGCCTCATCCTCGACCTCGGAGTGGCGGGCGCCCGCCTCCCGACACCGCGGCGCCAGGTCAACGAGGAGTGGCTGCACGCCTACCGGGGCTGGGTGTACGGGCTGCTCTTCGGTGCCCAGCTCGGGCTGGGCGTCGTGACCGTAGCCACCGCCTCCGCCACCTACCTGACGTTCTGCGCTTCGCTTCTGTCCGCCAGCCCGCTGGCGGGAGCGGCAATCGGAGGGACCTTCGGGCTGGTCCGGTGGGCGACGCTCCTACCGGCCGGGAGCGTTACCACCCCCACGCGCGTGGTCGCGCTCGGCGGCCGGCTGGCGCGGATCGAGCCGGCGGCGCGTTCCGGCGGTCTCGCGGCACAGGGCATCCTCGCCGCGGTCGCAGCGCTGACGGTCGCGCTGGCGACGACATGAGGATCGCCGGGTTCGGGGTCTCGATCGATCTGCCGGGCGGCTGGGACGGGCGCGTCTACTCACGCCCCCTCGCCCGGCCGGCCGCCCTGCCGCCCGGCGCGGGCGAGCCGCTCCTGCGGATGCCGGCAGCCTCCGGCGGCGCGGCCACCCTCCACACCGCGAACTTCGCGCTGCCGGACCACACGGGCGACTTCGGCACCGGCGTCACGGCCAACATGCCCGCCGACGGCATCTTCCTGGCTCTCGTGGAGTACCAGACGGGCCAGGGGCTCGAGCCCGGCCGCGGGCTCTTCGCCCACCAAGGGCCTCCGGCACGGCTCCGGGCGTCGGATTTCGACCCCTCAGCGCTGCTGGTGGCGCTGCCGGGCCAGGCCGGCGTCCAGCGCTTCTTCACCGCCGCACGGCGTCCGTTCTGCCTCTATGCCGTGATCGGCTCGCACCGGCGCGCCGCGGTGCTGGCGCCGGAGGCGACCCTCGCGCTCCGGAGCCTGGCGATCATGGCTCGATAGGGGCCAAGCGTCGGGGTGCCGCCTACGCAGTGGTCCACCGATCTTCTGATTGGCCGCTAGATGGATTTGATGCTTGCTTTTCCCCGTTCGAGGTGAAAGGCTCGCGCCCGCCGCGCTCCCCCCCAACCAAGGCAGAGTTCGATTTGCGCTCGGGACGAACGGAGCCATGAACCATTGACCGAAAGGGGCCGGAATGGCCGATAGACCAGTGTTCATCTACGCCGCCGTTTACGACGACATCAGCGATGCCGAGGCCGATTACGAGGCGGTATTCGACCTCCACGCCGCGGGGGCGATCGGCACCTTCGATTCCGCCGTGATCGAAAAGGAGGGGGACAGGGTCCGAGTCCACAAGACCGAGAAGCCGACCCAGCACGGCGCCTGGACCGGGATCGCTGTCGGTGCGCTCGCCGGCATTCTCTTTCCGCCCTCGATCATCGGCGGCGCGATCGTCGGCGGCGCGGCCGGCGGCGTCGCCGGTCACCTGTGGCGAGGCATGTCCCGCGGCGATCTGAAGGAGCTCGGGGAGGCCTTGGACGAGGGTCAGGCCGCGGTGATCGTGGTCGGTGAGTCGAAGATCGAGGAGCAGATGGAGGAGGCGACCAAGCGCGCTCGGAAGATGATCGAGAAGCGGATCGACGCCGAGGCGGAAGAGCTGAAGCGAGAGCTGAAGGAGGCCACCAAGTAGGCACCCGGCTCCAGACGACACTCGTTTGCGCGCCGGCAACTTGCCCGACCAGTGAGAGGCCAAGTACCTCGCCCTTGATCCGAGCGACTCCCCATGCCCGCAGCTGACCCCCCGGGAAACCCGGGCGCGAAGCGGCGCCATCGCGTCGCGGTGTGGTCGCTCATCGTGCTCGCGTCTCTGGTCCTTGTCCTTTCGATCATCGCGAACTGGGTTCAGCGCGCCGTCCTGGACACGAACCAGATCAAGAACACGACCGACCAGATCCTCAAGGACGAGGACGTACAGCAGGCGCTCGCCATCTACACCGTCGATCAGCTCTACGCCAACGTCGACGTCCAGGGCCAGATCGAAAAGGAGCTGCCGAGCGCGGCCAAGCCGCTGGCTGTTCCGGTCGCGGCGGCCACCCGACAGCTCGCCACCAACGCGGCGCAGCGGGCGCTCGCCTCGCCACACGTCCAGGACCTGGTCTCGAACGCGGTCGCCGGCGCCCAGGAGCGGTTCGTCAGCTTGATCCGAAACAAGAACGCTTACGTCTCGACCACGGGCGGCGATGTCACCCTGAACTACGGGAGCGTGGTCGCCGACCTCGCTACCCGCCTTGGGGTCAACCCAGAGACCATCTCAAAGCTCCAGGCCGTCGTGCAGGGCTTCACACAGGACCTGCGGCGGCGCTTGACGACAGTTCAGGCGCGGATCAAGTCGGTGCGTTCCACCATCTCCCAGCTCGAGGCGGGCAACCTGACCCCGGCGCTGAAGCAGAACCTGCAAGCACTCAACCAAAGCGTCGCCGACATCCAGACGAGGATCGCCAAGCTCGAGGCCACGATTAAGGGCGTTCAGGGCGACGTTCCCGCTCCGCTTAAGGACCGGCTGTCCCACCTCCAGGGGCGGCTGTCCGAAGCCAAGAGCCGGGCGGCCGCGCTGAAGCAACGGACGGCAGCGGTGCTCAAGGACCCCAGCCAGGCGAACGTGAAGAGGCTCGATACCTCGCTTGCCTCGGCTGAGTCACGGATCGACACGCTGCTCAACAGCCAGGTCGTGCAGACACCCGGCCAGCTCGTCCTGATGAGGTCGAGTCAACTCTCGGGGCTCCAGACCCTCTTCGGCCTCCTTCGCAACCTCGGCATCGTGCTGCCGGTGGTGGCGCTGTTGCTCTACCTCGGCGCCATCTTCCTTGCTCAGGGGTGGCGGCGCGAGGCGTTGATCGCCGCCGGAGGTGGGATCGTCGTCGCGACGATTTTCATCCTGCTCCTCAGGCGGCTGATCGGGAACGGGGTCGATTCGGTTGCGGCGTCCGACACGGTCAAGCCGGCGATCACGTCGGTCTGGGACATCATCTCCGCTGGGCTTCGCCAGCGGGCGCTGTTCGTGCTCGCGATCGGCGTCGCGTTCATCGGCGGAGGCATGCTGGCAGGCCCCGGTCACCGCGAGGTCGCGGTGCGACGCTTTCTGGCGCCTTACCTGCGCGATCATCCGGTCGCCGTCTACGCCGTCGTCGCGGTTCTCTTCCTGCTCTGGCTGTCGTTCATACCCGGGATCAATAACCTCGGGCAGGTGCTCGTGATCGTCGTTTTGGCTGCCTTGGCCGTCGTCGGCATCGAGATCCTGCGCCGTCAGGCGGCGCGGGAGTTTCCGCCCAGTTAGGCACGCGGCCGTCCCTCCCGAGAGCCTGCCACGATTCGCTTGGCCACGCTGGGTCTCTCTTCTCGATTGAGCGGGACCCGTGGGATGCCCGGTCGCGCTTTCGCTTAGCGCGAGAGCCCGCAGAAACCCCTCTTCCAGGGCCGCGCCTACTTCTAGCTTTCGCGGGGGTAGCCGCGTTTGGCAGGTCAGTGCACCAATAGCGCCTTGAGCGCCACGAACATCAGGCCAAAGACGAGGTTGACCGCGACGGCGGTGGCAGTGCCGACCCGACTCAAGCGCTCTAGGTGCGCATAGCGCAGAGCCTGCGCGGTCAGCGCCGCGACGCCGGCGCCGAGGGCGAGCCAGAGGGCGAAGCTCTCCGAGAGGACGCCGGCGGCGCCGAGCGTGACTGCCGCCACCGGCAGCACCGCCGCCAGCAAGATCGAGCCCTCCCGGCGGGCGATGGCCGCGACCTCGCCCGCCGCTAGGCGTCGACGCGCGCGCACGCTCTCACCCAGACCGTGGGAATAGACGTGTGCCGCCCACAGGACAACCGTTCCCGAGACCATGATCGCGACTAGCCGCCAGGGGTCCTCCTCGTAGCTTGCCGCCCCGGCGGTGAGCATGGAGAGGACGACGATCGTTCCGTAGACGGTGCCGGCGATCGTCTCCGTGTGCCCGTGGAGGAGGCGACCGAGCTTCATCGCCCTCAATCATCCGGAGCGGGTCGGTCGGATGGCGCCGTCCCGGAAGCCGTGGCTCACGAATCGCCCTCGCCCGCGATCGGCCGCGCCCGCCTTTGCCGTTTCAACTCGGCGCTTCTTGCCTTCGCCTCGTCATACGATGACCTCACGAGCTCGCGCCCGCCGGACCAGCCGAAGACCCAGGCGAGGAGGACGATTGCGAACACGACGTCCCATGCTGAGACCACGAGCTGCTGGGCGATCGAGTAGGCCGTCGCGGTGGAGGCGCTGGTCGAATCGGTGAGGACTGCCGTGTTCATCGCCTGGTTCACGCCAACCCCACCGGGCGTCACCGCGACGGTGTTCGAGACCGAATTTGAGGCGCTCACCGACGCGACATTGTGGAAGGTGACCGGGATCCCGTAGGCGCCGAGGAAGACGGCGATGATGCCGAGACGCGCGAGGTAGCTGCCCAGCGCCGGCAGGCCGAGGCGGACGATCGCTTTCCGAGGTTCGCGCAGGATCGCCCCGCCGGTGGCCAGCTGGGCTCGGAGCGTCGCCGCACGCCTCCAGAAGATCCTCACCAACAAGACGATCACGACGACGGCGCCGGCGGCGATCAGCGCGACGAGTCCAGTCTGATCTGACAGAAAGCCGAGCTTGATCGAGAACGAGCCGCTGACCGAGAGGAACAGGTAGAGGTAGAGCGCGATGTTGAATACGGAGAACGGGATCTTCTCGACGACGAGACCTGAGAGGAGCGCCGCGAACGTGGCCTCGGCGATCACGGTCGTCAGCATCACCAGCATCATCAGTGTCCCGATGTTCGCCGGCAGGAAATCGTTGAGAGCTACGGCGGCGGCATAGGCCGCAAGCACGACTCGAAACGGCACGCGGGGGCTGGGAAACGCTGCGCGCAGGATCGCCAGCCAAACGAGCGCCGCGAACGCCGTCTGCAAGGTCTCGAGGACAATGCCGCCCACGATCGCGCCGGGCGGCACCTGCCCGAGCTTGTGGAACAGCCTCGTGATCCAATCCCTGATCGGTACGCCCAGGAGCTCGAGGACGACTATCGTCAACGCGATGCCGGCCAACCAGAGCACGGTGCGGGCGACTCGATGCCTAATGACTGGGAGGTTGCCTTTTGACACGAAGTGCAAGTCTGGTAGTGGCGCCGCTGGCAGTCCTTTGCCAGACCGTTAGCGGCCTAACGGTTGACGGGTTCTGCACGGGGAAGCCAGGGAACGGGGCCCCGCAGCCCGCCTTCGTTCATTACCTCTCGGGCGGGCGCGAGTGCCCCTTGCTGGATACGACGTGGCCCGCTTCGGCGGGCTCTGGTCGCGAGATACCGCGTGCGCGAATGTCGCAGGAGAACGTCCGAAAGGGGCGAATGGGAACCTCGGCCTGATCTCCTGAGTGAAAGGACCGTTCATGGCAAGTCGAGACGTAACTAGGGGACCGACCGGCTGGGTGATCTTCGCCGGGATAATGATGCTGATGATCGGCTTCCTGAACTTCTTCTACGGCCTGGCTGCGATCGTCAACGACCAGGTCGTCGTGGTCGGAGGTCACGGCGCGATCATCGCCGACCTCACCACCTGGGGCTGGGTCACGCTGGTCCTGTCCATCGTCCTCGTGGCGACGGGTTTCGGGTTGCTTGCCGGAATGACCTGGGCACGCGTCCTGGGCGTCCTCATCGTCACCGTGAACGCAATCGAGCAGGTGTGGATCTTCCCGGCCGCGCCGCTGTGGGCGTTCATCGTGATCCTGGTCGACGTCATCATCATCTACAACCTCACCGCCCGCTGGGCCGAACCCGTCTAGGCAGCTGTCGGAGCTGCCGGTAGCCAACAGGTCCGAGGTCGCATCTTGCGATCGAGTGGCGTTGCGCTCCGGCCACAACCCGAAGGAGCGCCATGAGCGATTTGGTTGCCATCGCCTATGAGGACGTACCCACGGCCCAGAAGGTCGCGAGCAACATCGGTGAGCAGGTCAAGGCACACAACATGGAGATCGACGACGTCGTCGTGGTCGAGCGCCGCGAGGACGGGACGGTCAAACTGCATCAGCCGTCGTTGGCGGGCATTGGGGCCGCAGGCGGTGCCCTCTGGGGCGGCCTGATCGGACTGATCTTCCTCGCCCCCCTGTTCGGGGCGGCAATCGGAGCCGCGGCCGGGGCGGCGGCGGTGCCGTCAGCGACACCGGCGTCGACGACAACTTCATGAAGAACCTCGGCTCAGAGCTAGAACCCGGCAAGGCAGCCGTGGTCGTCCTCGTCCGCAAGGTCTCGTTCGACAAGATCCTGCCCAACATCGAGGTCCCGGGGCGCGTGATCCAGACCTCGCTGTCGAACGAGGACGAGCGGGCGGTTCAAGAGGCGCTCGACGCTGCCAAGGGCTAGCCGAAAAAGCCCCACCGCGACCGGCACCGGGTCGGTAGCAAGCGGGTGTGCCTCGGTGCGGGGGCCCGCTACTCCGTCGGGAAGACCCTATGCGTGGACGCCACCGAGATACTGATCTGCCCGCGGCGCAGGTGAACTGACGCCTGTTAGGACAACCCTCACGGAGGAGACAGCACGAAATGCTCATCGAGGACTATGGCTTGATCGGCGACATGCGGTCGGCGGCTCTCGTGGGTCGGGACGGAGGCGTCGACTGGTTGTGCCTCCCCCGGTTCGACTCTCCGTCGTGCTTTTCCGCCATCGTGGGGGACGAGCGCCACGGCCGCTGGCGCCTCGCACCGGCCGGCGAGGCGCGAGCGACCTCCCGCCGTTATCGGCCCGGAACGCTGATCCTCGAAACCGAGTTCGAGGGCGCCAACGGAGTAGTGCGCGTCATCGACTTCATGCCTCGCCGGCTCGCCGGCCCGCCGCGCCTGATGAGGATTGTCGAGGGCCTTGAGGGCAGCGTACCGATGCGGATGGACCTCTCGCTGCGTCCCGACTACGCCTCAATCACCCCGTGGGTCGAGCGGGCGGCTGACGGGATCATCGCCACCGCGGGCCCCGACGCATTTCGGCTCACGACGCCTCTACCGCTCCACATCGAAGGGGGTCGGTGACCGCCGAGTTTCCGATCGTCGAGGGCTCGCGAACGGATCACCCTGAGCTGGCACCTGTCCTACGAGCCGACTCCGCCCGTTGAGGACGCTGGCTCGGCGCTCGCCCGCACCGAGGCCTGGTGGCGGGAATGGAGCGGCCGTTGCCGGTACAACGGGCCCTACCGCGACGAGGTGCTGACCTCGTTGATCGTGCTTAAGGGACTGACCGACGAAACCACGGGCGCGGTCATCGCGGCGCCGACAACATCGCTGCCCGAGGAGATCGGAGGGGTCCGGAACTGGGACTATCGCTACTGCTGGCTTCGCGACTCGGTGCTCGCGCTCGAGGCACTTTTGGGTGCCGGCTACACGGAGGAGGCGCTCGGATTTCGCGACTTCCTGCTGCGAGTCGGCACGGGTGATCCCAGCACCCTCCAGATCATGTACGGGGTCGGTGGGGAGCGGCGGCTGACCGAGTTCGAGCTGGAGAACCTTCCCGGGTACGAGGGCTCGAGGCCGGCCCGGATCGGCAACGCAGCTTCCGAGCAGTTCCAGCTCGACGTCTACGGCGAGGTCCTCGGGGTCGGATTCCTGGGGGCCGAGGTGTCGGGTCGGATCGAGAAGAGGTTTTGGCCGCGCTGGCGAACCATCGTTGAGTACCTGGAGACGATCTGGCGCCAGCCCGACGACGGAATTTGGGAGGCGCGGGGCCCGCAGCGACACTACACCTACTCCAAGGTCATGGCCTGGGTGGTTTTCGATCGCGCCGTGCGCCTCGCGGAGCGATTCGAGCTGGAGGCTCCGCTGGAGCGCTGGAAGCAGGTTCGCGACGAGATCCACACCGAGGTATGCGAGCGGGGATATGACCCGGAGCGCCGCACCTTCACCCAGTACTACGGCTCCCAGGAGCTCGACGCGAGCGTCCTCAACATCCCGCTGGTGGGCTTCCTGCCGGGAAGCGACGATCGAGTGACGGGGACGATCGATGCGGTCTGGCGCGAACTCGGACGAGAGGGCTTCGTGTCGCGCTACTCGACGGCCCAGACCGATGACGGGCTGCCCGGCGACGAGTGACAGTTCCTCGCCTGCTCGTTCTGGCTCGTCAGCGCGCTGGCCGTGAACGGCCGGGTCGACGAGGCCCGCGAGCTGTTCGATCGCCTCGTCGGCCTGAGCAACGACCTCGGACTGCTCGCGGAGGAGTATGACGTGGCGCACGACCGGCAGATCGGCAACTTCCCGCAGGCCTTCAGCCACCTCGCGCTCATCGGAGCCGCGTTCGCGATCTCATCTGCTGAGGAAAGCCGGACTGAGCCTCAGTAGCCCATCTCCCTGGCGACGCAAAGGATCGCATCCAGCGTCCTAACCCCCGCGGCCAGCGCCACGATGCACTCTCGGCGTCCGACCTGCCCGGCACTGCGCGACGTCGCAGCTCGTCCGATCCCCTCCCGTTCTCACGCATATGCACTCTCTCGATTGCAGGTACGAGATCAGCGGCAGTAGCCAGCTCCCTCCAACGCTTCGCGCCACCACTCGATTGGTATCCGCGCCCCCGGCGTGGAGCGATGCCGGCAAGCCCGAGGGCGAGAGCCGGGCGCCCGCGCCGAGCGATTGCAAACAGATCGCCCAGGGCCAGCCTGTTTCGACGAAAGCGTGACGAGTCCCTAGCGAAAGGTCCTATAGGAAACCCCGCCGAAGCGGGGCTTTCCCTTAGCAGGCCTGTAAGCCGGATTCTGTCGTGTGCAGCCATCCATCTCACGGGGCCTAGGTCCCCGTGGGTCCCGTTCGCCGGGATCCTGCGGCCTACCTGGACCTCGCCGGGCCGGGTCGTCGGTCCTGCTTGGCCTTGCACCGGACGGGGTTTGCC